>CAXUEB010000119.1:7961-8694 GCA_964249775.1 uncultured Spirosoma sp.
CGCGCCGGGCGGATGCTGTACCGCTCATTCGGGACGAACCTGCCGGGTGGTATTCGCAAGAACGTCTTCCGCATGAAGTTCAAGAATGCGGCCAATACGAGCGTAATCTGGCACGGTGGGCACATGATGGCGCTTTGGGAAGGTGGCTGGCCGCACCGCATCGACCCGGATACGCTCGACACCATCGACCGCTACGATTACGGAGGTGTGCTGCGCAACCAATTTTCGTGGCTTGACAGCCGCATCACGCCCGAAATGCCGTTTTCGGCGCACCCGAAGATTCACCCGACGACCGGCGTGTTGCACAACTTCGGCACCGTAGCGGGTACGAAGCAGCGGCTGGTGCTGTACGAAGTTGATCCCGGCGGTAAGGCGCGCATCGCCCACGCCATTGAAATGGCCGATATGACGTTCGCCCACGATTTTGTTCTGACAGAAAGCGGTCATCGGGTGTTTTTTCTGACGCCCGTGGCGTTCGATATGCCGCGCGCCCTGGCCGGATTAGCTTCACCGGCCGCGTCCATTCGGGTCAACCGGGCCAACCCAACGCAGGTGCTGGTGGTTGGCCCGGACGATCAAGTGCACCGGCTCCAGACGGACTTCTGCTTTGTGTTTCATTTCGTTAACGGTTATCAAGATACCGACGGAACGCTGGTCGTTGACGGACTGATGCTGGAAGATTTCCCCGATTCGGCGGGCATGAAAGCGTATCTGGCCGGTAATTTAGCCGACG
>CAXUEB010000119.1:8704-10479 GCA_964249775.1 uncultured Spirosoma sp.
ACCGGATTGACCTGGTTAAGAAAGACGTCGTGCGCCAACCGCTGGCCGAGTACGAAGGCGAACTCCCCGAAATTCATCCCGACCGCACCGGCCGGCCGTACCGCTACAGTTGGAGCATCGGCCGGCCGCTGACGCATACCAAGCCCTTATTCGACCACATCGTTAAGATTGACGCGCAAACGGGTACGGGCCTGCACCGGGGCGACGACGATACGCTGCCCAGCGAACCCATCGTCGTGCCGCGTTCCCGACCGGATGGTCCCGGACTGGATGGTCCCAGACCGGATGGTCCGAGTAGCATAGCCGAAGACGACGCGTGGCTACTGTACCTGCGGTTCGACGGACGTTCCAAGACCACGGATCTAATCGTGGCCGATGCCGCCGACCTGCGAACGGTGGCCCGGTTGCGGCTGCCGCACAACATTCCGCTGGGTTTCCACGGAATGTGGCTCGGAGCCGACGCGCGTTAACTGAACGCTAAAAACAGGGGAAACTTAACTCTTTGGATTGGCCGTGGTGCTGTAACTTAGCCGCATGGACGACAAAGATTTCAGGATTCGGCTGGCCCGCCAGTTGACGACGTACGCGCTGATCGCCATTGCCATCGTGGTGGCCATTATGCTGGTTGGGCAGGTAGTGATTCTAACCGGCGGAAGTTTAGCCGACAGTGAACAACGCAGCGAAGACTTTTTTGAGGTAGGCCGCTACGTGCTGGGCGTTATTCTGCCGGTCGTGAGCGCTTGGATCGGTACGGTGCTGGCGTTCTACTTTTCCCGCGAGAATTATGAAGCAGCCGCCCGGAGCACCGCCAACTTAGTGCGGCAGATTACCACTTCCGCCGAAAAGCTACAGGCTACGTCCGTCCGCAGCGTGATGATTAACATTGCCGAAGCCGACACGCTCAGGCTGGACCAGGAACCGGCAGCTTATCTACTCAAACGAGATATTTTGGATCGCTATATGACCGAGCGCAACCGCCTGCCGATTCTCACCAAAGATGGTATTGCCGTTTGCGTGTTGCACAAAAGCACAGTCCATGAGTTTCTGATTGCCCGCGGCTCGGCCGAGGTTGCCCAGCTTACGTTAAACGATCTGCTGACGGACGCAAAGTACTTCGCGATTGTCCGAACCGACGGGCTGGCGTTTGTGACGACGGACGTTAACCTGCACGAAGTGAAGCGCATCATGGATCAGCAGCCGGCGTGTTCGGACGTATTCGTCACTAAAGACGGTAAGCCCGAGTCGAAAGTAATTGGCTGGATTACGAACGCGCTGGTGCTGAAAGTTGCGCAAGTGTGAGTCAATCCATGCGCTTAACGCCAATCATTCGATAGGCGAAACAAATAAGTCCGCGTTGGTGTATAATTACATGCAGACAAGGGTATTAACGTGCTTTCCAAATTAAATCCCCTCCTGTTTCTATGGAACCCCAATCGTTTTCGCATCAACCGCATCCGTCGCTGACGGTCGAACAAGTTCGGCAGGAGCAAGCCGCTTTCATGACGCAGGTATACGGCTGGATGACGATGGCCCTGCTCATCACGGCCGTCGTGTCGATTTTCGTAGCCAGTTCACCCGCTCTGACCGAGCTGATCTTTGGTAACCGGCTCGTTTTCTACGGTTTGCTTATCGGTGAGGTCTTGCTGGTAATTTCGCTATCGGCGGCTGTCCGGCGCGTTTCGGCCACCACCGCTACGGCGATGTTCATCGGCTACGCGGTCATGAATGGTCTAACGATGGCGGCTATCTTTCTGCTTTACACGGGCGGCTCGATT
>CAXUEB010000119.1:10578-15576 GCA_964249775.1 uncultured Spirosoma sp.
CTGACGGCCTACGACACGCAGAAGATTAAGCAGATGAACATCATCGGCAACGCGGGCACCGACGAAGACCGGAAAGAAGCCATTATCGGTGCGTTGACGCTGTACCTGGACTTCATCAATATGTTTCTGTACCTGCTGCGCCTGTTTGGTAATCGGCGGTAGGGGGTTAGCCGGCTAACGAACTAATAGCGCGCAGCGTCCGACCCGTCGGACGCTGCGTTTTTTTAGAACTGGCTCCGAGAACCGTTGCCAAATTCTGCGGCCAAATACCGTTTAACCGCCCCGTTTGCCCAACAAAAAGACGATCAATTTGCTTCTACTGACAAACTCAGTTATCAAGCAACGTATGGAATACAGAACATTGGGCGAGTCGGACCTGCGCGTTTCAGCCATTACCTTCGGGGCCTGGGCCGCCGGGGGCTGGATGTGGGGCGGCACCGAACGCCAGGACGCCGTCGACGCCATCCGCGCGTCGTATGAGCAGGGCGTAACGTCCATCGACACCGCACCGATCTACGGGCAAGGCACGAGTGAAGAAATCGTCGGCGAAGCCATCCGCGACCTGCCACGCGACAAAGTGCAAATTCTAACCAAATACGGCATGCGCTGGGACGCAACCCAGGGCGAATTCGGCTTCAAAAGCAAGGACAATGCCGGTGATGCCATCGATGTGTACAAGTACGGCGGTCGGGAGAGCATCATCAAGGAATGCGAAGACAGTTTGAGACGTTTGGGCACGGATTACATTGATTTGTACCAGATGCACTGGCCCGACAAAACCACGCCCATCGCCGAAACGATGGAAGCCGTCTTGCGGCTGATTGAGCAGGGTAAGGTGCGGCAGGCGGGCGTTAGCAACTACAGCGTGGCGCAGATGCAGGAAGCCGAGCGGGTGCTCAAACTGGCGTCGAACCAGGTGCCGTTCAGCATGTTAAACCGGGACATTGAAGCCGAACTGGTGCCGTATTGCATCGAGAACAAGAAAGCGATTCTGGCCTACAGCCCGCTGGAGCGCGGCTTGCTGACGGGTAAGATCAAGCCGGGTCACCAGTTTGCCGAAGGCGATCACCGCGCGGAATACAAGTTTTTTAAGCCCGAGAGCGTCGAGCAAACCGACGCCTTTCTACAAAAAATCAAGCCATTAGCCGACGACAAAGGGTGCAGCTTGAGCCAGTTGGTCATCCGCTGGACCATCGAGCGCCCCGGCATCACCGTCGCCTTAGTCGGTGCCCGCAACGCCGAGCAGGCCGTACAGAACGCCAGGGCCATCGACGTACAACTCTCCGCCGACGAGATTACGTTCATCAACGAGCAGTTGGAAGAATTGGAACTGGTGTAGATTAGAACAACCAATATCAAACCAAGCCGGTATTCACGCACCGGCTTGGTTTGTTTTTAACGATTCCGGCTGCCGGCTGTCTCATCCATCGCCATCCCGTCGAATCAGTTTAACCGGGTTGGTAAGCATCGGCCAAAGCCAATTAACATCAACTGTCAGGTCAGCAAGGTCAGAAACTCAGTTAGTGTAACGATTCTCGTGCCGTTAAATTCGTTGAGGTCAAGCAAGTCCCGCTTGTTGCCTGTAATTAGGTACTGCGCTTTCCCATCCTGCGACAGCGACATTAAAAAATCATCGTCTGGGTCAGGACTGACAGTGACCACCGACGTAACGACTACTGGTTCACAACGGCCTCGCAGGTAGGTCAAAAATTCATTTCGTTCGGCCGGGGTAAGGTATTTACTAATCTTGGGTCGCGCCGAAACGTCCTCTACTTCGGTTAGTAGCGTCTCGTCGATGAGAATGATGATTGAAGAGTCGTCAAAAATACGAGTTAGCCGTTGCCGAAACTGTTTATTAATAAGCGCACTGACGTAAATATTTGTATCCAAAATAATTCTCATTGCGCCTGGGTGCGGTTACGACGCTCGGCCCGGACACTTTTGATTTCAGCGGCAATATCGTCTTCGGTTAGTTCACTGACGTTGGGCAGGCGGTCAGAAAGGCGTTGCCAAGCCGACTGCTGGTTTTGCTGCGATAACGAATCGACGTATTCTTCCAGTGCTTGCTGCAAGGTCTTGCCGTTGGCTTGCGCTGCGGCCTCGGCTTGTTGCAATTTCTGTTCAGGTATATCTAACACCAACGTCATACTGACCATTTTTCCCAAATATCGCCAAAAACGGCGGTGTTGGCAAGTGGTCGGTTCAATTGCTATCGGTCTTGTTCTTAGTCATCCGCTCCTGCCTGTTTGGCCCGCTTGGTTGGTCTCCGACGGAGTCAGCTAAGTGGAGTCAACCAAGCCGACAGCTTTTTGATTATCCTGTAGAATTGAAGTTCGTAAGTGTTTAATCATCTAATGGTACATCCCGACTGATTAGTGGTGTTATATGCATTTGACCTGCGATAATCTCTTCTATATAAGCATCAAGTGAGTTGCTTTCTTTTAGCTTCACAAAGTGTATTTTGTTAACTGTCTGGTCACGATAAGAAACCGATGCCGAAACAGCAGTTTGCTCGTCATTTAGAATATCATCGTAGCCCATTGCATTCACTTCTTTTACGCTATAATCAGTTATCTCGATATTTAAGCAAAAGTAAATTTGTTGAATTAATGTATTAGCTTCTAAGAAATATGTTGTGACAACTGGTCCATTCCAATCAATAAAATCAAACCATAAGAATCTTGCTTCACCTTGATGATATTTTCTGAGACATATTTCCTGAAAACTGATCATTGCGTTATCAACATGAGCTCTTATAATTTCGTCGACCGTGTCACTGCCAACCCCTTCGACGTTAATGATATGCCCATTGTGAACGGCTATGAAAAACTGACTTTCAGCTTCCTTCGATTTTAACGCGATGTTAGTTACATGCCAATCTATCTTCAGTTGTTTAGCTTGATTCCATTCAAACCATTCTTGTATAGTGCTCAAATCTATCTCATCGAGAGTATAAAGCTTAATGTTTAAACCCTCAGCTAACCTTTTAGCACCTCTTTGATACTTTCCCCTGGCAACAAAGATTCGCCTGTTAATTCCTGGTATTACTGACGTTTTACCATGAAATGCATCTATTAACTCAAGCTTAATTCTCTTGCTCTTACTACGCCAATCTTTACATTCTATTACAATATTTAGTGTAGGTGTTTGAATAAACATATCAATTTCTCTGTCTATTTCATACATGTTACGCATGAAATGTCTTTGATGTACTGTGGCAGATCGACCAATTAGGGACCTGCTAATTACTCCAACCATTGTTTCAAATACTTTACCATCATTCACAGTCCTGGCCATATTATTCGTATTTTTAGCCAATATAATAGAAACGTCCGACTTCTTAGCCGGGCGTTCCCCTATCCATTTTGCTCACTTACCCCAACACCGGCACGACCTTGTCTAAGTTATAAAAGATAATGTCGGTTTGGTTGTTCTCGTCTTCGTTGAGCATCATGCCCACCACGGCGTCTTTTTGAATGCGGCTATTCATAATTGAACGGTCCGATGGGTCGGCAGTCCGATGGGTCGGTTCGAGAGGGCGTTGAAGATGAGACCCTATAAGATAGGTCAGGCTATCGTTTCTTGTACGTTTCTTTCCGGTCCGACACCTCAACAACCGTTACGGTCAGCACGTTGTCGTTAATATCATACACAACCCGGTAGTTGCCGACGCGGATGCGGTACGCTTCTACGTTTGTCAGTTAATGTGATTATGCGGACGTGGATCGGTCGCTAAAGTGGCAATCACTTCTTTTATTTTGGCAACGACTTGAGGAGACAGCTCTTTTAGTTGGCGGATGGCGTACTCGGTGATAACAATCGTGTACGTCATGAAGCCTGCTGCTTGTGGTAGGCTTCAATTTCGGCAAACGCTTCGTCAAACGGTACAGATTTGCCGGGTTTCTTTTTTGCCTTTTTGTAAGCGGCAATGTCCGCCAGTTCTTCGGCGTCGGCCAGCAACTTCTCAAAGTCTTTAATGGGCACCTGCACGTACAAAGGCTTGCCTTTACTGTCAGTGACGTATTGGACGTTTGGCATGAGTTGGTATGATTTATGCGAATCTACAGAACTGTTGAGCAATAAAAAAGGCGGACTCAGTGGCCCGCTCTTTTCGTTTCAGCTCACTCACTCCAAGACCGGCACAACTTTATCCAAGTTGTAGAAGGTAATGTCGTTTTGACCGGTTTCGTCTTCGTTGGGCATCATGCCCACGACGGCATCCTTCTAAGTCTGGAAGCGCGCCTTAATCCACCAATCGGCTGCGCTGATACATAACGTCCGGGTCAAAGTCGAGTGGGGCGGGGTGGTGGCTACCGTCGTAGTCAATCATCGTCAGCAGATTATCCCAATAAAGTGTTCGGCCGTCGGTTTTAACTTCGCCGAACAGTTTTGCATCTGCTAAACGGGCGATTGGACTTTGGGGCTTCGATTCCGCTAAGTAGGGATGGAAATCAACTTCCCGTACTTCCCCCGTAGTCCATAGGCACGTAATTTTGTAGGGCTTAACGGACAAGATGGTTTTAACGCGTGGCAACATCACATCAGGGGTTTGATCTTTTTGAAACTCCCGACTTCCTGCTGTAACAGATTGTAATTTTCGCTCAGTTCCTGCCGATGTAGTTCTACCCAAGCTTGTACAAGCCGAATCTGCTTTCGGGGCAGGTCGCCCTGAATTACATTACCCGTTTCAATGGAAAACATCGCTTCGTCTTCGTTGTGGACAGCATGGAAATGGGGTGGCAGATGATCTTTTGCGTACATATAAATAATGATTCCGAAGAAGCGGCTGATCTCAGGCATGATACGGTAGTAAGTTTTGCTGGCCGAAAGTAAATAGAATGCCCAATTTCTCGACCGGACGTTCCCACTATGTATTTACTCTCTTACTCCAAGACCGGCACAACTTGGATAAGTTGTAGAAGATAATGTAGGTTTGGTTGTTTTCGTCTTCGTTGAGCATCATGCCCACTACGGCGTCCTTCTGAATCCGGCCCGCCA
>CAXUEB010000120.1:0-4790 GCA_964249775.1 uncultured Spirosoma sp.
GCGTTGGGCTGCGCGGGCGTTTGATCGATGAAGATTGTGCGGGCGGGCGTTTGCGCGTCGGCGTAGCGGCTCAGTAACAGCAGCCCCATCAGGATGGACAGAGAGCGTCGCCCGAGATGCCTTAGTTTAGGAAGCGTTTTCATGGTATACGGCTACAGTTGGTATGCTGTCGAAGGTAAGGATTTAACCGACGTTATCAAGTCGTTAGCAGGGTCCGTTAATAAGTTTAACATATTGATTATAAATTAACTAAGCGTAACTTACGTGAATGTGCACTGGCGTTACATCCTACAACAGGGGCGGAAACTACGGATCTATCCAGACGGCCCGTTTACATTTACAACCGATTGACCTAATTTCGGCTCGTTACGTTTGCAGGTCTGAACTCGACGCATGAAATCAATTTCTTTAAGCCGCTCCAGCGTGGTTATTCCGTTTCTGCTGCTATTCGCGTTGGTCAGTTGTCGCGAGGTAACAACCATCGACCGGCCGTATCAACGTGTATTAATCGACAATTTCTCGGTTCCGCTCCGTACTCTGCTTCCGGCCGTTGACTACCAGCCAAATACGCTTACCATCCGAATCAGCGGCACCATCAGCCGGCCCGTTGCGCTAACGGTCGATCAGCTCGATTCCGGTCAGCGACGGTCCGCCGTTCGGCGCGATACGCTGGCGGCCGGCACCTACACCGACCGGTACTTTGGTAGTGATTACTACTCGAAAGGCGAGGTCGAACTGGTGGTGACGGGTACGCCGGGGGCTACCGGTTCGCTAACGATCGAGTGGTATCGTTAACAATCCTCCTTATCTTGTTATGAACCGCTTTCTTTTCCTCATCGGCGGCCTGCTGCTGGCAGGCCCTCTTTTTGCCCAAATGCCCATCAATCGAAATTCCATTCGCTTGGGCGTTGATTTCACGTCGCTCGATGCGCCCGACGCAGTTGGGCCGCGCTACGTCGGTCGGTTGGCCCGGCATTTCGGCGGAGACCGTTTGGTGGTGGCCGCCGAAGCGGGTTATCTGTACGTTACGTCGCCGAATCGGCCGTTCAACGATGTGGACCCCGGCCCGAACCGGCGTGAACGCTTTACGGCCGACGCCACGGTGCTGTTCGATCTCTTACGCCACCCGCGCCATGCACTGCGGCTGGGCGTGGGGCTGTCGGCCTGGTACCGACGCGACGATACGTACCGGGGCGCAACGGCTTTACTTACCCCAACTGGCCTGGCGGGTGTGGCCATTGACCGGCAAAAGCGTCACGGATTGAACACGGGCAGGCACGTTGCCACCGAATACGAATGGCTGTTCGACCCACGCTGGGGTATCGACGTGCGGCTGCGCGTAGCCGACCTGAGGGGCGCGGGCCTTAGCTCGATGCTCGGCGCGGGTATTAGCTACCGCTTCTGACTGGTTTATCAGAGTAAGAGCATTATAAAAATTAATCCTTTACTGCTGCACGGATAGCTGTAACGAGCCGTTCGTCCAGCACTACTTTATTTGTTTTTTCTCTACGCGCGAACCGTGGTAAATTTCTTTAATGATACCCGTTTTGTCAATTAGCAGATGATACGGGTAGCTGTCAATCCCCATCGCCGAAAACAACTCCTGAGCTTGAGGAAGCACGGTATACGTAAATTGGTTGACCAAACATTAACCACCGTCATCTTACCTTGTAACGAAGTATTGCTGTACAATTTCCCGTTGAGATTGGAGTAGCCATCGCTAACGGGAATGAGTAGGAGCCTAAGAGACCGGCAAGTTAACAAGGCATTTTGATTCGTCTACAATCAGTCATGCACACTTGAGCTGACGGCAAAACTACGGACAGGTGCATTCCCCCGTGTCAGCCGCTACAGCACGTTAGTTACTCATTGAAACGTAAAAATCACGTGTCTGGCTTACAGCTTCAGCCGGGAGAGAAAGTAGGGGTGAATTAAGCGGAATAGCAGTAGATATCAACGACTTAATCACTTCGGTACATAATTACTGGTTATTGATTAGACCTCATACTCTATTCTATCCATTGTCGTGTTTTATTCAGATAAGTGCTATGTCTTTTTTACAACCAACCTCAACTCGCATTCACAGTTTTCAGTTTCGGAGGAATGTCTACGAATTTCCGGTTGAGTCCGTGCTGGAATTAGAACCGGGCGATAAACAACTTTCAATAAACGTGTCAGCGGGTTACCTGTTGGCGCTTCAAGCAGACCCAACGCCCCAACCGCAACAATTACTCGATTACGTTAAACAGCCCGGTGGAGGTTATTTGGCCCAGGCTACCGTCACGCTAATCGCTACGGGTTCCGCGCTGATTAACGGCACCGTCACGCTTCGTGATCCGCGGGGC
Source organism: uncultured Spirosoma sp. (assembly GCA_964249775.1). Lineage (GTDB taxonomy): Bacteria > Bacteroidota > Bacteroidia > Cytophagales > Spirosomataceae > Spirosoma. The sequence continues at coordinate 2,346 of CAXUEB010000120.1, forward strand.
GAAAGGATTGTGTTGACTATAACCATTAAAACAATCTTACTGCTGGACAGCTCTTTGTTGACGTTTACGAAAACAGACCCCGGTAAGGAGGTCTTTGCGATCTTCAACATCAGTCAGCAAGGCACAGAGACGCCCGTTGTCTTGTCGACCAGTGATCCAAGCCGATTCAGTTTGGCTGTCGATAACAAAACTCCTTCTTTCTCCCCCGTTCTAACCGTTACACCTTCCTTTCAGGGAACCGACATCCGCATTCGTTATGTGGCTGACCGGCTTGGTCCGCATACGGCTTATCTGCTGGCAGAAACCCCTTATTCGACCAAAACTGTCCTGTTGCAAGTTGTGCTGGATGAGCTGTCGGGTTGGTACAGACTGTGGCAATGGCCCGGTGTACGGCAATGGCAAGGATGGCAGATTCGACAGCCTACCACGGCACATCTCCGTAGGATTGGAATTGTATCAATTCTCTTATTGGGTGGGTTAGGTTATGCTGGCTACGTGTATCGGTGCCAGCTTATTCCTGGGTTGTGTCCGTTGCCAAACCCAACGGACACAAGTATCATTCTCCCGGATACTCTTTCAACAAATCCTCGTCTTTCCCCTGCCGATACCGGTAAGCAGCGGACGGATAATTACCCAGTCAAGGAAGCCAAAGTCAATAGGCCGGCGAATGAGAATAGCGAGTTGGAAAAGCAGAAAAGTAACGAGGTTCCCCGTCTCGTGGCGAAGGTAGTCCCTAAAAAGCCGGTAGAAGTTGATAAGCAGACGAAGGTGTACCGTCCAACGCAACCAAAACGGCTTGAAGTATCTCGAAAAAAGCCCACCACGGTAGGTGTCGAAGAAAGCGATCTTGAGATAGAATTGAATAAACAAGACAAGCAATGACCCTAATTTGACGCAGCTTCAGAGGATTCGGCGTAAAAAGCAAACGGACAGACGGATCAGGTCAAGATTCGTCTGTCCGTTTGCTTTTTACCTAAATAAACCTTACTTCCCTTCGTACTTCTCTTTGTACGTCTTATACAGCCGCTTGTGGCGGTCGTCCAAGTTGACTTTGCGCCCTTGGATAAAGGCGTGTTCGACGACGTTCGTGCGCATATCCAAGGCGTCGCCCGCCGAGACAAATAAAGTAGCCTGTTTACCCGCTTCGAGTGTGCCGACCAAGCCGTCGATGCCCAAAATTTTGGCCGTGTTCAACGTGACTAACTTCAAGGCTTCTTCGCGGTCGGTGATGCCGAAGCCGGCGGCTGTTCCAGCCAGAAACGGCAGGTTGCGCGTCCGCCACCACTCGTCGGCGTAACTCAGGGCCACCAGCACGCCCGCCCTTTGTAACAGACTCGGCATTCGGTAGGGGAGGTCCACGGGTTCGTCTTCGCGGTTGGGCAGGCGGTGCAGCGCGCTCAAAATCACCGGTACGTTGTTCTCTTTGAGAAAGTCCACCACGCGGTTGGCTTCCTCGCCACCGACGACCACGACCTTCGCGACGCCCGCTGACTTGGCGAACTGGACGCCTTCGATGATGTCCTTGGCGTAGTCGGCCCGCAGGTACAAGTTCTGCTTGCCGGTGAACAAGCCTTTCATCGCTTCGAGTTTAAGATTCATCGGCACCGGGTTCGGCAGGGCCACGTAGGATTTGGCGTCGGCGAACGTCGACCGCAGAGCGCTGATGGCTTCGTCGCGCTTTTCGTTCTTTTTGATGACCAGCGTAAAATTGGTCAGGTCAAAGTCGCGGGCGTAGTAGCCGGGCCAGTTGAGCCACAGCCCATCATCCTTTTTCAGGACGGCGTCTTCCCAATTCCAGCCGTCGGCCATCATCACGCTCGAACTGCCCGACACGGTGCCGCCCTGGGGCATGGCCTGCGTCAACAGGACGCCGTTGTTGCGGATGGTCGGGATAATTTCGGAGTCGGTATTGTAGGCAATCAGGGCCCGGACGTTGGGGTTCAGCACACCAACTTCTTCTTTATCTACCGTCGCCCGCACGGCCTGAATTTCCTGCAATCCCACCGTCGACGCGGGTGAGATGATACCGGGGTAGACGTGCTTACCGGCTACGCTGACGACTTCCGCCCCGGTCGTCGGGACGCTGCCGGTGCCGACGGCGGTGATGACGCCCTTGTCGAAGACGATCGTGCCGTTGGGGATGACTTGCCCGTTGCCAACGTGAATCGTTGCGCCGGTCAGGGCAATGGGCCGCGCCTGCTGCTTGGCGGGGGCGGGGTTCTGGGCCACGCTCGTGAGCGACGCCAAGGTAAGTATGGAAATGAGTAGGTGTTTCATCGTATAAGATGTTTAAACCGCAACGGCGGAGCGCGCTGAGAATTCGCAGAGGTTGCAAAGGACTCGCTGAGAAACAGAGTTTTTGCGTCCTCTGCGCATCCTCCGTTACTTCTGCGTTTCAGTTTGTTGTTCGCCTTCGGCCATGACGCCTTCGATGTCTTCGCAGTG
>CAXUEB010000120.1:4800-8727 GCA_964249775.1 uncultured Spirosoma sp.
TTGCGTAGGCGTACCACCGGCTTTGGCGGCCAGCGTTTTCTGGATCAAGCGGGCGCGTTCGGCCAGCATGGCGTCGCGTTTGGCGTCTTCGGTTTGCAGGTCGAAGTAAATGGCTCCGTCAATGATGGTCTTCTCGGGACGGGCGTAGATCGCCAGCGGATTGGCATTCCAGAGCACTAAGTCGGCGTCTTTACCGGCGCGAATGCTGCCCATCCGGCCGTCTAAATGCAGCAGCTTGGCGGGGTTGAGCGTCACCATCTTCCAAGCGTCTTCTTCGCTCATGCCGCCGTACTCGACGGTTTTGGCCGCTTCCTGATTCAGCCGGCGGGCCATCTCGGCGTCGTCGGAGTTGATCGAGACCGTTACGCCCTGCCGGTGCATGAGGGCCGCGTTGTACGGAATGGCGTCTTTTACTTCCATCTTGTACGCCCACCAGTCGGCGAACGACGAGCCGCCCGCGCCGTGCTTGGCCATTTTATCGGCCAGTTTGTAGCCTTCCAGAATGTGCGTAAACGTATTGACCCTGAAACCCAGCGAATCGGCGACGTTCAGCAACATGTTAATTTCTGACTGCACGTAGGAGTGGCACGTAATGAACCGCTTACCGGCCAGAATCTCCGCCAGCGCATCAAGTTCAATGTCCCGGCGCGGAGCGGTAGCCGTCGCTTTAGCCTTGGCCGGCAAGGCATTGTAGGCTGACCACCCTTTGGCGTATTCCTTGGCCCGCATGAAGTGGTCCATGTAGACCTGCTCCACGCCCATGCGCGTTTGCGGGAAGCGGACCCGGTTGGCGTCGCCCCAGTTGGCCTGCTTGACGTTCTCGCCGAGGGCAAACTTGATAAAGCCGTCCGCCCCTTTGATGAGCATGGCGTCCGACGCTTCGCCCCATTTCAGTTTCACAATAGCTGACTGCCCGCCGATGGCGTTGGCCGAGCCGTGGAGCAGTTGCGAAGTCGTAACGCCCCCGGCCAGTTGGCGGTAGATGTTGATGTCTTCAGAGTTGACGACGTCGCCCATGCGCACCTCGGCTGTGCTCGACTGCGAGCCTTCGTTGACCGACAGCAGGGCAATGTGCGAGTGCTCGTCGATGATGCCGCTGGTTAGGTGCTTGCCCGTACCGTCGATGGTGAGCGCACCCGCCGGGGCGGTCAGGCCCTTGCCGACCTGCGCAATTTTTCCGTCGCGCACTAACACGTCGCTTCCTGGCATTACCCCGTCTTTTTCGTTCGTCCAGACCGTTGCGTTGCGGATGAGCATCGTTTGTGGCTGCGGCTTGCGGGCGTTGCCCATGCCCACGAACGGGTACAGTACGGCCGTTGCCGAAGCTGGCAGCGTGGCCGTCGCGGTGTTACTGGTGGCCGACGTGGATACGGCCGACGTGGATACGGCCGACGTGGATACGGCCGACGTAGAGACCGGCGCATCGCCGGTGCGGGTTGCCGACCATGCCACGGTTTTGCCATCGGCGGTTTCGCCGTCGCCTTTGATGGTGTTGCCGGTGCGGTAGCCGGTTAGGCGCGTGGTACCCGATGCATCGCCGGACCGACCCCGCCGGACGGGCGGTACCTGAATCGAAACGATGTCGCCGTCGACGGCCACCTTCGGCGTTAGTTTGGTCGTGTCCGCCAGAATCTGATACTCCGGTTTGGCGGCCGTCTTGCCCGTAATGTTTAGCTTCATCGCGGGTTGCCCGCCAACCGTCAGTTGCCACGTGCCGCGCAGGTCCGGTGCGTTCTTTTGATTAACGATGTATTGCTTACCGCGAATCCAGTTTTCGTAAATGACGTTGTCGGCGCTGAACAGGTTGCCCGACGTAATCAGGAAGTTGGCCACGCGCCCCTTTTGCAGCGTCCCGACCTGATCGGTGGCTCCGATGAGCCGGGCTGGTACGGTGGTTAGGGCTTCGAGCGCCCGTTGCTCCGACAGGCCGTTCTCGATGGCTTTACGCAGGTTCGCCCAGAATTCGGTTTTAGCCCGTAAACCCGCCGTTGTCAGGGCAAACGGGATGTTCGCGCCCGACAGCCGCCCGGCGTTCATTGGAGCCATTTCCCAGTGCTTGAGTTCAGACAGCGTTACGTTGTCGGCGTCCCATGCGTCTTCCACGTCGTAAGGCTGCGGGTAATTCACCCCAACAATGACCGACGCACCGGTGGCCTTAATTTCGTCGATACGCTGGTATTCGTCGCCCGTGCCGCGCAGGATGTACTGAACGCCAAACTCGTCGCCAATTTTGTCGGCCCGCAGCATCCCCAATTTGTCGCCCGCGTCGAAGACAGCGGGCAGCGAGCGGATCCGGTTCAGGGCGTCGAGCGACATATTAGCCTGCTCCTTGTTACCGGCCCGTTTGTACCAGTCGGCGTCGTACATTGCCTGTCGCAGCAGGGCCACCGACCCCATCACCGAGTTGGGGTACGCCTGCCCCGAACTACCTTTGCTGAACGAGTAGTGCGCCGTGGCGTTGGGCTTCAGCACGAGCGTGTTCTCGCGGTCGTCGGCGAGCGTCACCAGCGCACCCGTGCCGCGCACGACGCCGTCGTGGGGATGCGTCAGCACGGCCCCGAAGCCAATCTTACGCAGTTCGTCGGCTTTTGCGACATCCGCTTTGAACAGCATACTGGCGTCGTTTTCGGGCTGCACCGCCTGATTCCAGTAGTAGGGTCCTTTCTTGTTCGATTCGAGTTGCGGAGCCGACCGAAAGTTGCCCGTCGGCCGCCTGACTTCCGGCATTCCGTAGTCCGATTCGATGTCGATCAGCGACGGGTAAATGCGTTTACCCGCCAGATCCGTCACGACCGTACCCGTGGGCAGGCTAACGTTCGCACCAACGGCTTCGACGCGCCCGTCGCGGACGAGCAGCGTGGCATTCTGGAGCGTCGTCTGCGGATCGACGACGATGGTGGCGTTGGTGAAGGCGTAGAGACCGGGCCGCTCGTCGTACACCCCATTGCGCGGGAAGGTTGTCTGAGCCTGCGCGCAGTAGGTTAGGCTCAACGCAAACAATCCGGTTAGGAAACGTTTTAGCATAAAGAAGACAATTGAGAATTGGGTTTTAAACGCCAAAAATACGGATTCTAACGCCGTTCAACTTGGCTTAGCCGAAGAACATTTTGTTTTTACCGAACAAGATGGCTAATTTGGTATGTAAACAAAAGGCAAAATCATTCCAACCCGAAAGCTGCCCAATGGGTCTATAGATTGACTGACCAAAAAAAGCCCTCGAATATGAGCCAATTTATCAAACTGGGTATTGTCGTCAGCCTGCTGACAAGCCTGGCAGGCTGCAAGCGAGCGGACGTCAGCGACGCCGTTAATCAAACACGCCAAACATCCGGCTGTCTGTCGGTTACGGAAAGCGTGTACGTCAACACGCGCTATCCCGACCATATCGATCCGTATTATCCTGACTCGGCAAGGGTGCTTAATTTTGAGGAGTACTTCGAGGATACCGTATCCGTGTTTGTCGGTAATCGTCTCGTCGCTAAGCAGTTCATGCAGACCAAATCCAACGGGTTGGCCAAGAGCCTACGGGTAAAAGCCCGCGCGAACGAGGAACTGCGGATTACGCTCGGCCAGAACGGTTGTGCCAGCTTTCGATTGAAAGACGGTTATCAATACTTGTACGTCACCCGATCAGAAGGCCGGGGATGGGCCATTGCGTACTCGAACTACAGCCGGGGTTATTTTTAAAACTACGTCCGCCAGTCGAGCGTTACCTTGCGGCCGGTTTCGGCGGCTTGCAGAATGGCCCCGATGAGCTTCATGTCTTTCCAGCCTTCCTCACCCGACGCTTCAGGTTTGGTCTTGTCCCGCACGGCCTGCGCAAACGCATCCATTTGGGCCACTTGCTGATACCGGGGCGACGGTACCTCCATCGCGCCCCGGCTGGTAAGGCCCTGCGCGCCGGTCGCGTTGAACGACGGTTCAAGC
>CAXUEB010000120.1:8737-14795 GCA_964249775.1 uncultured Spirosoma sp.
GCCACGTTCGCACGTGGCGTAGAGCCGGTCGACGTACGACGAATAGGTTGTGCTGCAATGGGCGACCGTGCCGCCCGGAAACTCAAACTGCCAAAAGACCGTCTCGTGGATATCCTTAAAATTGACCTTATCGAACGTAAACGCCTGGGCCGTTACGCTAATCGGGTCTTCGTTGATGGTTCGGCGGGCACCCTGAATGGCGTACACACCCAGGTCCATGATGGCCCCGCCCCCGCCAATTTTTTTGTCTAACCGCCACGAACCGGGCGCGGGCACCGTAAAGCCCAAACCCGACTCAATCACTTTGACGGCTCCGAACGTCCGCTCGGCCGCCAGCCGGCGCATTTCTACGTGGTGAGGCTCGAAGTACAGGCGGTAGCCAACCGACAGTTGAACGCCCGCCCGTTCGCAGGCCGTAATCATCTGTCGGGCTTCGGCCGCGTTCATGGCCATCGGTTTTTCGCAGATGACGTGCTTACCCGCCTGAGCCGCCCGAGTGGTGTATTCGGCGTGCAGAAAATTCGGCAAGACGACGTAAACGATGTCGATGTCGGGGTTGTCCCGAATCCGATCGAACGTCTGGTAGTTGTAGATGTTTTTTTGGGGAATGTTGTAGGTCGCGGCCCACGTTTTGGCTTTGTCGGGCGAGCCGGTCACGATGCCCGCGAGGTAGCAGTGCTGCGTTTCGAGCAAAGCCGGGGCCAACTGTTTCGTGGCGTAATTGCCCAGACCGACCAAGGCGACGCCCAGTTTTTTGGGTTTCGGTTCGGCTTGAGAAAACAAGCCGGTGGGCTGCATCAGCAGCCCGCCGACGGTCAGCGAAAGCGTTTGCAGGGAAGTTCGGCGGGAGATGGGTACGTTCATAACCGGTTGTCGATCCGTAACATGTGAACGCGTAAGTACGAAAAAAAAACAGCACAAAGGTTCGCCTTTGTGCTGCTCGGCAAATTTTTGAGATTGTCCGGGATGAAGCCGCCGGTGGTAGCCTGGACAACCACTTTGCGTTATTCCCCGATTGGCTCCGCAACCAGCGGCTGACTTTGACCGTTCTCCGGTTTCTCACCCCGCGGCCCGCGCCGACGTTTCTTCCGGCGTTTGGGCTTGTCCGCCGTTTGCCCTTCGGTAGTAACCGGGTTGGTCGAACCGTTTAGCGACGCGTCCGCAACGATGGTCTGACTTTCCAATGGGGGTTGGCGCTCGACCCCGTTGACTTGGCCGTTCCGGTCGCCCGAAGAGACCGCCCCGTTCTCCGACCGACGGTTACGTCCCCGGTCGTCCCCGCGCCGACCGTCCCGACGGCGGTCATTACCGCGGGAGCCATCGCGTCCGCCCCGATTGTCTCCGGGCCGGCCGTCGCTCCGGTTACCCGGACCGCGCCGACCGAACCGTTTCGGATCGAACACGGGCGATTTGCCCATGCCCAATTCTTCGGTGATCGACTGCTTATCCACTTCGCGCTCAATGAGCTTTTCGATGGCGACGATGCGGTTCTGATCCTGATCGCTGATAAACGTAATGGCCGTGCCGGTGGTCGCGGCCCGCGCCGTGCGGCCAATGCGGTGCACGTAGTCCTCGGCGTCGCGTGGCGTGTCATAATTGACAACGTGCGTCAGGTTGTCGATGTCAATGCCGCGCGAGAGTACGTCCGTCGCCACTAAAATTGGGAACGCCTTGTTCTTAAAATCACGCAGGACCACCTCGCGCTCGTCCTGTTCCAGGTCCGAACTGATGCCACGGGCTTCGTAGCCCAGCTTGCTCAACGCCCGCACGATGCCGTTCACCTCCGACTTGCGCGAGGTAAACAAGACCATGCTCTGCACGGGTTTCGCGCTATTTTTAATCAAATGCGCCAGCAGGGGTAGTTTCTGATTGTCGTAGGCCAGATAGAATTGCTGATCGATGCCAGCCGCGGGCTTCGAGACGGCCAGCCGGATTTCTTCCGGCTCGGTCAGGATGCGCTTGGCAAACTCGCGGATTTTGTTGGGCATCGTGGCCGAGAACAAGAGCGTCTGCCGCTTGGCCGGAATCTTGTCCACAATGTTCAGAATGTCCTCCGAGAAGCCCATGTCGAGCATCTTGTCGGCCTCGTCGAGCACCAAGTAATCGATCTTGTCGAACTTGACGTAGCCGAGTTGCATGTGGGCGATGAGCCGGCCGGGCGTGGCGATGATGATGTCGGCCCCGGTTTCGAGCGCTTTCCGTTGCTTGTCCCAGTCGTCGCCCTTGCCGCCCCCGTAAATGGCGATGCTGTTAGCCTGCACGAAGTAGCCGAAACCTTCGACCTGCTCGTCGATTTGCTTGGCCAACTCGCGCGTCGGCACCAGAACAAGCGTACTGGTGTGGTCGTGGTCGGCGTGGGAAATCCGGTCGAGCAGGGGAATAAGGTAAGCGGCCGTTTTGCCGGTGCCGGTTTGGGCGCTGGCGATCAGGTCTTTGCCGTCGAGAATGACGGGGATGGCCATTTCCTGAATGGGCGTGGCCTTCAGGTAATTCATGGCGTCCACGCCGGCCAGCAGGTCGTCGTGGAGGTTAAATTCGGAAAATATCAAGGTAACGTTTGTGAAAGTGAACTAACGCTGACCTTGTTTCCCCGGTCAGCAAACCGCTTGATTTAGTAACAAATATACTAAAAAGTCTGGATTTTTGCAAGGTAACTCTGCCAATCCTGGCGGAGTAGCCGTAGGCTAATGGGGTAACTGCTCAGCTTCGTCTTAGCTTGAACTACAGCGTTAGCCTAACGGCTACTCCGCCAGGATTGACGGAGCTACATTAGCCCGTACCTTTTTGCTTACCTTTGCGGTTCGTATTCCCAATCATGACCTCTTTATTACGTATTGCCCTTCAAAAATCCGGTCGGTTGAGCGAAGACTCGTACCAACTTTTCAAAGAATGCGGTATCCGCTTCGACTACGGTACGGGCAAGCTCAAATCCGTTTCGTCCAATTTCCCGGCTGAGTTTCTGTTTCTGCGCGACGACGACATTCCCGGCTACGTCGAGGACGGCGTGGCCGACCTGGGTATCGTCGGCGAAAACGTCGCCGTCGAAACCAGGCGTCCCGTCCAGACGGTGCATAAATTAGGTTTTTCCAAGTGCCGCTTGAGCATCGCCGTGCCGCGCGGCACCGACTGGACGGGCGTTCAGAGTCTGGAAGGCAAAAACATTGCGACCTCGTACCCCAATTTGCTGGGCGGCTACCTCGCCGAACAAGGCGTCCGGGCCGAGATTCACGAAATCAGCGGGTCGGTCGAGATTGCGCCGAGCATCGGGCTGGCCGAAGCCGTCTGTGATATTGTCTCGTCGGGGAGTACGCTGCTGAGCAACGGGTTGAAGGAAGTCGAAACAATTTTCCGCTCCGAAGCCATTCTCATCGCCCGCCCCGAACTCGAAGCCGACAAACAGACGTTGGTTGATAAACTCTTGTTCCGCATTAAGTCGGTGCAGGCGGCCAAAAACAACAAATACATCGTGCTGAACGCGCCCAATCACGCCCTCGCTCAAATCACGGCCGTCTTGCCGGGGATGCGCAGCCCGACCGTAACGCCCTTAGCGACCGAAGGCTGGAGTTCGGTGCATTCAGTGCTAAACGAAAACGAATTCTGGGAAAACATCGAAGCCATCCGGGCCGCCGGTGCCGAGGGTATTTTGGTGATTCCGATTGAGAAAATGATTTATTGAAAAGGAGGAAAGGAGGATGGGTAGAGACGACCTCTTTCCTTTCCTCCTTTCCTCTCTTCTCCCTTAAAAATGGTAATTATCTCTTTTCCCGCCCGCGCCGAGTGGCCCGCCTTGCTGGCCCGGCCGGTGAAGTCGACCGCGCAGATTGAAGCCGCCGTTGCGCCAATTTTGGACCAGGTTCGGGCTGGGGGCGATGCCGCGCTGGTGGAACTGGCCCAGCGGTTTGATACGGTTACGCTGAACGCCGACCAACTGGAGGTGGGTCAGGACGTACTGGATGCGGCCGAAAGGCAACTGAGCGACGAGTTGAAATCAGCCATCCGGCAAGCGTACCAAAACATTCGTCAGTTTCACGAAGCGCAGCGGCAGCCAATCGAGAAGATTGAGACCATGCCGGGCGTGACGTGCTGGCGTCGGAGCGTGGGTATTGAGCGCGTCGGGCTATACATTCCGGGCGGCACGGCCCCGCTGTTTAGTACGGTGCTGATGCTGGGCGTTCCGGCGCAGTTGGCCGGTTGCCGCGAGGTAGTACTTTGTACGCCGAGCAATCACCCAGCCATTTACTACGCAGCTAAGCTGGTCGGCGTCACAAACGTGTTTCGCATTGGCGGGGCGCAGGCCGTCGGCGCAATGGCCTACGGAACGGAGTCGGTGCCGCAGGTCTACAAGATTTTCGGACCGGGGAATCAGTACGTCACGGCTGCCAAGATGCTCGTCGCCAAAGAAGGCGTGGCCATTGACATGCCCGCGGGTCCGAGTGAGGTGGCCGTTTACGCCGATGATACGGCCGTGCCGGCGTTCGTGGCGGCCGATCTGCTTTCGCAGGCCGAGCACGGAATCGACAGTCAGGTGTTGCTGGTATCGACCAGTAAGCGATTAGTTGAACTGGTGAATCTGACGCTGGAAACGCAATTAGACAAACTGTCCCGGCGCGCCGTAGCGGCTAAGGCGCTGGAAAACAGCAAGGCGATTCTGATCGAAAGCCCCGCTGAGGCCATCGACCTGTTGAATGCCTACGCGGCCGAGCACTTGATTCTGAGCGTCGAAAACGCCGAAGCCGTAGCCGAGCAGATCGTCAACGCGGGGTCTATCTTTCTGGGCAACTACACCCCCGAATCGGCAGGTGACTACGCATCGGGCACCAACCACACTCTGCCGACCAACGGCTTCGCGCGGGCGTACAGTGGCGTTTCGTTAGACAGTTTCGTCAAGAAGATTACCGTACAGCACATTACGCCGGAAGGGTTGCAGAAGCTCGGTCCGGTGGTCGAAGTGATGGCCGAAGCCGAATCGCTCGATGCCCATAAGCGGGCGGTGAGCCTGCGGCTGGCGAGTTTAGCGGAGGCAGTTATAGGCTAATTTTTGTTAACATGCTGAAAAAACAAGCAATTTATGAGCCGGTTAGTGATTGAAGTTGATACGCCGGAGGACGAAGCGTTATTGCTGCGGCTGTTGCCTAAGTTAAGCGCTCGTGTAGTCAGTCGTCCCATTCCTAAGCCTAAAAGCAACGAGTCGCTAATAGACATTATGGAGCGCTTAAGCAAGTCGGGCGTTGCCGAAAAATACGGTGACCCGTCCGAATGGCAACGGGAAATTCGTAGTTGGGACCGGGTATTGGATGGTCGGGAAGAATGATTTTATACACTAATATAATCATTTACGCTAACAAACCCGGTTATCGAGCGCTTCAGTTGTATTTGGCAACCCGGCAGTCTGATTTACAGGCTTCGCTTATATCAAAACTCGAAGTTTTAGGATTTCCTCGCATGACACCTGTTGACGAGCAGGACCTGACTGCTTTCATGGACGCAATAGCAATCCTGCCTATCGACGAGACTGTCATCACCGAGGCTATTCGATTACGTCAGCAACGTAAACGTTCGCTCGGCGATTCAATCATCGCAGGTACGGCGCTGCTGTACAACCAGCCGGTACTGACCAACAACGTAGCCGATTTTGCGGACATTGACGGCTTACAAGTCATCGCCCTATCCGACGTTCTGACGTGAAACACCTCGCCGACCTGCTGCTTTTGGGCGATTCGCGCCTGTACGAAACGGGCGAACCCGTGCGCGAAGATGAGTTGCCCTTGGTGCCGGGCTGGGTTGCCGATCTGCACAACGTGATGGAAGAGATTCGGGCCAAGTACCAGTTTGGACGGGGGATTGCCGCCCCGCAACTCGGTATTATGAAGCGGCTAATCTACCTGAACGTCGGCCACCCGCAGGTTATCATTAATCCCGAACTGACAGAAGTCAGCGACGAAATGGACGAGTTGTGGGACGACTGCATGAGCTTTCCGAACCTTTTGGTACGTGTTCGCCGGCACCGCAGTCTGACGCTGACTTACCGCGACGAACATTGGCAGCTACGCACCTGGAA
>CAXUEB010000120.1:14805-15229 GCA_964249775.1 uncultured Spirosoma sp.
CGACTGGAGAATGTCCGAATTGATTCAGCACGAGTACGATCACCTCAACGGTGTGCTTTGCACGATGCGGGCCGTCGACGCGCAGGCGTTCCGCTGGCGGCCTACGCCAACGACCGAGCCGCTGGCGTAGCGCCCAGTCAACTCAATCAAACAAATACCAATCGACGCCGAACGCAAAGCCCCGTCGCAGTTGCAGGAAGTCGGGCGCAACGAAATAGCCGGGCCGCAACAGGCCCTGATTGGCGTGCGTCATTTTCACGAACAGCCGTGTTCGGTTCACGCGCAGGTTAGCGTACAGATCGGCGAGCACGTAGCCTTCCACGCGCTGCCGGTTTTGCAGGTAAAACTGCTGCGTAACGGGCGTGTACGCGTCGGCGAAGTAAGCTGATTTATAATGCAGGTCGACGCCGGCCTGAATGTACAG
>CAXUEB010000121.1:0-5247 GCA_964249775.1 uncultured Spirosoma sp.
ATTTACCGCAATACCCGCTCGATTGACTTAGGTTTGCTTAATAAGTTGAATTGTTATTTGTCAGGGCCAAGCTCCCGCTTGGGCCGGCAGAACATAGATGTGGTCCAAGCGGGAGCTTGGCCCTGACGAAACAATGAATATAGAATTACTCAGTGCCCTAATTCCACTTTTTCCGCTGATTGGCTTTCTCATCAACGGCCTTGGCTTTCGCCGGGTGCCGAATGGATTAGCCGGGGCCATCGCAACGGTGGCCGTGCTGGCGTCGTTCTTAACGTCGGCGTATCTGTTCGGCGCGTTTATCGGTAACGCCGGGCGCGTGGGCAATGCCGGTCCGCTCGTGGCGACGCTCTTCGACTGGATCAGCGTCGGCGATCTACACATCAACTTCTCGTTCCAAATTGACCAGTTGAGCCTCATCATGCTCTTGGTCGTGACGGGCGTCGGCTCGCTGATTCACCTCTACAGCATCGGCTACATGAGCCACGATGAAGGCTTCGGCAAGTTTATGGCCTTCCTGAACCTGTTCGTGTTTTTCATGCTGTTGCTGGTGATGGGGTCTAACTACGTCATCATGTTTATCGGCTGGGAAGGCGTTGGGCTGTGTTCGTACTTGCTGATTGGTTTCTGGAACAAGAACACCAACTACAACAATGCCGCCCGCAAAGCCTTCGTCATGAACCGCATTGGCGACCTGGGTTTTCTGCTGGGCATCTTTACGATTATCAACACCTTTGGCACGGTCGAATACGTCGACGTGTTCCGGCAAGCCACCAGCTTGCCAATGGGCGACCAAACGGTATTCCTGATTACGATTCTCTTGTTCGTCGGCGCAATGGGGAAATCGGCGCAAATTCCGCTCTACACCTGGCTGCCCGACGCGATGGCCGGCCCGACGCCCGTGTCAGCCCTGATTCACGCGGCTACGATGGTCACGGCCGGCATTTACATGGTCGTCCGCTCGAACGTCCTTTACACACTGTCGCCACTGACGCTCGACATCATTGGCGGTATTGCTATCGCCACGGCGCTGCTGGCCGCTTCCATCGGTCTGCTGCAAAACGACATTAAGAAGGTCTTGGCGTATTCGACCGTTTCGCAGTTGGGCTACATGTTTCTCGGCCTGAGCGTGACGGCCTACACGGCGGGCATGTTTCACGTCATTACCCACGCATTCTTTAAAGCCTTACTGTTCTTAGGGGCGGGCAGCGTGATTCATGCGATGTCCGACGAGCAGGACATTCGTAACATGGGTGGCCTGCGCAAAGCCTTGCCCGTTACGTTCATCACGTTCCTGATCGGCACCATTGCCATTTCGGGTCTGCCGCCGTTCGCGGGTTTCTTTTCCAAAGACGAGATTTTGGCGCACGTTTTCGCCCACAACAAAGTCCTGTGGGCGCTGGGCGTGCTGGGTTCGTTCCTGACGTCGTTTTACATGTTCCGGCTCTTGTTCTTGACCTTCTTCGGCGAGTTCCGCGGGACGGATGAGCAGCGCCACCACCTGCACGAGTCGCCCGCGACGATGACCGCGCCGTTGTTGTTTCTGGCCGTTCTGTCGGCGGTGGGCGGTGTGCTGAACCTACCCGGTTCGGGCTGGCTGGGCGATTTCATGGCCCCGCTGTTTGAAGGCTCGCGGCAGGTAAGCCCAGCCGCGTTCGCCGAATCGACCGTCGAACACAGCACCGAGTACATCCTGATGGCCGTGTCGGCTGGCGTAGCTTTGTTGGCCCTCATCTTGGCTTACGTGATGTACATCAGCCGCCGGGCGGTGCCGGCTCCCGAGTCGACCGAGCGGTCCTTGCCGGAGCAGGTCGTGTACAACAAATACTACATCGACGAATTCTACGAAACCCTGATTATTCGGCCTATTCGCGGGTTGGGCGACGCGCTGTACAGCTTCGGCGAATTTGCCATCGACGGTATCGTCAATGGTACGGCCTGGCTCGTGCGGCAAAGTTCAGCGCAGTTGCGGTTGTTGCAGAACGGCTCGATCAGCTTCTACGTCCTGGCGATGGTGTTCAGCATTGCGGCTATTTTCGCCCTGCGTTTCTTTATCCGGTTCTAAACCGAAACCATTCTTAGGATGCTTACTCTTGCCTTAATCTTGTTTCCGGCCGTCGCGGCTGCGCTCTTGTTGACAACCGGGGGCGAATCGGCGAAGCGCATTGCCTTCGGGGCCGCACTGGTTGAATTAGCGCTGACGGTTTTTCTCTTTGCTACCTTTACCGCCGATGCTACCTCGCAGTTTGGGTTTGATTACGCCTGGATTGGTTCGCTGGGCATCCGCTTCAGCGCCGGCGTCGACGGCATCAGCATCCTGCCGGTGCTCCTGACCGGTTTAGTCGTGCCGTTTATTATTTTATCGACGTTTGAGCATAACTACGAACGGCCGGGCGTCGCCACGCCCGGCGCATTTTACGCCTTGATGCTCTTTATGCAGGCCGCGCTGATGGGCGTGTTTACAGCCCGCGACGGATTTCTGTTCTACCTGTTCTTCGAGGCCGCGCTGATTCCCATTTACTTTCTGGCGGCCGTGTGGGGCGGAGAAAACCGCATTCCGGTTACCTTCAAATTTTTCCTTTACACCATCTTCGGCAGCCTGTTCATGCTGGTCGCCCTGGTTTATTTGTACTACCAGACGCCACCGACGGCGGCATCGGCGCACACGGCGGCCATTGCCGAGTTTTACAAGCTGAAGCTCATGCCGGCAGCTCAGGGCTGGGTATTCTGGGCGTTCTTTGTTGCCTTTGCCATTAAAATGCCGGTGTTTCCGTTCCATACCTGGCAGCCTGATACCTACGTGGAAGCACCCACGCCCGCGACGATGTTGCTGGCTGGCATCATGCTCAAGATGGGCGTTTACGGGCTGATTCGGTTCATCTTGCCCATCGTGCCAATGGGCGTCGAAACCTGGGGCCAAATGGCTATCATCTTGTCGGTGATTGGCATTCTCTACGGTTCCATCATCGCCATCCGGCAGCGCGACATGAAGCGGTTGATTGCGTATTCGTCGTTCTCGCACGTGGGTTTGATGGCGGCCGGCGTGTTTTCCCAAACCGAAACCGGGATGCAGGGCGCGCTGATTCAGATGCTGGCGCACGGCGTTAACGTTGTCGGTATGTTTTTCGTGGCCGAAATCATGTTTACCCGTACCAAAACGCGCCAGCTTGACCAGCTCGGTGGCATCACCCGCACGACGCCCCGGCTGACGCTGTATTTCATGATTATGCTGCTGGGTAGCGTCGCCCTGCCGCTCACCAACGGCTTCATCGGCGAATTTCTCTTGTTGCACGGCGTTTACACCTACAATAACTACTTGGGTTTGGCGGCCGGTATGACCATTATTTTTGGCGCGGTTTATATGCTGCGGATGTTTCAGAAAAGCATGTTCGGCCCGACTTCCCTCCGTACTGGCACCTTCGCCGACCTGACTCGTTTGGAAGGTCTGGTGTTTGTGCCGCTCGTGATTATGGTGTTTTGGATGGGTATCTACCCACACACGTTTCTGAAAGTTACCGAACCCGCCGTCGCCAGCCTGATGAAGTACATCGGTACGACGACGGTGTCATTGAAATGATGTTTGTCTGTTTGTCCGTTCGGTTGTTAAGCTACTGCCCGAACGGAACAACCGAACGGACGAACAACCAAACAGACAAGCAACCCTCATGTTTCCCATCGTTCTGTTATCCGTTTTTGGCATTGCGCTCCTGTTTCTGGGCTTTTTAAAGTCGCGGGCGGTGCTCTTGCCGGCTATGCTGTTTTTCCTGCTCGTGACGTTGGCCATCAACTTTATCGACTGGAACAAAACCTACCTGTACTTCAATGGGATGCTGCGGATCGACAACTTAGCGATGGTGTTTACCGCTATTGTGTTGGTATCAACGTTTTTGGTCGTCGCTCTGTCGAACAGTTTCATCGAAGACGAAGCCGCCCAGCCCGCCGAATACTATGCCATCATCTTGTTTTCGTTGGTGGGGGCCATCATGATGATTAGCTTCGAGAACCTCATTATGCTGTTCGTGGGCGTCGAAACGCTGTCCATCGCACTGTACATTTTGACCGGTAGCGACAAGCGAAACCTGCGGTCCAACGAAGCGGCCCTTAAATACTTTCTGATGGGCGCGTTCACCACCGGCATCATGCTGTTCGGTATGGCCCTGCTCTACGGCGCGACGGGTTCGTTTACGCTGACCGGCATTGCGGCCGGCGCTAACCTACAACAGGGCGTTTCGCTGACCTTGCTGACAGGCCTGCTGATGCTGCTGATCGGCTTGTTATTCAAAGTGTCGGCGGCTCCCTTCCACTTCTGGACGCCCGACGTATACGACGGCGCACCGACAATTTTTACCGCGTTTATGTCGACCGTCGTTAAGACGGCGGGTTTTGCGGCCTTGTTTAAGCTGCTGTCGATTTCGTTTGGTGGCATCTACGTCTGGTGGTGGACGGTGCTGGCGGCCGTTACGGCCATTACGCTCGTGGCGGGTAACGTCACGGCCGTTTACCAGAACAGCTTCAAGCGGATGATGGCGTATTCAAGCATTTCGCACGCGGGCTACCTGCTCATCGGCTTAGCCGCCCTGAGCGCACAAACCAAGCAAGCCCTGGTGTTTTACTCGCTGGCGTATTCGGTTGCGACCATTGCGGCCTTTGCGGTGCTCTTGTTGGTTGCTAAACAACGCAGCACGCAAACCTTGTCGGGTGAGGGCGTCACAACCGAAAGTTTTGATAGTTTCAACGGGCTGGCTCGTCACAACCCGCTGCTTGGCTTTACGATGACCGTTTCGATGCTGTCGCTGGCGGGTATTCCGCTCACGGCCGGCTTCTGGGGTAAGTTTTACATGTTTTCGACGGCCGCCGAGCGCGGACAAATCTGGCTGCTGGTGGTGGCGGTATTGATGTCGGCAGTCGGTATTTATTATTACTTCCGCGTCATCATTGCCATGTATTTCCGCGACGGCGCGACCGAGCCGATTCGAGTGGCCCCCGTGTATCGGTACGTACTATTGGCCGCTACCCTACTAACCATTGGCTTAGGCCTTGCCCCTGGTTTACTACAAGGAATGTTTTGACTACACGGAAAAAACGGGGCCGTATTCTCGATAAAACAGTCTGTATTATACGCATTTGGCCCCGAGTTTTTACTTTTGTGTCTTGAAACAGCAACCCATTGAGGCCAAACCTGCGTAAGCCCGTGAACGTGAGTAGTGTTCGTCAGCCGAGATTTGCTAACTACAGGAGCTTCTTCTCGTT
>CAXUEB010000121.1:5257-9802 GCA_964249775.1 uncultured Spirosoma sp.
GCTCTACTGGGGGCGTCCGTAAATTTCGTAAGCCAAATTGTTTACCGCCAACTCTTTGGTTTCAACTTCAGCACCAGCGTATTCTTAGGTTATCTCACGGCAACAATCGTTAGTTTCGTGCCGACGAAGCGCTTCGCATTTTCGGCGGGCAAAACGGGTAATACAAAACGGGAAGTCGTTAAATTTCTGATTATTGCGTTAGTCGCCTTGCTGGTGCAAGTGTACGTTTCGCAGTTCACGCTCAAGTTTGTGGCTGAGCCACTGTTTCCGGGTTCGGGTATTCAATTCTGGCGAGAAAAAGGTTCGCACGTTGCCGGAATGGGACTCAGCTTCCTGGCCAACTACTTCGGCCATAAGTTACTTACCTTTCGCAGTACGGGAGTTTACGACAAGATTCGGTCCCGTTCCGGTCGATAAACAGGCCGAGTAAGACCGTCACCCGGCTGCAATAGTTATCTTTGTTCCGAAACCGTCTGATCTAACCTTTACGATGAAAAAAAGTATCGCTCTTCTATTCATTGGCAGTACGTTGATCTTTGCTGCCTGCCAGGTTAAGCCCAAAACGCAGGAAGCTGGGGTTAACGATACCGCTACGATGTCAACAGACACGACTACGATGGCAACGGACGCAACCGAAAAGGCCGATTCCGTTGGCATATCGACCACAACCATGACGGCTGACAGCGCGGACAATTGATCTGTTCGGTTCCGTAAATTCCAAAAGCCTTATGTTTATAGGGCTTTTTTTGTGCATAAACCTTGACTAATCTCCTAACACCATTCGTACCCGCCGACACTGGCGATTACTGTCACCAACTTTGGCAAGACTACCGGTTCGATCTACGCATTGTTCGACCCCGGCAAACGCGTCTGGGTGACTTTCGGGTGCTGCCCGACGGTCAGACGCGCATAACCCTCAACGCGGACCTGAACCCGTATGCGTTTCTGATTACGTATGTGCACGAGGTTGCGCACGCCGACGTGTACCGGGAGCGCGGTGCCCAACGACGTCGGAAACGAATCGCTCCGCACGGTGAAGCCTGGCAAACGGCGTTTCAACGGCTCCTGCAACCGTTATTGACCGAAGCTGTTTTTCCCCAGCCGATCTTAGCGCCGTTGGTGATGTACATGGCTAAACCAGCCGCAACCACCTCCGCCCATCCCGCGCTGATGCGGGCGTTGCGCCAGGCTGATTTGGCCTTGTCGGAAGGGACTTTACCGGGCCGGGTGCTACTCGGCGATGTACCGGAAGGACAACCGTTTCGGTTTCTGAAAAAGACTTACGTGCGGGGTACGCTGCGCCGGACCCGCATCGTTTGTAAAGAAGTAGCGTCGGGTAGGTCATACGCCATTCTTAGCCATGCGTGGGTGGAAACGGTTTAGTTGTTGGGTTTTGTGGTGCCCCGTTGGCATACTCACCTTCCTGAGTCTGGGCTGGCTAACGGCCGCCTACGGTCAGGCTACGCAGCCGACGGCGTCGGTTCTGCGCGACGGCGTGTGGGTCAAAATTGGCGTGACCGAATCGGGTGTTTACCGACTCGATGGGGCAACGCTGAGCCGGCTCAACCCAGCTTTTGGACAAGCCGATCCCCGGCGGCTGCGGCTCTACGGCAACGGCGGGGCCGCGCTACCCCAGGCCAACGCCCTGCCCCGGCCGGCCGACTTAGTCGAGAACGCCATTCGGGTAGAGGGTGAAGCCGACGGGCGGTTTGAGGCAACCGACGCGCTGCTATTTTTTGGGCAACGTCCGCACGGGGTGCGCTACGATTCACTCAATCGACGGTTTGTGCACCAAACTAACCCGTACAGCGATACAACGTTTTATTTCCTGACCATCGGCGCAGCACCCGGCCGACGCATCGCCGACCGGCCGGTGGGTGATTTAAGCGCTACCCCAACCGTTACGACGTTTGATGATTTTCAGGTTCACGAACGGGATTTAACTAAACCGTCGGCCGTGCGGTCGGGACGGGAATGGTTCGGTGAGTACATGGCGAGCGGAGCCGACACCAGCCTGACAATTCCGTTCGACGTTCCGGGGCTAATGGTTAACGCGCCGGTCCGGCTGGCGGCTTCGGTGGTGGCGGGTGCTACGGCTCGCACAACGTTTGGCATTGCCTGCAACGGTCAGCCGGTTGGAACCATCAACGTTCCGAGCGTTTCGGGTTACGAGTACGATTACCAAGGCATCGCCCGGACGGACACGTTTCGGATGCTTCCGTCCGCGTCCACCAGTCCGCTCCGGCTAACGTTGACGTTTCGGAAAAACGGCCAGAATGCCGCGCAGGGGTACTTAAATTACTTAACCGTACAAGCCCGGCGCGCACTTCGGCAGGACGACCGGCCAACTTGGGTACGTCGCCTGCCGGCTGGACAGTACGCCGTTGGGCAGGCAACGAGCAGCCTGCGCGTTTGGAACGTAACCGATCCGTTGGCTCCGGTTGGGCAAACCTACGCGCTGTCGGCTACGCAGGAGGCCGCCTGGAGTGGACCGGACCGGGCCGATTATTTTCTATATACGGACGAACAGCGGCTAACACCCGCTTCGTTGCGGTTGGTTGCTAACCAGAATTTGCGGGGGCAGCCCGTCCCGAATCTGCTGATCGTAACGCCCGCGGCCTGGCGGGCCGAAGCCGAGCGACTGGCCAACTTCCGGCGGCAGCACGACCAATTAGCTGTATTGGTAGCCACGACCGAGCAAATTTTTAACGAGTTCGGCTCCGGCCAGCCCGACCCGACGGCTATCCGTGACGCGGCCCGGTATTTTTACAGCCGACAACCGAACGGCCTGCGCTACCTGCTGCTGTTCGGCGATGCGACGTATGATTACCGCAACCGCGCTGGGCTGCTCAGTCCGGCGCAGCAAGCCAACACGGTACCGGTTTACGAAAGCCGCGAGTCGCTGCACCCCGTGCTGAGTTACTCGTCGGACGATTACTTCGGGTTTTTAGACGCCAGCGAAGGGGAATGGATTGAATCGGCCGCTGGTGACCACCACCTCGACATTGGCGTGGGCCGCCTGCCCGTTAAATCCGGGGAGGAAGCCCGAACGGTCGTCGATAAGCTTATCCGGTACAGTGCCGACCCGACGCTGGCCGGCGACTGGCAAACGCGCGTGATGCTCATTGCGGACGACGGTGATTACAACATTCACCAGTTAGACGCTAATCAGTTGGCGGCCGACGTTGAAGCGCAGGCCCCGGCTTACCGGCCCGAACGCGTTTTTCTGGATGCTTACCCACAGGAAAACACGGCCACGGGTCAGAAGTCGGCTACCGTCAGCCAGCTAATCGACCGGGCCATGCTGGACGGTCGGCTGATTATCAATTATAGTGGGCACGGGGGCGTCCTGACGCTGGCCGATGAGCAGGTGGTAGCCCTACAAAACATTCTTTCGTGGAAAAATCGCCGGTTGCCCTTGTTTGTAACGGCGACCTGCCAGTTTGGGCGGTACGACGACCCCAGCACCAACTCCGGGGCTGAACTGGCCCTGTTGAGTCGGTTAGGGGGCGTGATTGGCCTACTGACCACGACCCGGCCCGTGTACCAAAACACGAATTTTCTGTTAAATACGGCCTTTTACAAAGCGGTGTTCAAACCCCAGAACGGGCAACTGCCCCGGCTGGGCGACGTGCTGCGGCAGACCAAAAACCAGAGCCTGAGTGGTCCGCTTAACCGTAACTTTACCTTGCTGGGCGATCCGTCGATGCGGTTGGCTTACCCACGGGCCGAAGCCCTGTTGACGCGGGTAAATAACCGGCCGATCGAGCCAAACCGGCCTGATACGTTGCGAGCGCTCCAACCCGTTGAGTTGACGGGTGAGATTCGGAGCGGAGGTGCCGTATTGGCCGATTTTTCGGGTACCGTCCGGCTGACGCTTTACGACAAAGCCACGGCGCAGACGACGTTAGGAGCCGAAGCGAGCAGCCCGAAAATGACGTACCGCACGTACAACAGTCCTATTTTCACGGGTCGGGTGCCCGTTGCGCAGGGCCGGTTTACGCTGCGGTTCACCGTGCCCAAGGACATCAACTACGCCTTCGGGCCGGGTAAACTGTACGCTTATGCCGTTCGCACCGACAGTTTGCTGGATGCCGTCGGTAGCGCTGATAACCTCATCGTGGGCGGTAGCATTACGCCCGATAGCGTGGATAGGCAGCCACCCGTCGTACGGCTATCCATCGACGGGGCCGCCCTGGATGGAACCGCCCTGAATGGGAGTAGAACGGACGGGCTGAATGAAGTATCCGTCGCCGGGCCGGACGTTACCCTCCGAATCCATTTACAAGATAACCAAGGCATCAACACGGCGCGGTCGGGATTAGGGCACGACCTGACGGTGCAGCTAACCAATCAACCGGCGGTAATCCTGAACGATTTGTACACGGCCACCAGTGCCGACGGGCGGCAGGGCGAAGCCGTTTGGACCGCTCGGGGCCTGATTCCCGGTACGTACACGGTCCGGGTCAAAGCGTGGGACATAAACAATAATTCGTCGGAGGGGGCGTTGACGTTAAAGGTTTCCCCGCAGCCGGGCTTGAGCCT
>CAXUEB010000121.1:9812-15220 GCA_964249775.1 uncultured Spirosoma sp.
GGCGGGCCGTTCAGGCCGTGCCGAACCCAATTACGACGCAGGCGGTGCTGACGGCCGAACACAACCGCCCCGGCGAACCGCTGGACTGGACCGTCGACATTCACGACCTGACGGGTCGGCTGGTCAGTCGGCAGGTGGGTGGGTGCACCGGTTGCTCGGCTCGGCTCGACGTAGGAACCTGGGCCGGGCGAGCCAGCGACGGAGCGGCCGTTCCGAACGGTTTGTATATCTACCGATTACGCGTCCAATCGGCCGCTGACGGGTCGGTTGCCGAACAAAGCGGCCGGCTCGTGTTAATCAAGTAAGCACCGGGTTGGCAAACCCGCTATTTTTTCTAACCAACGAATCATCGTAATTTTGACCGCGCAGGATTGTTCTACCACCACCACACGCAGTTTCTGTTGCCGATCAACCCCTCTTCTATGAAGCGCAAGTTTTCCCGTCTCCTTTTCGGCGTTTGTAGTCTTGTTTCCACCGTTGCTGCTGCCCAGCCAATCACCACGTTAAGTGGTCAGGAACTTCGAGTTCCTACCTCGTCGGTACCGTTCCTTAATTTTACGCCGGATGCTCGTTCGGGGGCGCTGGGCGAAGCGGGCGTAGCCCTCGACGATCCCGACGCGAACGCGATCTTCTGGAACCCAGCCAAGCTGGTGTTTGCTAAGCAAGACAAAGGCGCGTCAATTTCGTACACGCCCTGGCTGCGCGACCTAATCGGCGATATGTACTACACGAACTTGAGTGCGTATTCCAAAGTAGGCAAGAACTCGTTCGTGGGCGGCTCGTTGCTGTACTTCGACTTGGGAACGGTCAACTTTACAACCGCCACGGGCGTAGCCGCCGGCACGTTTAATTCGCGCGAGTACGCCGTTACGGCTTCGTTTGGGCAACGGCTCTCGCAAAACCTTTCGCTTGCCGTTAACCTGAAATATCTGAATTCAAACCTGACAACGGGCGGAGGCAACGTGGGCTTGAAGCCGGGATCGACAGCCGCCGGCGAAATTGGCATTTTTTACCGCGACGAAGCCCGCGACAATGTTAGCGGCAAAGGCCTCGGCTGGGCCTTTGGCGGCATGATTTCTAACCTTGGTGGCCGTATTAACTACGGCGGTACGCAGCGATACTTCATTCCAACCAACCTGCGGATTGGTACGGCGTTAACGTATCACACGGACCAGTACAACAAGTTTAACTTCGTGCTGGACGTTAATAAATTGATGGTACCGACCCCACCATCTACGTCAGTCGTCAACGGTCAAACGGTTATTGTAGCGGGGCAAGACCCTAACCGGAATTACTTTGGTGCGGTATTTGGTTCGTTTGCCGACGCAC
Source organism: uncultured Spirosoma sp. (assembly GCA_964249775.1). GTDB lineage: Bacteria > Bacteroidota > Bacteroidia > Cytophagales > Spirosomataceae > Spirosoma. Next base: position 11,142 of record CAXUEB010000121.1, read on the forward strand.
CGGGCGGTTTCGGTGAAGAGCTTCGCGAATTTACCCTGTCGACCGGTGTTGAATACTGGTATAACGAGCAGTTCGCGGCCCGTGTTGGGTATTTCGGCGAAGCCGCTGACAAAGGCGGTCGTCGGTACGCGACGGCCGGTCTTGGCTTGCGGTTGCAACAGCGCTTCGGCGTCGACTTCTCGTATTTGCTACCCATTCGGCAAGGGAGTCCCCTGGCATCGACCTTCCGCGTTTCGCTACTGCTGAACCTCAACGGCGGCAGCGCGTTTTCTGACGAAGAAGCTTACCGCGGAACCGAAACTAATTAATCTGGAATTAGTGGTTCGCCGTTAACGGATGCATCGTCATGGGTCCGTCGACCAATGGCAAACCACTAACCACAACCCCCAAAGACCAATGGCATTTCGATCGAGATGCCATTTTACGTTATCTGCGACACCCATGCATCTCGATCGAACTCAGTCGCCGGCGTTTCAGGCGATTCAGAACGTGCGGTTACCAACCGTGCAGACTTCCACGTTAACGAATGGCGTACCATTGCACCTGATCGCCGTAGCGCACCAGCCCGTTTTGCGATTAGAATGCATCTTCGAGGCCGGCACGTGGCACGAACAAGACCGGCCCGCGTCGGCATTCTTCGCCATCAAAATGCTAAGCGAAGGCACAACGGCGCGCTCGTCGGCGCAGATCAGCGAAGCGTTCGACCGCCACGGCGCGTTCCTTGAACTCAACAGCGGCCCGGACCGCGCGAGTGTGGTGGTGCACTGCCTAACGAAGTTTTTGGCTAACGTGCTGCCTCTGCTGCGCGAATTGCTGACCGAGCCAACGTTTCCACAAAAAGAGTTAGACGATCTACGAAACATCACCCTGCAAAACTTGCGGGTTAACTTTGAAAAAAATGCGTACCTCGCCGGGGTGCTCTTCCGGGCTAAGCTGTTCGGGGCCGACCATCCCTACGGGCGCAGTCAGCAGCCCGAAGCCGTCGAGCAGATCGACCGCGCTGCCGTAATCGCGTTTTACGAGCGGGTCGTCCGCAACCGGCCGTTCCAGGTGCTATTGGCTGGTCAGGCCACCGAGCACGAGGTGCGGCTGATTGACCACGAACTGGGTCGACTACCGGTCTCGGCGGGCGCGTTGACGCCGTCCGACAATCCCGTCGCGGCAACCGACAATCGGCTGCCCCTATTGGCCGACAAGCCCGACAGCATTCAGTCGTCGATTCGCGTCGGTCGGCGGTTATTCACGCGGGCGCACCCGGATTACTTCAACATGCTGGTCACCAACGAAATTTTGGGTGGTTATTTCGGCTCGCGGCTGATGAAAAACATTCGGGAAGAAAAGGGATTTACTTACGGCATTTCGTCCAATATGCCGTCCTTCCGGCGCGATGGGTACTTCATCATCGGCACGGATGTTAACAAAGAAAATACGCAGCAAACGCTGGACGAGATTCGCAAGGAAATCCGGGTTTTGCAGACGGAGCTGGTCTCGGCGGCCGAACTCGAAACGGTGCAGAACTACATGGCCGGTGAGTTCGTCGGTTCGCTCAACACGCCTTTTGAGATTGCTGACCGCTATAAGGTGATTCTGCTGGACGGTTTGCCGGCTGATTTTTTGACAAACTACATTCCGCGCCTGCGGGCTGTAACGCCCGAAGACATACGGGTAACCGCTGAGCGCTATTTAGCCGACGACAAGTTGCAGGAGGTTGTCGTTGGCGGCAAAGCGTAAGGTCCACAACCAAGTCTGTAAGCGGATTAACGGATTGGGTAATTCGTTTGTCCGATAGGACAAAATCCACTACTTTTGGGGTTACAATCGTTTGCCAAACTGGCTGTCAGTAGTTCAGGTTGCGCTTACGCTTTACGTCCAACAACTTACCCAAACTCAGTTCATGAACGTGTTTCTGATCGGCGTTACAGCCGTGCTGGCTTACCTGTTGGGTTCTATTCCAACGGCTGTTTGGTACGGTGAAGGGTTTTTCAACATGGATATTCGCCAGCACGGTAGTGGTAACGCCGGCGCGACAAACACGTTTCGCGTGTTGGGTAAGCGGGCCGGGACCATCGTTTTGCTGATCGACGTGCTGAAAGGCTACACGGCGGCCCTGCTGTCGTCGCTCCTGTTTCACGTAGACGTAGTTGCCGAGCACGACGTGTTGACGTTCAAGATCGTATTCGGGCTAATTGCCGTTCTTGGCCACTTGTTTCCCGTCTTTGCCCGCTTCAAAGGCGGTAAAGGTGTCGCGTCGCTGTTGGGTATGATGCTCGGCGTTCATCCCGAGATGGCCTTACTCTGCATCGGTATCTTTTTGCTGGTTGTGATTGCGTCGCAATACGTTTCGCTGGGGTCTATGCTGGCCGCGCTGGCGTTTCCGGTCTTGCTGTTGCTGCGCGTCTTTGGCGAGAAAGAAAGCCCACTGCTGATTGTGTTTGGGTTCGTCATCTTTCTGATGGTGGTCCTCACGCACAAGAAAAACATCGGCCGACTCCTGCGCGGGCAGGAAAACCGCACCGTCTTGATTCGGCTGCGCCGGGAAGCCGATTCGCCCAAGCCCGAGCAATAAGAAACCAACGTGCCAACGCAGTACAGACGCCCCGACGTTACGCTAAAGTGCGTACCTTCGGGGCGATTTTTTTACTAATTGACGAGATTCGGTATGCGGTTTGCTGGTGCGAAATTGCTTTGCTTACCGAGGGACCAAACCCACAAATAACGATGATTAACGATTATTTAGCGGAGCACAAAGGACGTTTTCTGGACGAGCTGCTGGCACTCCTGCGCATCCCGTCGGTATCGGCCGATTCCAAGTTTAAAGGCGACGTTCGGCAGGCGGCAGAGTTTGTCCGGGATAAGCTGGAAGCGGCTGGGTTAGACAACGCCCAACTGTACGAAACGGCGGGTCACCCCATCGTTTACGCCGAAAAGCTGGTAGATCCGGCCCGGCCAACGGTGCTGGTTTACGGTCACTACGACGTGCAACCCGCCGATCCGTACGAGCTTTGGCAGTCGCCCCCTTTCGAGCCGGAAATTCGCAATGAGCGCATTTACGCCCGCGGGGCCTGCGACGACAAAGGACAGGTTTACATGCACGTCAAAGCCCTCGAAGCAATGCTGGCAACGGACGGCCTGCCCTGCAACGTGAAAGTCATGATTGAAGGCGAAGAAGAAGTCGGCTCCGACCACCTCGGCGCGTTCGTGGCCGAGCACCGCGAAAGGCTCAAAGCCGACGTGATTCTGATTTCCGACACGAGCATCATTGCCAACGACACGCCGTCGCTCGAAACGGGTCTGCGCGGCTTGTCTTACGTGGAGGTTGAGGTAACCGGCCCCAACCGCGATCTGCATTCGGGCGTTTACGGCGGGGGCGTTCAAAACCCCGTCAACGCGCTGTGCGCCATGATTGCTCAACTGCACGACGCCGACGGCCGCATCACCATCCCCGGTTTTTACGACAAGGTGGTTGACCTGAGCGAGGCTGAACGCGCCGAACTGGCCAAAGCGCCGTTCAGCCTGGACGCTTACAAACAAGACTTAGGCATTCAGGACGTAGCGGGCGAAGCCGGTTATTCGACCAACGAGCGCACGTCGATTCGGCCAACGCTGGACGTGAACGGCATCTGGGGCGGTTACACCGGGGAAGGGGCCAAAACGGTGCTGCCGGCGAAAGCCCACGCCAAAATCAGTATGCGCTTGGTGCCCGACCAAACGCCGGATGAGATTACCGAACTCTTCACAAAGCACTTCACGGCCATTGCGCCCGCGGGCGTAACGGTGCGGGTAACGCCCCACCACGGCGGCTTGCCCTACGTAACGCCGGTCGATTCGGTGGAGTTTGAAGCCGCCAGCCGCGCCTTCGAGGACGCCTGGGGCCAGAAACCCATTCCGACGCGGGGCGGGGGCAGCATCCCCATCGTGGCCTTGTTTGAACGGGAACTGGGCGTTAAGTCAATCCTGATGGGTTTTGGGTTAGACACCGACGCGCTGCACTCGCCCAACGAAAGCTACGGCTTGTTTAACTTTTACAAAGGCATCGAAACCATTCCCCATTTCTATAAAAATTACGCGGCCCTCAAGGC
>CAXUEB010000122.1:0-13396 GCA_964249775.1 uncultured Spirosoma sp.
GTCGGGGTGGCGGGATTCGAACCCACGACCTCTACGTCCCGAACGTAGCGCGCTACCAGGCTGCGCTACACCCCGAATTGGGACACAAAGATAACGCCCTTGGCCCTGTTTACGCTACTTACTGGCCAACTTTTTTTGTGATAAAGGCGGCCACTTCGTCCGGCACTTCCCAGGGCAGCAGGTGACCCGCGCCGTCGATGGTTTCCAGGGTCGCCCCTTTCAGGTACGGTAGGACCATCCGGTGTTGCACGTCAGGGGGTAGCGCACGGTCCTCGGTGCCAACGATGATGTGAACGGGTAAATCAACGGCCGCCATCCGCGCTGAGATGTCTTCCCGACTACCGGCGTTCAGCCAGGCGTCCCAGGCCGGTTTGGCCGTTCGCAAATTATCAGCAATGATCTGATCGCAAACGGCTTCCGACACGGATACCGCTGTTGTGTTTTTAAGCATCTTCTCGGCGGCTTCGCGTTGCCCGTAACTACGTAGCATCATGGCCCGTTCGTCGTCAGGAATGGGTTCGGGTAAGGGCGGAGAAGGCGATACCAGCAGCAACTGGCGCAATCCTGCCGGTCGGTGCTGATTCGGCGTACCGGCGGCAACTGCCAAGGCTACTTTGCCGCTCATGGAGTGGCCAATCAAGACAAATTCTTCAACCGCCATCTCCTGAACAACACAGATGACATCGTCGGCCATGTCGTCGACGGTGTAACCCGTTGCCGACGCATCCACTGTCTTCGTCTCCGTGCGGCCGGGCCAAGCCTGGCCCGGCCACGTTTGGCCTTCCAACCGGCCGGAGCCATCCGAGTCGCCGTGACCGCGTAGGTCAATGGCAAGGCAGCGGTACTGCTTCGACAAGCGGTCCGTAACCCCCTGCCATTCCAGCGCGGAGCCACCGAAGTGGTGCAAAAAGACAAGCGTGAGCGGACCGCTACCGGCTTCCAGGACGTTAAGGTTGTTGATGAAACGCATTATTAGCGATTGTCAGCGACTGATTAAGAGACATTCGTGAAGACTATAAATCGGAGCCAAGGGCCGCACGACAAGCACGCGGGGGTTAATGAACCAACGTATCGGTCAATTTTTGTAACATTGGTCCATGAAACAACTCGCCTTCTTTTTCGCGGTATGCATAGCCGCATCGGCTTCGGCACAGACGTACCGTGACCCCGTGTACCGCGCCGACAGTGCTTATAACGCGAAGGCGTTTGCGCTGGCTGGACCCCGCTACCTGACAGCCGCCCAACGAGCGGACTTCGACTTTGAACGAAGGCGTTTATACTACGATGCGGCCTGCTGCCACGCTTTAACGGGGAAGACAGAGGACGCGTTCCGGTACTTGGACTTGGCCATTCGCCGGTACGGTTATAACCGGAAAGACAATTTGCTGGCCGACCCAGATTTAACCAGTCTTCACCAAGATTCGCGCTGGAAAGCGTTGGTTGCCGCCGTCAAACCCGCGCCTTCGTTTAGTGGTGACCCGAAGCAGGCTCGGCTCGTTACCACCGACGTGCAAAACTTTTGGCGGGCCTACGACCTCGCCGAACGCACGGCAAAGAACGACACCATTCGGCGTCGGCAAATTTACCGGGACCGCTACGTTGCGAACGCATCGCCCGGTTTGCAGGATTATTACGCCTACAAAATTGGCTCGATCGACGATTTTGTCCGAACGCACGATAAGCTACCCAAATTTTACGCGGCCATCCGCCCCAACACATTGCAGGTGGAAAAGCAGAAGCCGCAGATGATGCAAAGTTTTGCCAACTTCAAAGCTATTTACCCCGACGCTAAATTTCCACCCGTGTACTTCGTCATTGGTCGGTTCAGTAGCGGAGGCACGGCGACCAATAACGGCCTAATTATAGGACTGGACCAGGATTGCCGCACGCCGAACGTGCCTACCGGCGAACTGTCGCTCTGGCAACGGAACAACTTTACAGATTTGCAGGCATTACCCCACGTGGTAGCGCACGAACTGATTCATTTTCAACAGGCCGGACTGGCGGCTGACACGACCTTGCTCCGGGCCGTGTTGGTCGAAGGCATGGCCGATTTCCTGGGCGAACTGATTTCTGGCAAGGTTGCCAACCCCCGCTTAGCCGTCTACGCAAAAGGCCGCGAGCGGCAAATTTGGGCGGACTTCAAAAAAGAAATGCATCTCGACCGCGCCCGAAACTGGATTGCTAACGGTAGCCAAGAAACCGCCGATAAACCCGCCGACCTCGGCTACTGGGTCGGTTACTTCATTTGTAGAGCGTATTACGAGCAGGCTTCCGACAAAAAGAAAGCCGTGCACGATATACTCAATATAAAAGACTACCCGGCTTTTTTAGCCAACAGTAAGGTCGAAGAACGGATCAATTGATTCCAAAGCGTAGAACCCGTTTACACCTGCACCTTCAGCCGGGCCGGCCGGTCGGTTATCTCCAGCATTTCGCCGTACGGCACGATGGTGATCTGCCCGAACTCTTTGAGTAGGTTCTTGTAGGCTTCGGCCACGGGCCGGGGTTTGCGGTTGAGGTCGTACAAGCCGCAGGCGTTGACGTTGTAGTTCAACTCGCCAAGCTGGGAGTCCCAGTCGATCTGGTCGATGAGGCTGTACCACGTAAAGCCCAGTACTGGCACGCCATCCCGGCGCATTCGTAGGATACTGATCCACTGTTTGTGGAGCCACACGGGTGCCTGATCGGCCTCAAAGACGTTGGTTTCCGTGTGCATCACCGGCATTCGGTAACGCTCGTAGTAATCCTTCGTGATTTCGTACCAACCCAGCACGTCCACCGACGTTTGGGTGGAACCGTCGGGCAGTTTGATGCGCTCGTTACGCCCGTAATAATCGTTGCCCATGATTTGATAACCCGGCGGTTTGCCGGCCATGAACCAATTGTATTCCTCGCGGGTCAGGCCGTTGTCCATCATGTACATCCCGACCGTCGTAGAAGGCGCGTTGGCGTACAACAGATCAAGCGACAAAAACCGCAGTTCGTTGGAAAGGAGGGTTTCGGCGGAAGGTGTCGCGCGAAGCTCGTGCAAGTATTCGGCGCTTTCGCTTTGCACAATGACGCAGTCGGGTCGGCGTTTGGCGATTTGCTGATTGCCCATGATGCTGGCCGCTACGCAGTGTTTGAGGGCCGTCACGAAGCCCCGGTCGGTCTTCAACTGCTCGTTCCAAACGCCGTCTTTGCCGCTGATGCGGGCCGTGACGTAAATTTCGTTGACGGGCGTGTAATACCGCACCCACGGGTAGCGCTCGGCCACGGCCTCGGCGTACTCCGCAAAGTGCACCGGTAGTTCAGGATTCTGAAAATTACCAACCCAGTCGGGGACGCCGAAGTGCATCAAATCCAGGATCGGGGTAATCTCTAACCGCTTGATCTCGGCCATCACCTCATCGGCAAAGCTCCAATCAAACTGGCCGGGGCCTTTGTGGATGTCGTAGTACGGTAAGCCGTAGCGGAGAACTTTCAGACCTAATTCGTTTACTAACCCTAAATCTTCGCGCCAGTGGTCGTAGTGACCGCACTCGCGCAACTGGTCGCGCCGGACCTTGCCGTTCTGAATCGTTGGATACGAACATTCGATGCCCGTCGCGAACATGAAGTTGCTGGGGTTAGCGTCGGGCAGTCCGCTGCCGTCGTGGCCACCGGCCCCGCCAAACTGGTCACCTTCGTAACCCCCGTCGCCGAAGCGTTTTTTGATGTTGTCTAAAAATCCGTTCTCGGGCATGGCTTTGTGTGAGTTAACGCGTGGACGATGTAGTAACGGACGAGTCCAGCCGATTCCGGCGTTGTAAGAACCGGTCGGCGGTGCGGAGCGAAAGCGCCATAATAGTCAGCGCGGGGTTGACACTCAACGCGCTGGGAAAAGTTGAGTTATCGCTGATGTACAGGTTTGGAATGTCGAACGACTGCCCCTCAGCGTTCACGACGGCCGTGTCGGCTCGGTTGCCCATGCGGCACGTACCGATGGTATGCGCGTTGCGGGGAAACGCCCACACGTTACGAGCACCGGCCGCGGCCCAAATGTCGCGCATGATTTTATCGGCGTGGGCCGTCATGCGCTCTTCGCTTTCGCCGTTCGAGAAGTAAATGCGCGGTTTAGGAAGTCCGCGCGCGTCTTTCTCGTTGGACAACTCCAGAAAGTTACGTTCGTAGGGCAGACAATCGCCCAGAATGTTGATGCCCGCGACGTGGTTGTACATCGACGCGGCTTGCTTGAGCGCCTGACCCCACAAACCCCGCCCCCGCGCCAGTTGACTCAGGTACGTAACGGGCATCACGCCGATAGACTGGAGCACATACCCACCCACGAAGTCAGCACCGGCTGCCCGGTGGGTATCTTCCGAAATGAGCGCACCGGGAATGCCTTTGTACGGCCTAACATCTTCGTCGAATTCGCCCCAGATTTGCAGGGCGGTGTGCGCCATCACGTTCCGGCCGACTTGCCCGCTGCTGTTGGCAAGGCCGTTCAGGAGCAGCAGGCGGGGCGTTTCAATGGCTCCCGCGCACAGAAACACGTACTGGCAGCGCTGCCGCTCTTCCCGCCCATCTCGCACGTAAACCACCGCATTAATCCGGCCCGATGTGTCGCGAATCAACTGCGTCACGAAGCATTCGGGTCTGACTTCGGCCCCGTGATGCTCGGCCAGCGGAATGTACGTTACGTCCATACTGGCTTTCGCCCCGACGCTGCAACCCGCCTGGCAAAAGCCCCGATTGGTGCAGGCGGACCGGTGACCGACGCCTTCCTGGTAGTAATTCGCCGATAAGGCCGCGTTGGCCGCCGGCGATGTTTTGATACCTAACGCCTGACAACCCCGCTCCATCAACTGCCCCGCCCCGTTAACGGGTAGCGGTTTAAGGGCGTAGCCGCGCTTGCGAGCCGGTCCCCACGGATAGGGTGACGGCCCCGAAACGCCCAGAAACTGCTCAAGTTCATCATAATACGGTTCGATCTGATCGAAACCGAACGGCCAGTCTTCGCCGACGCCGAAGTCGGTGTGAATGCGCAGGTCGTCCGGCTGGGCGCGGGGCGTGTAGGCGGTGTAGTGCAGGGTTGACCCCCCGACGCCAATGCCGGAGTTGTTGCGACCGAATGCAATGGGGTCGGTACCCGCGCTCAGTCGCTCGTCGTTCCAGAACAGCTTGTCCTGCGCCCGTTCGTCGGTCGCAAAATCGCGATTCGGGGTCCAGTGCTTGCCCGCTTCCAGCGCCACGACGCGGAGGCCGGCCCGCGCCAGCCGCGCCAGGAGCGGTGCTCCGCCCGCACCCGTGCCAATCACGACGGCGTCGACGGTTTCGTTCGTAGGGTAGTGATTCATGGAGTGGGGAAAGTAGGGTGTAACAGGTGTAGGGCGTAGGTGGTTGCGTCAGCTACTTACACCCTACACCTGTTACACCTCATACCTTTATTTCTTTCGGTTCGCGGTCTTCCAATTGGTTTAACCCGATGCGCTGCCAGGATGGTCTGTCGGCCATGCCGACGTAGCCGATTTCTTCCTGAGCCACGGGGTGACTGTAGTAATTTTCAACCGCTTCGGTCAGAAGCTCTTCAAAAAAACGGTCAGCGGGCAAGGTCTGCCAGGTAATTCCGGAAGCCTCTCCGGTTTGGATGGCCTTTAGTACGGCGTCTTGCTGCTCCCCGGCCAATTGGCTGAATGGCCGTTGAAACAAGGCCTGAGCCGTTTCGTCGATGCCCGTCAAACCCAGCCGGTAAGCGTCGCCGTCGGCGGGCATCTCGTCGTAGCGCCAGCCGTTCGACTTGCCGAGTGCCAGCCGTTCGTCAATACCCCGCACGATGTCAACGCGCTCCGGGTGGTCGTCCTGCGGAATAAGCCGGTCGCTGACAGCGCGGAGCAAGGCGTACTCGTCCGGCGTAAAATACATTGGCTCGTACGGCGGAGGGGCCAACCGCGACGCCAGTACTTGCCGGGTGGCATCGGTGATTGCATCCGTGTCGAGCAGGGCACGAACCGTGCCGGTGGGGTAGTGTAGTCTACGCATGTTTTGGTCTGGTGGATAGATGCTCAGGTGAACCCCGACAAACCCCCACGTAAACGTATGACGGTTAACGGTAATTAGCCTAACTTCCCGCCCGTTACTTCCACAACGCTGCCGGTCATAAAACTCCCGTCGCTGGAGGCCAGCAGGACGTAAGCCGGGGCCAACTCTTCGGGCTGACCCGGTCGGGCGAGAGCCACTTCGTAGCCGAAGTTTTCGACCTGGTCTTCGGGCATCGTCGCCGGAATATTGGGCGTCCAGACCGGACCGGGCGCAACGCAGTTAACGCGGATGTTGCGGTCGCCGAGTTGCAGGGCCAGGGATTTGGTAAAGGTGTGGATGGCGGCCTTGGTCGCGGTGTAATCCACTAAAATTTTGTTGCCCGTGATGCCCACGATACTACCGGAGTTGACGATGGCGTCGCCTTCGTGCAGGTGGGGCAGGGCGGCCTGAGCCATAAAGATGTAGGCAATGATGTTGGTGTCGAACGTGCGCCGGAGATCGTCTTCGGTAATGTCTTCAAAACGCTCCTGCGCCCGTTGGTACGACGCATTGTTGACCAAAATGTTCAGCCCGCCGAAACGCTCGATGGTTTGCCGGACGATGTCTTCGCACTGATCCTTCTGCCGCACGTCGGCTTGGATTAGTAAGCAGGGCTGGCTTTTGCTTTCGACCATGCGTTGGGTGTACTTGGCGTCGTCGGTGTTGGCGTGGTAGACGATAGCGACTTTGGCCCCTTCCATCGCAAAGGCAATGGCGACCGCCCGGCCGATGCCTGAATCACCACCGGTGATGATCGCTACTTTGTCGGTTAACTTACCCGCTGGTTTGTAATTTGACAAATCGCTGTCAGGGGCCGGGTTCATATCCGACTGACGGGCTGGGTACGGAAGCTGCTGACCGGGAATGTCAGACGCTTTGGGTCGAAATTCGGGTTGATCCATGCGGCTGGCGTTGGCGTGGAAAGTGGTGCGTTTCTGATTGAACTACGGCGGAGTAACCACCTGTTGCCCTGTTTTGTTGGTGCAGATAAAAAAGAGTCGCCTGACTACCAGACGACTCTCGACAGAACACGAAAATAGTTCAATGCAGTGTGGCCCGTAAGTCGGTTCCACACGTGGTCCTCGGCGGCACCCGTGGGGCCAGTGTACTTATGTTAACGCGCCAGTCCGTCGCGCCGGGCACGGTCGCGCACGCGCTGCGCCCGGCTTTGGCTGTCGGGGTGCGTCGACAGGATTTCCGTGACGCGTCCGCCCCGGCTGCCACCGCCCTGCTTAGCCAGTTTCTCGAACGACGTTGCCAGGGCCATCACGCTGTAGCCGTTGCGTTTGAGAAACTGGTAGCTGTAATCGTCGGCTTCGATCTCTTGCCGGCGACTGAATGACGCACCCACCAAATAATCGGCCACGTCGCCCACCTGCGACCGCGACAGCCGGCCGAGCGTACCCGACTGGGCAGCCGCTGCGTTACGGAGGGCCGAGCGCCGGAGTGCTCCTTTCATTGCGTCGCGCGTGTCGCGGTTGATGACGTGGCCAATCTCGTGGCCCATGATGGCCAGCAGTTCATTGTCGGTCATAATGTCCATTAAACCCTTGAAAACGCGCACGCTGCCGTCGGCCGTGGCGAAGGCGTTTACGTCCGCTACTTTATACACTTTGTAGTTGATGGGCAACCCGCTGACGGTGCGGTGCTGACGGACAATTCGGTTTAAGCGCAGTGCATACGGATCGTTCGAACCGGCGACCGAGTTTTTGGCGTCCATCTGCTGAACCGCCTGCCGGGAGTAGGCTGCCACTTGGGCGTCGGTCAGGATAACGGATTGGGTACCTTCCAGCAGGGCCTGCATTAGACTGGGGTCAATGCGAATCTGGGCGAAAGTTAGCGCCGGAAGTCCAAGCAGGAACAGGGTAGTTGCGAAGCGTTTCATAAGCTGTATTCGTTGGATGGGCACGCGCCAGACCACCTTGGCGCGCGAGTTCATCCGTTGGACTGTGTCGGCAATCGGAGGTTTAATGGCTAATTCGGTGGACGATTGGCCCAAATCCGTTTAGCCGTTGAGCGTTAAGTTGCCGCTTTTCGTATAACGAATTTCTTCTTCGGCCAACATCTGCCGGACGGTTTGGGCCAATGCGTCGGCATCGGTTTGGGCAAAGTAATGAGCAAGCTGCTTGGGCGACACACCCGGTCCGTTGGCCAGCGCGACGTATTCGCGGACCTGTTCGCGCACGGCCGGCGAGGTGGGTTCGGCGGCTTTCCTTTTCTTGATGCAGTTGTCGCATAGGCCGCAGGCTTCACCCGGTTTTTCGCCGAAGTACGCTTGCAGCAGGCGCGTCCGGCACTGGGTTGGGTGTTCGACGTAGAGCGTGGCGGCCTGTACTTTGCGCAGGGCCAGTTCTTTACGTCGGTTGAGTTCGGCGACGTTAACGGGCAGCGCCGGCGCGTCGTAACGGGGTGTTAGAAACGTTAGTTGCGGCTTGTCTTTCTGCTTTTCGTAGATCACTACGTTGCGCTGATGCAACTGCTCCAACAGGCTAACAATCTCGCGCTGATCCAGCAGAAATGCCCGCGCCAGGGCCGACTCGGAAATGGTAATGAAGTCGGTAAACACTTCGCCCCCGTACATGCGTAGAATTAGTTTCAGAAACGAATCAAAGCGGGGATTCATTACCTGGAATTCGTACAGTTGCCGATTGTCGAGGGTAATCGTCAGCCGCGACGGGTGGTAGTAGTTCTCGCTTAACTGAATAAAGCCTTCGAGTTGCAGTTGCTTCAGGGCGTAGTGCGTTTCCTGCGGGGGCAGGCTGTACGTGTTCGTAAAGGCGTTGAGGTCAAAGTCGTAGCTGTTGAACTCACCCCCGCCGAGCGGTACGGCCGTGTAGTTGGCCAGCGCCTGATACACCCGGCGCAGCATTGCTACGGGTTGGTGCATTTGTTCGGTTCGGTAGTGCAAACTTTCCAGATCACCTTTCGTGTACAGCAGCAGGGCATACGCTTTTAGCCCGTCGCGCCCGGCCCGGCCCGCTTCCTGGTAATAAGCTTCGAGCGATTCGGGCACGTCGAGGTGCACCACCAGCCGCACGTCGGGTTTGTCGATGCCCATGCCGAAGGCGTTGGTCGCCACCATTACGCGGGTGGCCGGCACGTCGGTACTGTTTTGAATCCAGGCGTCCTGTTTGTCCGACCGCTGCTGCGTGGTCAGGCCCGCGTGGTAAAAATCCGCCGAAATACCCTGCTGCACCAGCCAACCGGCCACCTGCTGCGTTTGCTTGCGGCTACGGACGTATACGATGGCGCTGCCCGGCACCCGGTCCAACACCCGCAGCAGCCGTTGCTCTTTGGCTTCTTCCAACAAGGCCGAATATGACAGGTTGGGGCGGGCAAAGGTTTGTTTAAACACCGCCGGCTCGCGCAGGGCCAGCTTGTCGACGATGTCGGTCTGCACGTCGGGCGTGGCCGACGCGGTCAGGGCAATGGCAGGTGTGTCGGGAATGAGTTGGCGAAACTCGGCGATTTGCAGGTACGGCGGCCGGAAATCATACCCCCAGGCCGATACGCAGTGCGCTTCGTCGACGGCCAGCAAACAAACCGTCATTTGCTTGACGCGTTCAATGACCAGTTCGGTGCGGAGTCGTTCGGGCGACAGGTACAAAAACTTGGTATTACCGTAGATGCAGTTGTCCAAAATCGTGTCAATCTCACGGTAGTGCATACCCGAGTAAATGGCCGCGGCCGGAATGCCCCGTCTGCGCAGTTGCTCAACCTGATCCTTCATCAAGGCAATCAGGGGCGTCACCACTAAGCAAACCCCGCGCATGGCTAAGGTCGGCACCTGAAAGCAGATCGACTTGCCGCCCCCCGTCGGCATCAGCACGAGTGCGTCCTGGCGGGCCAACACGGCGTTGACAATGTCTTCCTGCATCGGCCGGAAGGCGTCGTAACCCCAGAACTGCTGTAGTATTTGGCGGACGGTCAAAGCAAGCCAGAATTTAGTCATTACGGTGTAGCGGGCAACGGAACCGCTACAGACAAGTAGGCAAATTTACGGCGTTGGCAAGACAAATTGGATGGGTAATCGTTTTAGGTGTATTGGTAGATACCAACTATTCCGGCAAACGGTTATGATCCAGAAGGTAATTAAGTCAGACGAAGAATGGCGGCAGCAATTGACGCCGGAGCAGTACCGCGTAGCGCGGGGCAAAGGAACCGAGCGCCCGTTTTCGGGTGCGTACTGCGAAGCTAAAGACCCCGGCATTTACGCCTGCGTGTGCTGCGATACCGAACTGTTCGAGTCAACCACCAAGTTCGAGTCCGGCACGGGCTGGCCGAGTTTCACCGATCCGATTGATGCCGAGCGCGTCCGGTTAGAGAACGATTTCAGCTACGGCATGACGCGCGTGGAAGTTTTGTGCAACGTTTGCGACGCCCACTTAGGCCACGTTTTCAACGATGGCCCCCCGCCAACCGGTATGCGCTACTGCCTGAACTCGGTTTCGTTGGTGCTCAAACGCACCGCCGACGCCGACTAACGTCGCCCCAGTTGAGATGATTGGGTTGCGTTGCAACGTCATGGGCTAAACCAGCGTAGTAAACACAAAGTTGGCTGACCAACGCGGGTAAGCGGTGCGCTTATCCGACCGGCTCACACGAACACCCATTTGCTATACACCCTTAAACATTAGCGAAACGCATTGCCCAATTTCTACTAAACGTTATGCTTTATCGGTTTTTATTGGTTGGGCTTGTCTTGCCCGCCTTATTGGTATCGGTTAGGGTGCAAGCCCAGAAACAGGGCGTATCGACAACCGGTCAAATCGGTCGCTCTCGCGCCGAGGCACCAGCCGCCCCCGTCGCCTACGAACAGTTTGTTCGGCGGATGCGCCAGGTGCCGGTGATTCCTAAAACGATTTGCTACAAAACCGAGCGAAACGCGTTTACCCGCATTTTGCCCTCCGATGCGTTTTTAAAGAGTCGTCAGAATCCCAATGCCCGCCGGGCCGCCACGGCGCAGTTCATCGTTACCTACAACGGCTTTACGGCCGAAGCGCAACGGGCCTTTCAATACGCCGTCGATATCTGGTCAAACATCCTGGTGTCGCCGGTGCCGATTCGCATTCGGGCCAACTGGAGCCGATTAGACGCCGGTGTGCTGGGATCGGCTGGGCCGGGTGATTACCGCGTCGGCTCCGACGGTACGCAACGGGGACAGGGCGTGTATCCGATTGCCTTGGCCGAAAAGATTGCCCGTCGAGCGCTCAACAATCCTGATTCGGCCGACATCAGCGCCGACTTTAACCGCAACAACAACTGGTATTACGGCTTGGACGCCAACCCGCCCGCCGGTCAGACGGACTTAGTGTCGGTCGTGCTGCACGAAATTGGCCACGGCATCGGCATTATCGGCTTCTTCGACGTTTCGGGCACCGTTGGCGAGTATTCCGTTGGGCTGCCCGCCGTGTATGATCATTTCATTGAAAATGGGCAGGGGCGACGGTTGGTTGCGTCGCAGGACTTGTATCCCGACAACTCGAATGCGCTGTACCGGCAACTGACCGGCAATAACCTGTTTCTGAACGGACAAATTTTGCGGCAGCGCACCGGGCAGCGGGCCAGACTTTACGCGCCTTCGTCGTTTGACCTGGGATCGAGCGTGTATCACTTGGATGAGTCGACTTACCCGGCCGGCTCAATCAACTCCTTGATGACGCCCCAACTCGCCAACGCCGAAGCTATCCACACGCCGGGACCGTTGATTACCAACTTCCTGACGGACATGGAATGGAAAACCACGTCCGTGTTGCACGAGCCGATAGCCAGCACCGAAGACATTCGCGATCAGGTGTTCAGCACGCGCGTCATCAGCGATACCACGCTCATCGACGGATCGGTGCAACTGTTTATTCGCCGAAGCGCACCAACGGCTACCGACACGGCGTTTACCGCGGTTCCGCTCGCGCGCGTCGGCACCACCGACGAGTACCGGTATACCCTGCCAGCCGCGCAGGCGCAGGGCGATATCTGGTATTACTTCCGGGCGCAGGACGCGTCGGGTCGCACGTTTACCAATCCCGGTAAGTCCATCACGGGTGCGCAGTTGTACCAACGTGCGCTGCTTGGGCCGGACCTGGTGCCGCCCACGATTCGCTACGGTCCGGCCCGCAACTTCATCTTCAACACGGCCGTTGCCGACAGCCTGCCCATTTACGCTATTATTTCGGACAACCGCGAAACCGGCATCGACACGGCTTATGTGGAGTACCAAATCAACAACGCGGCCCTTTCGACATTGCCGTTAAGGCGCACGGCCATACGGACCATCGACAGCGACAGTGTCTACGTAAACCGCCTGAATTTTCCGGCTAACTCACTGCAAGCCGGCGACCGAATTCGGTATCGCATCGTGGCGCGGGATTCGTCGCGGGCCAGAAACCAGGCAATTAATCCGGCAACGGGTTTCTACGAGCTTTACGTGGTTGCTCCGCTGGCCACCCGCAGTCAGTACAGCACGACGTTTCAGGAAGCAACCGTAGCTACTGATTTTGCCGGGGCTGGCCTCAGCGTAACGACCGTGGCCGGTTTTACGGACCCGGCCCTGCATTCCGAACACCCGTACCGCAACGGTAGCGACGTCCGTACCAGCGAAAGCAACTACGAATTTCTCTTGCTGTCTCCGATTACCATTGATAGCCGCCCGCAGTACGCCATCATGCGCTACGATGAAATCGTTTTAGTCGAGCCGGGAGACGAAGGCAGCGTATTTGGGGGCGAAGGATTTTACGATTACGCCATTGTGGAAGGTTCGCGCAACAACGGACAAACCTGGCTGCCGCTTCTGGATGGTTACAATTCCACCGCCGATGAGGACTGGCTTACAACGTACAACAGTAACTTGGTGAACGGGTTGCCGTTTGAACGCAATTCGGCGGCTGTTGGAACCCCTCCGTTGTACCGAACGCGCGAGTTTTCCTTGACGGAATCTGGCGCGTTCCGGGCTGGCGAAACCATCTTGATCCGGTTCCGACTGTTCGCGGATGCTTTGTCGCACGGCTGGGGCTGGGCCGTCGATAACCTGGCGATTCAGATACCGATTCTGGCAACGGAGCCGGTCAGCGAAGGTAAGTTCGTCGTGTATCCGAATCCGGTCAGCACCGGCCTCGTGCGCGTCGAAGCCGAATTTACCCGGCCGGTTGCCGAAGCGACTCTGACGGTCAACGGAGCAACGGGGCAAACCCTGCGGCAACTGACGCTGCCCGTAGGCGGCACAAAACTCCGGCAGTCCCTCGACCTGAGTCAATTGCCCACGGGCCTGTATTTTCTAAAACTGCGGGCCGGCGATACGGTGCTGACGCAGAAGGTGGTGATTGCGAAGTGAACGAATAGACCACAGATTGGAGGGGTG
>CAXUEB010000122.1:13406-15091 GCA_964249775.1 uncultured Spirosoma sp.
CTGATTTTCCGCGTGAATCCGTCGCATCCGTCCAATCTGTGGTTTATCTTCCGCCATGAAACACCTGATCTACTGGGCCTTTATCCTGCTGACTATCATTGGTTGCTCGCCCGTCCGGCGCATTAGCCGCGATTTGCGAACGCAGGCCACCTCTACCGATCACTTTACCGGCGTTGCGCTCTACGACCCCGCCACCGGCCGACGCCTAATTCAGCACAACGCCGATAAGCCGTTCATTCCCGCGTCGAACGCCAAGCTGTTTAGCTTTTACGCCGGTCTGTTGACGCTACCCGATTCCTTGCCGGCGTTGCTGTACGTCGTTCGCAATGATTCGCTGATTTTCTGGGGAACGGGCAATCCGTTGCTTTTGCATCCCGTCTTATCCGACACAACCGCGTTGGCTTTTCTGCGCAGCCGACCGGAGCGGCTGTTTTTCTCGGCTGCCAACTACACCGGTCCGCGCTTTGGCTCGGCCTGGGCCTGGAACGACTACAACGGCGATTACGCGGCTGAGTTGGCTCCGCTGCCCCTCTACGGTAACGTCGTGCGGTTCACCGGCGAGCAGGTTAGTCCCGGCCGCTTCCGCGACAGCATTCAAACAACGGCCGACGTGCTGACCACGGTTGGTGTCCGGCGCAATGAATTCAGTAACGCCTTTGTGCGCCCGGCCGACGTTAAAAACCTGCGGCAGGATGTGCCGTTTCGCTGGTCGGCCCAACTAACGGCTCAACTACTCTCCGACACCTTGCACCGACCCGTGGGGGTTGTCCGACAACCCTTGCCATCAGCGGCTCGCCTGCTGCGCGGTTCGCCAACCGACTCGCTTTACAAACGCATGTTGCACGTCAGCGATAACCAATTCGCCGAGCAGGTGCTGTTTATGGTGTCGGCCGAACGCAGCCGGGTTGCTACTGGCCTAAGCCGGCTTGAGCCGGTGGCGGAGATACGCCGAATGAATGACGAGGTGTTACGGTATCCGGCGAACGCCGTTCGGTGGGTAGACGGCTCGGGCTTGTCGCGGCACAATCTGGTCACGCCGAACACCCTGATTGACGTGCTGGCGAAAATCTGGGCCAGGGTACCGCCGAACCGATTGTTTGCTCTACTGCCGGCCGCTGGGCAGTCAGGTACCGTACGCACGGTGCTACCGGCTACAAACACGCCTTACGTATGGGCCAAGTCGGGGTCGTTGAGTGGCGTGTATACCCTGAGCGGCTACCTCCAAACGCGTCGCAAGAAGCTGCTGTTCTTCAGTATCATGCACAACAATTTCACCCAGCCAATCGCCGAGATGCGCCGGCGAACGGGCGAACTGTTGCAGCGGCTGCACGAGCAATTCTAACGATTGTTCGCTACGGAGGGGGGTACTCGAATCCGGCTACGGCGTGTTGACGGACGTTTTGCGGGGGTCCAACTCAATGGTGTACGCTTTCTGGTCGTACTTCATCAACGACCCGGTTGCCGCGTCAATGGCCCAGCCCAGCAGTCCAAACAAGTTCAGGATGCTGACGGGGTTGAATTCTTTGCTTAATTCAAACGTCCGAGTCTCGTAGCCGTCCAAAATCATGGTTGCCGTTTTGTCGTTCAGGCTGCGTTTGACGACGGCGTCAACGGGCGTGGTGCCAACGTCAAGGCCATCAATTCGAACTTTGGCCCCCGACGGCTGACTCTCAAAACGAATGGTG
>CAXUEB010000123.1:0-10317 GCA_964249775.1 uncultured Spirosoma sp.
AAATATCGGCCCGAAGTACGAGCGGTATCTGCCGTATCTCCTGACGCTATTCTTGTTTATTCTGATTAATAACGTGGTCGGTCTCTTGCCGGGGGGCGCTAACCTGACGGGCAACATCGCCATCACGCTCGTGCTGGCTGTTATTTCGTTCTTAGTGACAAGTTTCAGCGGCAATAAGCACTACTGGATGCACATCCTCAAACCGACGGGCGTACCGGTTGCCTTGCTGCCCATTATGATTCCAGTCGAGATTGTGGGCGTGTTCATGAAGCCGTTTTCCTTGATGGTCCGGTTGTTTGCCAACATTACGGCGGGTCACATTATTATTCTGAGCTTACTGGGTCTGATTTTCATTGCCCGCAACTTAGGCGGCAGCGCGACGGGTTGGGCGGTAAGTCCGCTGGTTGCCGTGTTTGCCTTGTTCATGAACGCTATCGAGTTGCTGGTCGCGTTTCTGCAAGCGTTCATCTTTACCCTGCTGACTTCGATGTACATCGGCAGCGCCGTTGAAGAGCACCACGAAGCCGATCACGGTATCGGTTACGAAGGCCCGAACGCGCATTAATTCAATTGCAATCTTTTGTTTCACTTATAAATAGTTGATTGACCATGTTAGCAATGTTGCTTTCGATTTTGTTGCAGGTTGCCGAGAACGGTAACGGTGTTGGTTTGGCCGTTATGGGCGCTGGTATCGGTGCCGGTTTGGCCGCTATTGGTGCTGGCTTGGGGATTGGTCGCATCGGCGGCAGCGCGATGGAAGGTATCGCCCGTCAGCCGGAAGCCGCGGCTCGCATCCAAACCGCCATGCTGATTATCGCGGCTCTGATTGAAGCCGTGGCCCTGTTCGCAGCGGTAATTTGCCTGCTGATTTCGTTTAACCTCGGGTAAGCGATTTCAGCAACGCGGGCCGCTGGCTGCATTAGGCGCTGGCGAACGGCCTAAAAAGAACCGGAACAAGCCCGTTCGTGCGAGATAGTCGGCGAACGGGCTTCTCCAAAACAAAAGATTGACAAAGCATTCCCAATCATAAATCACAATGGACCTCCTTACCCCCGACATTGGCCTGTTGTTCTGGCAGGTCGTTATTTTCCTGATTACCTTCTTAATTCTGCGGGCGTTTGCCTGGAAGCCGATCACGCGAAGCCTGAGCGAACGCGAGGGTAATATTCAAAGCGCCCTCGACTTGGCCGAAAAAACGCGTCAGGAGATGACCGCGCTAAAGGCTGACAACGAGAAATTGCTGGTACAGGCCCGCGCCGAGCGTGAGGCTATCCTGCGGGGGGCGAAAGAAACCGCCGATAAGATGGTGGCCGATTCGCGCGAACGGGCTGAGGTGGAAGGTCGGCGCGTGCTGGAGCAGGCCCGCGAAGCCATGCAGAACGAGCGGCAGGCGCTGGTTGCGCAGATGAAAAAAGAAGTCGTTGCGCTTTCGTTGGACATCGCCGAGAAGGTGCTCCGTAAGGAGTTGAGCGACAAGACATCGCAGGAAAAGCTGGTGAACGACTTAGTGTCTAATTCACGCTTAAACTAAGCAGGTATGGCAGTTGCTACAGTAGCCGCCCGATACGCCAAATCGCTGTTGGATTTGGCTAAAGAGCAGGGCATCACGGAGACGATGTATACCGACATGAAGTTTCTGAAGCAAACACTCGCTCAGAATCGGCAGTTGGCCTTAATTCTCAAAAATCCCATCGTTCGGGCCGAAAAAAAGAATTCGGTGGTGAAGGCCGTGTTCGGCGGACGGCTCAACGCGGTGACGATGTCGTTTCTGCAAATCATCGCCCGTAAGAACCGGGAGGCCATCGTTGACGCCATCGCCGACGAGTTTATCGCGCAGTACGACCGCATGAAAGGCATCGAACGGGCGACGGTGATTACGAACATTCCGATGACTGATACGTTGCGCGACAAGTTCCGGGCGATGGTGACCAAAACAACGGGTGGAAAATTAGTCGAACTGGAAGAGAAGGTTGATTCGAAGTTGATTGGCGGGTACGTGCTGCGCGTCGGCGATCAGCAGATTGACGGCTCGATTCGTAACCGACTGAACGAACTGCGCTTGCAGTTTATGAATTGATAAGCTTGCAATAGCACCTTGGTGTTGGTAAACATACAGTAGAAGCCGCGTCTCTTTCAAAGCGCGGCTTTTGCATTTTTAGAGGAGATTGTTCATTCTAAAGAGAGTATGATACCTTCGTAAACCTCCGCCAAGGAGAGCGTTACGTTCAGTAAAGGCAAATCAATTACTGCGTCGGCACCTTCAATCAGGCGGTACTTCCAAAAATCAACGTTACGCTCAAACACTTCGACACGGTAACTTGTCTGAAACAGTAAGACGTAATATAGCAGCGACGGCAGCTTTGTGTAATGAGGTCGTTTATCTTGAACGTCGACATTCTGCGTTGATGCCGAAACCACTTCAATCAGTAAACTTGGTGATTGAACGTAAATGGCCAAATCGTTTTCCAAATCGTCAGGATCGCAGGTGTAAATAACATCCGGGTATACGTATCGACTCCCCGTTCTAAGCTTTTGTCGAACATTCTCGGCGTAAATCTGACACCCGTTCCGATGGGCAAACGGACGTGAGGCAAACGTCAAATTTTGAACGAGCGTGTTATGCCGCTTGGTTGGCCGGCCATTGCAAAAACCTCGCCGTCCCAGTACTCATACCGAACACCGTCGGCCTGTTCAAGCGCGAGGTACTCTTCAAACGTATACAGTTTCTTGGGTGGTTGAGCAGACCTCATAACCAAACTATGTTTTGTTAATCAAAAGGATCAACGCTCTTGGCAATTACCACCACTTCTCGTAACCCTCGGCTGGCTTCCAGGTGGATTTGGGTTCAAAGTAGCGCCAGAGTAAGGCCGAAACCGTGCGCAGCAACGTTGCCCCTTCGTTACTGCGTTCCCAACGCGCATCCTGCTGGTTTTTCGTCATCACGCAGTACACGTATTCGCCGTGGGGCGCGTGCACCAGCACGACCTCCGACTTAGATTGCGTTAACGCGCCGTTTTTGGTGGCCACTTTCACGTCGGGTGGAATTTGCGATAAGCCGTCGCCGTCCCAGAATTGGCGGCCGAGGTTTCTGTACATTTCTTCACTGGCGTTGGGACTAACAGCGTGGCCCTGACGAATAGACGTTAGTAACTCGGCCATTTCGCGGGGCGTCGTTTGACCCCAGCCGTAACGGGTCCGGTCGGCTTCGCGACCGGGCGTGCGCGAGTTGACCCGCGTCTGGTGAAACCCGTTGGCTTCCAACCAGGCGTTGATGGCCGTACCGCCCCCGGCCAGCGCCTGACACCACAAACTGCCGGTATTGTCGCTAATCGTTGCCATCAGCATCACCACGTAGCTGAGCGGTAGTTTGGCCCCGTCGCGCAAGGAGCCAACGATGCCGTCGTCGTAGTGCAGCGAATCACGGTAAACCAATTCTTGGCCGTAACTCAGTTCGCCTTTGTGGATTTTATCGAACAGGCCGCACTGAATGGGAATCTTGATGGTACTGGCCGTTGGAAACAGCGTGTCGGCGTTGATGGCAACGGTCTGGCCGGTGCGCAGGTTGCGGACGTAAATACCCGCGTCACCCCGAAGGTTCGCCAGTGCCATGCGCAGTTGGCCCTCAAGTAGCGTGGTTCGGGCTTGGCGTTTGGTTGACGTTGATTGACTTTGGGTTTGCCACGGAAGGCAGCACAGCAGAAGCGATAGCAACCAGAAGCGCATTAGGGTTGGATGGGTTTAACTAATTTGTAGTGTGAGCGCTGGAACGCGGCTCGTTCGTAGAACCGGACGGCGTCGAACCGGCGCTGATTGGTGGTCACTTCCAGATTAACGCAATTCTCCCGAATGGCCAGCGCCGTTACGGCGTCGAGTAGGCGTCCGCCGATGCGCGCGTTGCGGTAGTCGGAAGGGACGAATAGCTCTTGAATCTCCGCCACTTTGCCGCTGTGGTGCAGCAGATACTGAACGTGACAACTGACAAAGCCTACCACAACGTCCGCCCACTCGGCGACTAAGTAATGGACAGCCGGGTTGTTCAAGTTGTGGCGAAACACCGCCCGGAACCGGGTTTGGTCGAGCGGAGCTTCCTCCAGTTCTGACAAAAACGCGTAGATTACTGGTGCATCGGTCCAATCGGCGGGCCGGATGAGCAGGGTGTCGGCCGGAGGTAAGGACGTAGCCACGGAATGAGTTGACTAACGGGATAATGATTATCCTTAGAACGCTTGTAATTGATCCGACTCGAACACGTGCTTACCCGTCAGGCCCCGCTGCGTCGTGGTCAACATGGCGTTCGCTACCTTCGCTGCGTCAACGCCTTTGTACTTTGCGGGAATCAAAGGGCTGAACAGACGCATGGCTCCTTCGGCTAAGCGTTCACCCAAACGAGACTCACTCCGATTGCCTAATAGCAGCGACGGGCGGAAAATAAGTAAGGTTGGAACGTTCAGAGCCGACAAATCGCGTTCGACTTCACCCTTAACGCGGTTGTAGAAAAACGTGGACCCGGCGTCGGCCCCCATCGCCGTGACAATGGCGAACTGCCGGGTGCCGTTCTCCAGACTCAGCCGGGCAACGTCCATTGGGTATTGATAATCTACTTTCTTGAATGCGTCGCGTGAGCCGGCCTTTTTCATCGTTGTGCCGAGGCAGCAAAACACGTCATCGGCTTGGGTGAGCAGCCCATTCGGGCGATCAAAATCAAATTGAACTTCCTGCAACCGGGGATGTTGCCAGGGTAGTGGGGTACGCACCAGCACTTTAACCCGTTCGTAGACCGACGAATCAACGAGCCGGTGCGTAAGTAGATTACCGATGAGACCCGTTGCGCCGACTACCAACGCGGTTTTATAAGAGGGTGTCGTCATGATGGGGTTAGAAATTTTGCTAAGTTAGGCGTCTCGTTCAGAATCGAACGGCCATACAGCCAAAATCTACTCTATGCGTTCCCGATTTCACCTGTTCGTTGTCGGATTTGCGGTGCTCAGCGCAATCGTTGGGTCCGCGTTTCGGCTCGCGGATGATCCGTTTATTAACCGGTTAGTTGAGCAGTTTCGCCTGTATCATCAGCAGCGCCCAACGGAAAAAGTGTACCTGCACACCGACCGCGACGCCTACGCGATTGGCGAAACCGTTTGGATGAAAGGCTACTTAGTGAGCGGGAGCGAACACGCTGTGGATACCGTCAGCCGGGTGCTGTACGTGGATTTAGTCGATCCGGTTGCGCGCCGGGTCAGGCTGCGGACGCAACTCCGGGCCGCGGGCGGCTTTGCGCCCGGTCAACTCGCCTTACCCGACTCGTTGCCGGTCGGCACCTACCAACTCCGCGCGTACACCAGCTACATGCGCAACTACGCGGACGCGTACTTTTTCACCAAAACGCTGACCATTCTTGAACCCAACGCGGCTGCCGCGAACCAGGTAACGGGAGCCGACCGGCCAAGCCAAGCCCGCCCGGACGTGCAGTTCATGCCCGAAGGTGGGCAGTTGGTGGAGGGGTTGGAAGGGCGCGTGGCGTTTAAGGCAATCGACGCGTCGGGTCGGAGCACGGCCGTCAACGGGTTTGTTTTAAACGCTCGTAAAGACACCATTGCCGGCTTAAGTGGTATGCATCTGGGCATGGGCTTGTTGACACTGACCCCCGAAGCCGGGCAAACGTACACGGCCTTTGTGCGGCAGGGCGACGGAACGCTGGCGCAGTACCCGATGCCGGGCGCGGTGCCGCAGGGCATAACGATGCAGGTTGACAACCTGACCCACAAAGACAAAATGCGGGTGTATATCCGCCACAACAAAACCGTTTCGGACGCAGCCGCTACGATGACGCTGGTGGCGCAGACGCGCGGTCAGATTGTGCAGGTGGCAAACGTGCCGGTAGCCAAAAAAACGTCGGTGGTGCAACTGCCTAAGGCCGACTTCCCGGAAGGCATCGCGCAGCTAACGATATTCGACGAAACAAACCAACCGGTTTGCGAACGGTTGGTGTTTATCGACAAGGCCGAGCGGCTGAACGTCGCGCTGACGCCTGCTCGCCCGACCTACCAGAACCGGCAGGCGGTCGAGGTGACGGTGACGACGACTGACGCGCAGGGCAAGCCCGTCGCGGCCAATCTGTCACTGGCGGCCGTCGACGCCCGGCTGGCTCCCGAAGTGGATACCAACGCGGCCACCCTAACGTCGCACCTGCTGCTGGCGTCCGACCTGACCGGCACCGTCGAGCAGCCGGGCTATTACTTCAACCCGGCGCATACCGACCGCTTGCAAAAACTGGATCTGCTGCTGCTGACGCAAGGCTGGCGACGCTTTGCCTGGCCCGACGTACTGGCGGGAACGCCACCCGTGTTTAAGTACCCGGTTGAGCAGGGATTGTCCCTGACGGGGCGGGTGCTGCGCGCCAACCAAAAGCCGGTGGGCAGCAAAGTAAGTCTCACGTTTGTGTTGGCCAAACGCGACAGTACCCGCGAGTTTCTGGCCGGTATGAGCGACGAAGCCGGCAACTACGCAGCCTACGACCTGGACTTTATTGATACAACGACCGTACTGATTCAAGGTACGCGGGGCAAAGCCAACCGCGACTTAGCCATCACACTCGACCAGTTGCTGACACCGACCGTGACCATCACGAGGGTGCCTTACAATCCGCTGGAGTTCCGGCGCGACGAGCTGGCGGAGTTTCTGAAACGCACCAACGAGTACTTAGAGATTGAGCGGCAAATCCGGCGGAACCGGGAAGTGTTGCTGGAAGCGGTGACCGTGAAGGCCAAGAAGTACGTAGCGCCCGATTCGCGCAAGATCTACGGCACGGCCGACGCTACCGTTAAGTTCGATCCCATGAACACGGCCGGTCGGCTGACGGTGCTGGATGTGATTCAGGGGCGCGTGGCGGGCGTGCAGGTAACCGGGTCGGGCTTCAACGCAAAGGTGCAGATTCGGGGGGCGGCCAACTTCAGCGGAGCCATCGAGCCGCTGTTTGTGGTCGATGGCATGCCGATCGACTTGCAGGGCGTCATGAGTTTGTCGGTGCAGGACGTTGACCAGGTCGACGTGCTCAAGGGCGCATCGGCGGCTATCTACGGCTCACGGGCGGCCGGGGGCGTCATTTCCATTCTAACCAAGCGGGGTTCGCCGAACTACGACCTCGCGAAGGAAGCTGCGCCGGGTACGCTGATAGCCAAATTACCCGGCTATGCGCCGGTGCGCGAGTTTTACGCCCCTCGTTACGATGTAAAAAAGCCTGAGCATGTCAGACCGGATTACCGCACGACGTTGTTCTGGGCACCGATGATTCAAACCAACGCGCAAGGGAAGGCTACTGTCTCCTTTTTTACGTCCGATGCTAAAACCGATCTGCGCATCCGGGCCGAAGGCATTACGCCGACGGGCACGCCGGGTGTGGGGCGAGCAACGGTACGGGTGGAATAGAACGTAACTATGCACGTAGTCGTCAGTGACCGCACAAAACGGTCTTTACCAAACCTTATCATTTCAACCCAAAACCCATGAGTTTGTCCTACTGCCTATTGGCCCTACTACTGGGCGCACTGGTCAACGCGGCCGGTGCGCAACCCGGCGCGTCGTTTCCCACCATCGGTCAGATTGTGCGCACTGATCCGCGCTTAGACAAACTGCTTCCCAAAGACACCAAAATCGAAGTTTTATCCAGCGGTTTTACGTGGTCGGAAGGACCCGTTTGGGTAAAAGACCAGAAGGCCGACGGGGGCGGGTATCTGCTGTTTTCCGACGTTCCCCAAAACACCATCTTCAAGTGGACCGAGAAAGGCGGGCTAACGCCGTTTCTGAAGCCGTCAGGTTATACGGGCGTCGGAACGTACAGCGAAGAACCCGGCTCGAACGGCCTGACTGTCGACCGACAAGGGCGGCTGATTGCCTGCGAACACGGCGACCGGCGCATATCGGCCTTGCCATTGGACGGGAGCGGGGGTAAGCGCACCTTAGCCGATAACTACCAGGGCAAACGGCTGAACAGCCCGAACGACGTGGTGGCGCACAGCAGCGGCAATTATTACTTCACCGACCCACCCTACGGAATGCCCAAGCGCGAAAAAGACGTCGCCGAAACGGGCATCTACGGCGTGTATCGCATTGACCCTAAGGGAACCGTATCGCTCGTCACCAACGAACTGACTCGGCCGAACGGCGTAGCCCTGTCGCCCGACGAGCGGACGCTGTACGTGGCGCAGTCGGACGGCAAGCAGCCGGTCGTGATGGCCTTCCCGGTGGCGGCCGATGGCTCAACCGGCAACGGGCGCGTCGTGTTTGGGCTGGACAACATGAAAAAGCAAGGTCTCAACGGCGGCTTCGACGGCATGAAGGTCGACCGCGACGGGAACCTGTGGGTGACGGGCGCGGGGGGCGTCCTCGTGCTGTCGCCGACGGGTGAATTTCTGGGGCACATCAAGGTCGGGGTTGCTACGTCAAATTGCGCCTGGGGCGACGATGGTTCAACGCTTTACCTGACCTCGGACATGTACCTTTGCCGGGTGAAAACAACCGCACGAGGATGGTAATTTAGCGTGATGAATTAGGAAGGGTAACTGATGCATAAACCGACGCAAACGCATTCCTGATTTATCCTTCCTAATTCATCATTGGAATGCATTATCTTTGTTAGCGTTGGTCCGTGCGGCTCGATGAAGAGGAAGTTAGGTTCATGGTTGACAATCGGAAATGGGTAATTATTGGCGTCTTCTGCTTGGTCGGACTGGCGTACTTGGCCCGTTTGTTTTATTTACAAGTTTTAGACGATACGTATTCGCTGGGGGCGTCGAAAAACTCCATCAAGCGGGTCATTGAAATACCGTACCGGGGGCAGATTTACGACCGTACCGGCAAACTCATTGTGTACAACACCCCCGTTTACGATTTATACGTCACGCCCAAACAAGTCAAAATTCCCGACACGGCGGCTTTCTGCCGGATGATGGCCATCACGCCCTCGGATTTCGACAGCATCATGGGGTTGGCCAAAAACTACTCGCTCGTGAAGCCGTCGCTGTTCGTGCGGCAACTGTCTAAAGAAGATTTCGCCCGAATTCAGGATGCATTGGTTGATTACCGGGGTTTCGAGCCGGTCATTAGCTCGATGCGGACGTACCCGGCTCACACGCTGGCCAACGCGCTGGGCTACGTGAGTGAAATCAGCAAAAAACAGTTAGAGAACCAGGACATCCCGTATTACCGGCAGGGTGATTACATTGGTCACAACGGTCTGGAAGAACAATACGAAGCGCAACTGCGCGGCAAACGGGGCGTTAAGTTCGTGATGCAGAACGTGCGGGGCGTCAACAAAGGCCCTTGGAAGGCCGGCGCGTTCGACACGCTGGCGGTGGCCGGGCAGAACTTAGTAACGGGCATCGACGTGGACGTACAGCGCTACGCCGACAGCCTGATGCTGGGCAAAGTGGGTTCGGTGGTGGCCGTGGAGCCGGCGACGGGCGAGATTTTAGTGTCTGTATCGGCTCCTACGTATGACCCCAACCTGCTGTCGAGCCGGTTCTTTTCCAAAAACTACCGGGCGTTAGTGAAAAACCCGTACAAGCCGCTCATCAACCGCCCCATCATGGCCAGCTACCGACCGGGTTCGACGTTTAAGCTGATTCAAGCGCTAATTGCCCAGCAGCAGGGATCGCTGTTTCCAACGACGGTTTACGGGCACGGCGGCTCGCCGATGCGCTGCCACTGCCACGGCGGCAACAACCTCCGCGGAGCCGTTCAGAATTCCTGCAACCCGTATTTTTACAACGTTTTCCGCCGGTTCATCTACCACAACGGCGAAACGAATACGTTCCGGGCGTCGGCGGTGGGTTTGCGGCAGTGGCACGACATGGTCGACAAGTTTGGGTTTGGTCGGCGGCTTGGCGTCGATTTACCGAGTGAGTTGAAAGGAAATCTGCCCACGGCCGACTACTACGACCGGGTATACGGGGGTGAAAACACTTGGAAGTTCTCGAACGTTTATTCGCTCAGCATCGGCGAAGGCGAATTGCTTATCAGCCCCTTAAAGCTGGTTAACTTGGCCGCGACGATTGCCAACCGGGGCTACTACATCACGCCCCACTACATCCGGGGTTTCGACAAAGCCGGCGTTGGTGTTCCGGCCGAATACCGCGAGCGGCACGACACCGGCATCAACCGGGAATATTACTTGCCGGTAATCGACGGGATGCGGAGGGCCGTTGTGGCCGGAACCGTCAAACGGATGGCCAACATCAACGGCATTGACCTGTGCGGTAAAACGGGCACGTCGCAGAACGCCAAGTACGGGCATAAGTTCGACCATTCCATTTTCATTGGGTT
>CAXUEB010000123.1:10327-13398 GCA_964249775.1 uncultured Spirosoma sp.
GGTTTGCGCCGATGAACAACCCCAAAATTGCGGTGGCCGTTTTTGTAGAAAACGCCGGTTGGGGGGGCGACGCAGCCGCTTCGGTGGCGGCCTTAGTGGCCGAGCGCTACCTCAAGCGCAAGACCGAAGCCAAGGCGCTGGACGCTTACGTTAAGTCGAAAACGTATATCCTGCCCGTTGGCGCATTGACCAAGCCGAAGCCACCCCTTGCGCCTAAGAAAGACACCGTCCGCAAGGCGACCCCGCCCAAACCCCTGATGACCGCCACCAAACCGCGCTCGACCACTGTGGCAGGCGTGAGCGGCAATTAAGCGGGCGGGTCCGTGCACCCAGTTTCCCGTATCTATTACTACGTATTTAATACCGCGTATCTACTACCGCGTAACCGCAAACCGTAACTCATTTTGTCCCGGAACGATCCTTTCTCGCAGAACATTGACTGGCTGACGCTGGTGCTCTACCTCGGCTGCGTGACGATGGGCTGGCTCAACGTGTATGCCGCCGTTTACAGTCCCGAAGACCACACCAGCCTGTTTGACCTGACCACCAACGCCGGCAAACAACTGATGTGGATTGGCACAACCGTGTTGCTGGTGACCTGCATTCTGGTCATCAACCACAAGTTCTACGACACGTTTGCCTACGTCTTTTACGCTTTTATGATTCTGATGCTCCTGTTGGTGCTGGTCGCTGGCTCGAACATCAACGGATCTCGGTCTTGGTTCAAATTTGGGTCGTTTTCGATCCAGCCCGCCGAGTTTGCCAAAGTGGCAACGGCGCTGGCCCTGGCCAAGTACGTAGACAATCCGGGTATCAACTTAACCAAGCAGAAAGACTTGCTGTACGTCGGAGGAATTATTGTGCTGCCGTGCATTCTAATCCTGGCGTCGAACGAAACCGGGTCAACGCTGGTCTTTGCGTCGTTTGCCATCATGCTGTACCGGGAAGGGCTACCCGGCTGGATTCCGGCGGTGGGCATCACGGTGGCCGCCCTGTTCGTGTTGGCCCTGGTGTTTCCCAAGCTGTACATTTTTGCCGGGGTGGTGGTGCTGTACGGATTGGTCGTATTCCTGATGCCGCGTTACAACCGCACTACGAGCAACCTACTCTCAATGGGCCTGATCGGGGGCGCGATGATGCTGCTGGTTACGGGCGTCGATTTTTTTGTGAACAACGTGCTGCAAAAGCATCAGCGTAACCGCATTAAAGTGCTCGTTGACCCGACCATTGATCCGCTCGGTGTGGGCTGGAACGTTACGCAGGCTAAAATCGCCATCGGATCGGGGCGGTTGCAGGGCAAAGGCTTTCTGGAAGGCACCCAAACCAAGTTTGATTTCGTGCCCGAGCAGAGTACCGATTTCATTTTCTGCACCATCGGTGAAGAACACGGTTTTATTGGCAGTATGGTCGTGATTGCCTTATTCCTCGGGTTACTGTCGCGGATTATTGTCCTGGCCGAAAAGCAACACGGCAAATTCGCGCGCGTCTACGGTTACTGCGTGGCGGGCATCCTGTTTTTTCACTTTATGGTCAACGTCGGCATGACCATCGGCCTGATGCCCGTTATTGGCATTCCGCTGCCATTCTTTTCCTACGGCGGTTCGTCACTCTGGTCGTTTTCAATTCTGCTGTTTATCTTCCTTAAACTGGATTCCCGGCGAACGGCCCTGATGCGTCGGTAAAACCGCAGCAACGACTCCCATAAATCGGGTTTGGCTATCCCCAGTTTTCACGACCTCATCCCGAAACAGCACGGTTGAAAAACACCGCCGGAATGCCGCAGATTGCCGGTGCCACTTTAGAATTTATACCCATAGCCCAGCCGCACGACCTGCGTTTCGTAGTAGTCGGTGCTGACGTAGCGGAAGCCGTCGCCTTGCACGGACCGGCGAATGCGCAGGGTATTGGCTACGTCCGTGGCGTTCAGGAACAATTCGCCTTTCCCTTTCTGAACCGCTTTTTTCAGGCCCACGTCAATCGAAAACCGCGAGTCGATTTGGCCCTGGGGTACCAGATCGGGCGCTAAATAAAGGGCCGTGAGCTGCGCATCGAGTTGGCGGGGTAGGCGGAACAGGCCGTTGAGCTTGACGTTACCCGAAACCAACTGTTGCCGATGGGCGGAAAACGTGTTCCTGACGGGGTACTGGTTGACGACTGAGAAGGCATCAATCGTATTGCGGTAGCCGTTTAGGTTCAGGTTCACCGTCGCCCACTTGTCGACGTTCTGCGACAGGACCACCTCAACGCCGGTCATGCGGCTCCGACCGGCATTCTGGAAGATAGCGTAGATCAGCGTACTGCCGGGAACGATACTGGCGATGCGGGTGATGGTGGCCTGCATCGCTTTGTGGTAGCCGGCCGAGTAAAGGTAGCCGCCGTTCCAACTCGTTTTGTAGCCCAGCTCATACGACGTCGTAAACTGCGGACGCAGCCCCGGATTTCCTACTTTAATGATCTCGGCATCATCGTACTTGGGAAAGATTCGGATATCGACTTCGTTGGGCCGGTCGACCCGGCGCGTATAGAAAGCTGAAAGGCGGTTGTTATCATTCAGCTTGTAGGTTAGTCGCAGGTTTGGAAACGGTTGGCCGTACTGGTAGCCGTCACTTCGGTAGGTATTGTGGTCCGGGTCCACCTCGTAGCGCAAATCCACGTATTCAAAACGTAAACCAGCTTCGACCTCCACGTTCCTGCTTTCAAAAATGTAATTGCCATACAAGGCCGGTATCACCTCGCTGTACGTCGCCCGGCCGCCGGCGTCCGTGTCCAGCGGGGAGTTTAGACCCGGAAAAAACTGCATGTTGGTGGGAATAATGCGCCGACGAAATTTAGCGCCGGCTTCGACCCGGCCGTAGCGCAGGGGCTGCACGTAATCAAGGGTTAAATCACCGACGTGCTCATCCGATAACAGCTTAAACGAATCAAACCCGGTAAACGTCGGTCTACTATTGGTGAAAAAATACTTCTCGTCTTCCCGGTGGAAGGTGTAGTTGAACCCCAGGTTGAGCAATCGGCCCGGCTGTTTGAATTTATGTTGCCAGGCCGCCGAGGCCGTAACGGTCGTTTTGATC
>CAXUEB010000123.1:13408-14853 GCA_964249775.1 uncultured Spirosoma sp.
GATTTTCTCGCTGCTGAACAGCCCCGATACGGTCACCGTGTTGTTGGCGTTAACCGACCAGTCAAGGCCCGCCTTACCGGTAACGATATTGGTGTTGCGGTTGCGCTTGAGTTGCTGGCGAATGACGGTGCCGTCGTCGTAAAACCGGTCGGCGAACTCGTTTTTGTTTAGCGTCTGGGTATACAGGTTATCGCCCTGAAAAAACAGGTTTACCTTATTTTTCCGGTAATTCAGCGACAGCGACGGGTTAAGTTTGGGCGTGTTCCGGTACTGAGGCCGGATGGTGGGATAGTTTCCCCGCTTCTCCCACAAGGCACCCACGCCCGCGGCTAAGCCAACTTTGCCGTTGAAGCCTTGTTTCTTTTCTTTTTTGTAGAGAATGTTAATGATTCCGGCGTTACCGTTGGCGTCGAATTTGGCCGACGGGTTATTAATGATTTCAATCCGGTCGATGGCCGAGGCCGGAATATTGTCTAAGCTTGCTTGACCGCCGAAACCCGTTAAGGCGGTTTGTTGGCCGTCAATCAAAATCATGACCTGACTACTGCCCCGCAGTTGGACCTGACCGTCGTCGCCCACGGTTACGCCCGGCAGGTTTTTCATGGCTTCCAAGGCTGACCCGCCTGATTGGCTGATGTTGTCGGCCAGCGTAAAGGTTTTCTTGTCCATCGTGCCGGCGATGGCTTCCTGCCGCGCCGTTACCACGATTTCACGGAGTTGGGCGGCTTCTTCGGTCAGTTCAAGAGTGCCCAGATTTAGAAACTCGCTTAACTGCCCCACCAGCACGGGCTGAACCTGGGTCCGGTAACCAACGTAGGTAACTTTAAGCAGGTAGTTGCCACTTTTAACGCCGACGATCGAAAACAGACCGGCTTCGTCCGTGATCGCGCCCGTCGCAAACGCGCTGTCGGTGGGAGTCAGCAGCGCTACGTTGACGAAAGGCAAAGGGGCTTTCGTTTTGGCTTCTTTGATGGTGCCCGACAACGTTACGCTGGTCGTTTGAGCCAACGTAGCAACGGCGGAGAAGACAAGCAGAAGCAAACAGAAAAACGATTTCATGGGACTATAGTCAGTCGACATTACCAGTCAAAACAGCCAGTCAGTTCGGGCGCAATGCCAGCGTAGACGAGTGCCTTACGCGGTAAAGAACGGCGGTTTAATAACCTACGCCAGGCTCTTAATGCTAACGTTTGTTTTGCCCTAATCCGTGTTCTGTTCGCTGAGTGGTTCGTCTGGGACTGGCCCGTTCAACCGAGCATAGTCACCTGCAATTGCACGAATCGCTTGCGGTTTAGCCGTTAAAAATAGAGGCCTATCCAAACAACGGCCGGGCAATGGAGTAGTTACCGTATGACAAGGGCAATTTATATCGCTTCGGTAGAGCCGTACACCGGCAAATCACTTATCGCGCTCGGCTTGGTCAATCGGTTACTGGGCAAGACCAA
>CAXUEB010000124.1:0-5754 GCA_964249775.1 uncultured Spirosoma sp.
GCTCGACAATTTTGCTTACCTGATTGACCAGTTTGGCTGCATTCCCAACGGCAACCGGACGTATTTCTTGAGCCGGTCGCAGCCGCCTTATTTCGCCCTGATGGTGCAACTACTGGCCGAAATCGACGGCCCCGACGTGCTGGTTAAGTACCTGCCGCCGTTGCAGAAGGAGGATGATTTTTGGATGGCGGGAGGTCAGGAACTGAGCGAACAGCAGCCCATTTCTCGGCGGTTAGTGCGCCTGCCCGACGGTGGTACGCTGAACCGGTACTGGGACGACACACCAACGCCCCGCCCCGAAGCGTACCGGCAAGAGGTTGAACTGACGCCCGATGCTGAACATCTCGGCGTAGCGCCCGAAACGTTGTACAACCACATCCGGGCGGCCTGCGAATCAGGCTGGGACTTTAGCAGCCGCTGGTTCATCGATGCGAAAACGCTGGCGACTATCCATGCCGCCGACATTGTGCCGATAGACCAGAATTGTCTATTGTACTTCTTGGAAACAACGCTTCGGGATGCTTACCAACAAGCGAGTAATGCCGAGACGGTCCATCGGTTTGATCAGCGACGCGTTCTGCGCCAGGAGTACATCCAGGCCATTTTCTGGAACGAAAACACCGGTTTCTTTCACGATTACGATGCGGTCAGCGGTCGCCCAACGGACGCCCTTACCCTCGCGGCCGTCTTTCCGCTTTTCGTCAACCTTGCCACGGCCGAACAGGCGCAGCGCGTTCACGACCGGCTCCGGGCCGACTTTTTGCAAGCGGGCGGCTGGGTAACGACGCTGAACCAAACCGGTCAGCAGTGGGACTGGCCCAACGGCTGGGCACCGTTGCAGTGGGTCGTCTATAAGGGTCTACTGAATTACGGCTTTGTCGAGACGGCCCGCGAAGGACGCGACCGCTGGCTGGCTCTGAACGACAAAGTTTTCAAGGCAACCGGCAAAATGATGGAAAAATACAACGTCGTCGACGCGGCCTTGACCACCGGCGGGGGCGAGTACCCCAACCAGGACGGCTTCGGCTGGACCAACGGCGTCTACCTGCGGCTCGCGGCCGATAAGCAACAGGAAAAGAAGTAGTTAACGGCTGACGATTTTAGGCTTACTGACCGTTGACGTGGACTTGTGGCATCAATTTTGTTTTGGGTGCGTTGCCATTTGCCACGCCTGGCGTTTGGTTACAACCCATTCCGCCATGAAACACCTTGCCCTACTCGTGCTAACGGTTGGCCTGAACACTGCTTCCTTTGGTCAAAAATCGTTTATCCTATCGCACCAAGACAAACGGGGCTTTTTCGCCCTGGCAGCCGGGGGCAGCGTACCGATTGGTCAGTTTGCCAGTCATTCGGCCATTGACAAACAGGCGGGTATGGCCGGGCAGGGCCTCGCCTTCAACGTGTCGGCGGGTTACCGGCTCGTCGGCCGGGTTGGTTTGATGGTGCGGGGCGAACACCACCGCAACCCGGTGCGGACGGACGCCCTGATTAACGCCTTGTACCGCAACGAAGCCGATGCGTGGACGGCCAACGCCGATAACTGGACCGTAACAACCTTCATGGGGGGACCCTACGTGACGTTTCCGATGAAGCGGTTTTCGCTCGACGCCCGGCTGCTGGCCGGACGCGCAATGGCCGCCTTACCCGGTACGGCGATGGCTGGCAACTTTGGGGAGGTGCAGATGGCCGTTCGCACAACGGGAGCCGCAAGTCAGGCGTGGGCGTACGGGGGCGGGCTGACCTTACGCTACCGATTGGGCCGCAGTTTCGCCCTTCACCTAAACGGCGATTACGCCCAGTCGACTATGACGTTCGACAATCTATCGTCGGAGGTGCAAAGCAACGCCGACCGCTCGCAACGCGCCACCTTTAGCAGCAATCGGTTTATCCGCGTTGTCAGCGTATCGGCGGGCGTGTCGGTGCTGTTTGGCAATAGTCTGCGTCCGTTCTGACGACCGCTAATGGGGGCCAGCAACGGCTCATCCGGTTTGGCTTGCAACCCTTGGGGCCTTGTGGTAGTTTAGTGGTTGAATCTCATTGCTTTTACACTCAATCATGACGCCACTTCGCCAACATGCCGTTCTCCGGCGCGTTAAAGATATTACCCTCAGCACCACGCTGAGTTTAGCCCTGCTCAACGGCGCGGCCGTGCTGCAAAGCTGCGGTAGCAACCAAACGGAAGCCAACGAAACCGAACTGGCGCAGAACGGCACGACCGAAACGCGCTTCAACAAAGGCGTTCGGACATTTATTACCGAAACGTCGCCGGGTAATTTTAAGATTACCGACGAAGTGCCCGCCGAGCCGGGTCAGGCCGGGGCCATCGTCAACTACGCTGACGGTCACCGCGACACGCTCAGCGTGGAAGCCGCCCAGCGACTTGTTCAGAACGATCAATCGACCAGCCGTTACCTCAACAACCCGGCGTCGTACAACGGTTACCACAGCAACGGCTTAGCCAATGTTTTGCTGTGGGGCAGCTTGGGTTATATGCTCGGCCGCTCGACCGCTCCGCAGTACCGCGGGTATGACCAACGTTACGCGTCGGGCGTCTATGCCAACCCCAATGCGTATCAACGCGCCAACCAAATTGGCCAGACCGTTCGCTCATCGCGCGTCGTACAATCGTCGCGCCCGGCGGGTGGCCGCAGTGGTTTCTTCGGGGGCAGCCGTAGCCGCGGTTTTTCGGGGTAGATAGACCCGAACCTGTGGGCTGGACGTGGCTGTCCAACCGACTTACCGACTCGTTAAGAAATCATTACGGGCGCAAACTACGTGGTTATTGGCGCGGGGGACTGCGTCAACTTTCGTATCTTCGGGCATGAATCGGGAACAGAATTGGCAGCGGCTGCGGCAAGAAGAGTTTGACGTTTGTGTGATTGGAGCCGGGGCCAGTGGAGCCGGAGCCGCTTTGGATGCGGCTCTCCGCGGTTACCGGGTGGCACTCATCGACCGGGGCGACATTGGGGGCGAAACCTCGTCGCGTTCAACCAAGCTCGTTCACGGGGGCGTCCGCTATCTCGAACAGGCCATCAAGAAGCTCGATTTAGCGCAGTTACGTCAAGTGCGGCACGGGTTGGCCGAGCGCCGGACGGTGCTGCGCAACGCTCCGCACTTAGCCCATCCGCTGGCCCTGTTGACGCCCGTGTTTAGCCGGTTCGAGGGGTTGTACATGACCGTTGGCCTGACGTTGTATAACCTGTTTGCCCGGCACGACGCCTTTCCCACGAGCCGCTGGCTTAGTCGACAGCAGGCGCTCGACCGCATGCCTACGCTGACGCCCCGGATGCACAGCGCGGTGCTGTACTACGACGGTCAGTTCAACGATGCCCGGTACGCCCTGGCGCTGGCGCACTCGGCCGACGAAGCCGGGGCCGCCGTTGTTAACTACGTAGCGTTAACCGGCTTTGGGCGCGAGAACGACCGGATCGCAACGGCCAATGTGGAAGACGGGCGAACGGGCGAAACAGGAACGGTTCGGGCAAAGGTGTTTCTGAATTGCACTGGCCCCTACGCCGACGCGGTTCGCCAACTGGCCAACCCGGCCCTCGACCGGCGCATCCGGCCCAGCAAAGGTGTTCACATCGTCTTGCCGCGCGAAACACTCCAAAGCGACAGCGCCTTGTTGATTCCGAAAACAGCCGACGGTCGTGTCGTGTTCGCCATCCCGTTCGATGACCGTGTATTTGTTGGAACAACCGACGATGATTACACCCACCCGGATCGTGAACCCGTGCTTGAAAGCCAGGAGATAGACTACCTGCTCGATACGCTCCGGCCTTACTTAGCCTTCACGCCCAACCGGGCGCAGGTAAAGGCGGGCTTCGGTGGCATCCGGCCCTTAATTACCAGCAACCGCGCGGACACCAAGTCCCTGCTGCGTGACCACGAAGTCGAGTACGATTCCAGGTCGGGATTGTTTAGTTTGTTGGGAGGCAAGTGGACCACGTACCGCATCATGGCCCAGGACGCCATCGACCGCGTTGGCGAGCAACTCGGCAACCCAACGCCCGGCCGAACCCACGATCATTACTTAGTCGGGGGTGAAAACTACCGGTTTGACGACTGGCAGCACCTGCAAAGCCGTTATCAGCTACCGGCCGACGTAAGTCAGCACCTGATGCGCACCTACGGCACCCGCGCCGACCGGGTGGCCCGGCTTACTGTCGACCAGCCGGCTCTGGCGCAACGCCTGTCCAAAAACCTGCCTTACATTGGTGCGGAGGTTATCTATCAGGCCCGTGAGGAAATGGCTGTTACGCTCCGGGATGTGCTGGCCCGGCGCTGGCGGCTCGAACTATCGGACTGGGTCCTGACGGCTCAACTCGCCGAGCCGGTGGCGCACTTAATGGCGGCCGAACTGCAATGGCCCAAAGGGTACCGCACCGCGCAGGTGTCGGCTTACCGGAAGTTATTGGCTCAATTCTTTAAACAAGCTGGATTGCAGCCCGAACGTGCCGAACTGGCCAATGCGTAACGGCGCTACCAGTGTGGTTTATTTTCTTGTTTATGCACTTGATTTCCCTTAAGACCCCGCCCGATGCGCAACTGCGCAACCTCGGCTGGGAGTGGATGCTCGGGCAGGATACGCTACCCTATTTGACGAACGAAGTGGTTCAGGTAAGCGCGGCCGAAGCGGATGTTTACGCCGAAGCGGCCAACGAACTCTTCGAGATGCTGGTTGCGGCCGGGCAGCACGTCATCGATCAAAACCGCTTCGCCGAATTGGGTATTCCAGCCAACCTCGTGGAGTTAATCAAACTTTCGTGGGACGACGACCGGCATATTCACCTTTACGGCCGCTTCGACCTCGCCGGAGGTTTAGATGGCAGTTCGGTTAAACTGCTCGAATTCAACGCCGACACGGCCACCTGCCTGCCCGAAACGGCGGTGGTGCAGTATGCCCATCTAAAGGCCAACGGCTTAGACGAGAGTGGGCAGTTCAACGCCGTGTTCGAAACGCTGACGGGTCAGTTCGAGGAACTGCTGGCGCTTAACCCCGATTTGCAACCGACGCTGCTCCTGTCGGCGGTCCGGGGGGTACCCGAAGACGACGCCAACGTCGCGCTCATCGGCGAAGCCGCCCGCGAAGCGGGTTTTGATGTCGAATACGATTTCATTGACAACGTCGAGTTCTCGGCGGACGAAGGTATTTTCCGGCATAATTCCAGCAACGGGCAATTCGAGAAAATGGACTTCTGGTTTAAGCTCGTGCCTTGGGAAGCTATCGCCGAAGACGAACCCGACTTGACGGCCTTGCTAACCGAAGCCGTGCGTCGGCGCTTGGTGATTGTGCTCAACCCGGCCTACACGCTCCTGTTTCAGTCGAAATACATCCTTAAGATTCTGTGGGAACTGTACCCCAATCACCCGCTGCTGTTGGAAACCGATACCAAGCCGCTGGTTGGGAAGCCCTGCGTCGAGAAAGTCTTATTCGGGCGGGAAGGGGCTAACGTTCGCATTCTGAACGCCGACGGTAGCGAGCGCCAGGCCGTGGGGGG
The DNA here is from genome assembly GCA_964249775.1 of uncultured Spirosoma sp. Lineage (GTDB taxonomy): Bacteria > Bacteroidota > Bacteroidia > Cytophagales > Spirosomataceae > Spirosoma. Next base: position 5,502 of record CAXUEB010000124.1, read on the forward strand.
TGAGTACGGCGAGTACCCGAAAATCTACCAGGAATACGCTCCGCTGCTGACCGATACCGCGGGCTATACCTACCAGGCCGGCGTGTTTTACGCGGGCGAAGCCTGCGGGCTGGGCTTCCGGCGCGGTGGCCTGATCTTAGACAACGGCGCTGGATTCGTGGGGCACGTTGTGAAATAGGCGTAAGCAAGCCAGCCAATAACCAGATGTCGGAGTATTGGCTGGCTTGTTTCGCTTTCCTCAACCCTGCCGCTG
>CAXUEB010000124.1:5764-11411 GCA_964249775.1 uncultured Spirosoma sp.
GTTTCAAGGCTTTCCGTTGGGCGTGGCGCTGCATGACGCGCTCGCGTCGTTCGGGCGGTAGGGCGTTCAGGCGGTCCTGCCGCTGTTCGCCGTGCGCTTGCTTAAACGCTTTGCGCTCGGCGGGCGTCATCTGGGCCAGTTTCGCTTTCATCGCCTGCTTACGAGCCGCCCGCTGCTCCGGCGACCGTGCTACCCCGGATGGACGCGCTTTTACTTTGTAAACTTGCGTTTGGGACTGGGCATAAGCACCAACCGACAGCATTAGGGCCAGCACGGCCGTTAGCATTCCTTTTCCGTTCATGGTTTCGTCTGTTTTGTCTATTGGATGCGATCCGCTGGGCGGGGTTTAATTGGATACTATGCTGGTACGCCAGTCCGGCCAAGACACTTGTAACAACACATTATGAATAACCTGAGTCTTTACATCCAAGCGTTCGTTTACATTGGTGCGGGCGTGAACCACTTCCTCAGACCCAAGATGTATCTGGCCATTATGCCGCCGTACATTCCGGCGCATGACTTGATGGTGACGCTGAGTGGCATAGCGGAGTTGGTGCTGGGCATTGGATTGCTGTTTCCGGCGACGCGGTCTTGGTCAGCGTGGGGATTAATCTTGCTATTAATTGCCGTCTTTCCGGCCAACGTTTACATGGCGACGGCCCCCCGCTTCCAGAAATTACCCGCTTGGCTGCGGTGGGGGCGGTTGCCCTTGCAGGGGCTGCTAATCTGGTGGGCGTATCAATACACGTAAACCGGAGTTTGAACCGCACCGGCGGACCGGCAAAGAGATAACGAATTCGCAGGGTTGCTGGGCTTCTCTGCCCGTCCGCTGGTGCGGTTTAAGAAACCTGTTTCCCCTCGCTCAACTGCAATACCTTCGTGACGCACCGGGGAATATCCTGCGGATAATGGCTTACGTAAATCAGGGTAATGTCGCTATTCAGGCAAAGGGCGTCAATCAGTTGGCGGAACTGCCCCTGCTGAGCCGTGTTGAATCCCTGGCACGGTTCGTCCAGCAAGAGTAGGGGCGGACTCTTGACCAACGCCCTGGCCAGCAAACATAACCGCTGGTCGGTGGTAGATACATTCTTGAACAACTGCCCCGTCAGCGCGTCAATGCCCAACAACTTCATCCACCGCAGCACCAACGCGGCTTTGGCCGGCTGACTGGCTCGGAACAGCCCTTGCGTGTCATAAAAACCCGATTCGATGACGTGCTGGCAAGCCATACCGCCCGGAAAGTACTGAAACAACTCGGGTGAAACGAAGCCGATATGCCGCTTGATGTCCCAGATGCTTTCGCCACTGCCGCGCCGGCGGTCGAACAGCGTAATGCGGTTGGCGTAGGCTTGCGGGTTGTCGCCGTTAATCAAACTAAGTAAGGTCGATTTGCCGGCTCCGTTGTGGCCCAGTAAAGCCCATCGCTCGCCGGGCTTAACCGTCCAGTTGATGTTGTCCAAAATTGTCTTTTCGCCGTACCGTACCGAAACGTTGTCCAGGCCGACCAGCACCGCAAACGGCTGACGAACCGGTTTAGGCAGTAATGATTGGATGACGGCCTGGTCCGGTGCCGGACTGGTATCGACAGCAACATCCCGCGGGGTAAGCTTTGTTTTCGGCAGAGTTATCAGGGGTTGCCCTTGGTTCCAGACGGCGACGTGCGTAATAACGTCGGGCAGCTCATCGGGCGACGTAGTCATCACGCACGTCGTGCCGGACTGGGCAACGTCAATGAGCAGTTGGTTAACGGTGCGCCGGGTCCTAACGTCCAAGCCAATCAGCGGTTGGTCCAGCAGCAAGAGTACGGGGTTGCGGAGCAGCGCAGCCGCCAGCAACACCCGCCGGGTTTCGCCGTTGGATAGTTTGATCAACGGCTTCGCCAGCAGGTCACCCAAGTGAAGAGCCGTCACCGTCCGCGCGTAAGTCCAGACCGGCTGGGCCGTAAATGAAGCAATACCGCTCAAGTACTGCTCCACCGTTGGGGCATTGCCGGCGTCGGACGCGTTGTACCGTTGTTGGTAGTAGAACTCGGCTCCGCGTGACAAGCTACTAAAGTTGTGCCGAACCGAAACCAAGACGATGGGTTTCGGCATCGCCACCGTTGGGCTGTTCATTGGGTTCTCGCGCCGAAACTGGGCCAGAAACGGGTATTCAGCGCGGCCGGCGGCCACGGTTGTCTTGCCCGCGATTGTTGCCAACAAGGCTGTTTTGCTGGTTTCGTCCGTACCCATCAGCGCCCATTGCTCACCGGCTCGTAGGGTGAAACGGACGGGCAGATGAGCGGGTTGGCCCGTGACCCGCAGAACGCCGTCATGGAGCGAAAACAGGATTTGGTTTAGGGGATTGGTCACGTCGTTTTCTGGCCATTTTTAGATAGCTTCGTAAAAATAAGCGTTCCCTGAGCGCACCGTCTAAACCAATGATTACAAAGTTGCCTGTCTTGGCTCCTGAACCCGTAGTAGGATTGGTCCGGCATTGACGCAATCGTTCGAACAAACCAAATGAAAGGAAATAGATTGGATTTCTGGCTAAGCCAGGGCTACTACCGAATGCAACAGGACTTTTTTACGTGCCGGTTTGTGTACTTCGACAACACGTATTACGCCGTGCAGTGGCTACGCATTGTCTTACCCAATGTCCAGTACGGCAAAAGCCAGCTTCGGTTATTGCGCATCAACGAAAGATTTGCGGTCGCCGTGAAGCCCTTCGTCCTTACCGAAGAAATGGAAGCGCTCTATGCCCGGTACCGGGCGTCGATCGACTTCGACGCGCCAGAATCCGTTGAATCCTGCCTGCTGGGGGGAGCCACGTACAACGCGTTTGACACGCGAATCGTTGAGGTTCGGAACGATAACCAATTGATTGCGGCCGGTATCTTCGACAACGGTACCCGGAGCATCGCGGGCATTATGAATTTTTACGACCCGGCCTACCGCAAACAAAGCTTGGGCAAGTACCTGCTGTTGCAGAAACTGAACTACGCCCGCGCCGGGCAGAAACTATATTACTACCCCGGCTACTTGGTGCATAACTATCCGAAGTTCGACTACAAACTGTTTCCCTGCGAAGCCGCCACCGAAGTGTTCGATAGTGCCCGCGGGGTATGGCTTCCCTTTTCGTGGGCGATTGTAAACGCTCTATCCGCCGGCTTAGTCGACGAAAATGGGTTAAGTTAGCTGCGGAGCGGCTGAACGTTTACCGGGGTTCGCTCCAACGGACGAGCATAGAAGATACGTCAGATACGAAACTGTTAGCGCATCTCCTTTAGGTTCAGCGCGTACAGCCCGGCAAACAGAATACTGAAAAACACACCAAACGAGGTGTGCAACGCGTCGAAGCCGGCCAGCACGACGGGGGCCACCAAGCCCACGCCTACGCCCAACACGTATACCCAAAAGCCAATCCGACGCAGGCGAAACATCAGGACAGCTCCGATAAGGGTCAGCAGCGAATAGCCGAACTGCGCAATGGCCAAGAGTCGAATCTGATCGGGTTCGCCGGGCATGGGCGCGTCGCCCGACGAGCGGTCTTCAAAGTATTCTTTGGGCTGCTGCTTTCTTTGTTCGGGCGTCAGGGTGCGCTCGATGCGGGCCGTTGCCGCAACGTCGTTGGGCTTCACGAACGACACGACGGCGTCAATCAAGCCCAGCAAGCAACTAAGAAAGGTGAAAACGCAAAGGACGGTCAGGAATTGCGAGCGCATCGACGAATCAGGAATCAAGGGGTTTGCCAAACCGTCCGCCAGACGATTTAATCGGCTCAGCAGCCAGTTCGTCAGTCGGTTGTATCGGTTCTTACTGAAAACCTTATTTACACGGTAGAGTTTTGCTATCAACCAACGAAAGTCCAGAACATGACCTTGCAAGAACTAACCGACCAGATTCGGACCAAAGCGACGCACGCCGATAGCCTCAACGCTACGGCTAAATTAGTGACCGACCAGGGCGTCGTGTACATCGACGCCAAACAATCGCCCGTCGTCGTTTCCAACGACGATAAACCCGCCGACTGTGATTTGCACGTCAGTATCGGCGACCTCGTTAAGATGGGAGCCGGTGACCTCAACCCCATGATGGCCTTTATGTCGGGTAAACTCAAAGTGAAAGGCGATATGGGCGTTGCCATGAAGATGGGACAGGTAATGGCGTAACGGTAAGGTCATTTATTGTCGTATGCGGGCATTTATTGGTATTTATTGTAGATTTAACAAAACAAGCCCTTAGCCTTATTGACCGTAAATGACTGCCTACGCTACTATTTCACGCCGTAAGTTTCTCCAGAGCAGTGCCCTGTCGGTGGCTGCGTTTTCCATTGTGCCGCGTCACGTGCTCGGCCGGGGTTTTGTCGCTCCCTCCGACAAGCTTAACCTGGCGGTCGTGGGCTGTGGCGGTAAAGGCGACGTGAACATTCGGCAGGCCTACAACGGCGGCTCCGACAACCTCGTCGCGCTCTGCGACGTCGACGACCGGCAAGCCAAAAAGTACCGCGCTCAGTTTTCCAACGCCCCTTACTTCCAGGATTACCGCGAAATGTTCGATAAGGCGGGTAACACCTTCGACGCGGTCATCGTCAGCACGCCCGACCACATGCACGCGCCTATCGCGATGGCGGCCATGCAACTCGGTAAGCACGTCTACGTCGAGAAACCCCTGACCCACGACATCTACGAAGCCCGGATGCTGACCGAAGCCGCCCGGAAATACAAAGTCGTCACGCAGATGGGCAACCAAGGCAGTTCGGGCGACGCAACGCGCATCATTGAAACAACCATTCAGAACGGCATGATTGGCCACGTCCACACGGTCTACTGCTGGACCAACCGCCCCGTCTGGCCGCAGGGCGTTCGGTCGCCCAAGGACAAAGGCGAGTCGCAGTCCGCACCGGGTGAAGTCAACTGGCCGCTTTGGCTCGGCACGGCCCCCGTTCGGGACTACCACGAAGCGTACATGCCGTTTCGCTGGCGCGGCTATTGGGATTTTGGCACGGGTGCGCTCGGCGACATGGGCTGCCACTTCATGGACGTACCGTTCCGGGCGTTGAAGCTCAACTACCCTACCTCGGTTGAGTGCAGCGTGGGCGCGGTCTACGGCGATTTTTTCAAAGAAGCCTTTTACGACGACGTGTGCCCGCCTTCATCGGCCGTTCACCTGACGTTTCCGGCGGACGACCGTAAGGTCAAAGAAATCCGATTATCGTGGTTCGACGGTGGCATCCGGCCCCAACTGCCCGAAGGCGTTGCCTACGACGATGTGTTTCGCGACGACAACGGCGGTATGCTGTTTATCGGCACGAAAGGCATGTTAACGGGCGGGCTGTTCGGCAACGACCCGAAACTACTGGGCGGAAAAGTAGCGGATAAAGCCTTGCCCACACCCGAGAAACCGCTCGTCGCCGGTAAAACCGACGGGCATCAGCAGCAGTGGGTGCAGGCTTGCAAACAAGGGTACGGAGCCTACACGTCTTCGCCGTTCGAGCAAGCCGGGCCGCTCACCGAAACGGTGTTGATGGGCAATCTGGCGACGCGCTCGTACTTAGCCCGCGAAGACGGTAAGTTCACCGGCCGTAAAAAACTCGTTTGGGATGGCGCGGCCATGAAGATCACCAACTTCGATTACGCCAATCAGTTTGTGAAGCGGCAATACAACGG
>CAXUEB010000124.1:11421-12801 GCA_964249775.1 uncultured Spirosoma sp.
GCTATACCTTGTGATTCCGTCACGAATCGCTTACCTTAGTGGCAATCAACGCGTTGTATGTCGCTGCTTTGCCGTTTGCTGCTCGTTTGGGCCAGTGTGCTGCCAACGCTTCGGCTGCTGGCCCAGCCCCCCGCAACCGTGTCTGATGGGGTGGCTAAGGTTTCGCTGCGGGGCCACCTGGCGTACCTGCACGATCCGGCGGCTAAACTGATGCCGGCTGACCTAAACCAACCCGCGGTGGCATCGGCGTTTCGACCCGTGCTGTCTCCCGTGCCTAATTTTGGGTATACCAGTCAGGCAATGGCGACCGGACCAGTTTGGCTACGATTTCGGCTGCACAACCCAACGAATCGACCCCAAACCTGGCTGACCCAAACCAGTTTTTGGTGCTTCGACGCCTGGCAACTAATCGTTACAGATGGCCAAAACCGCGTGGTGACCGTGTCGCCGGTGCAAAGCTGGCGGAAGCCGGTTGACCAGCGGTTACGCAATCACCGGTATTACTGGTTTCCGGTGCGGGTGCCGCCCGGTCAGACGATTACCGCTTACCTGCGCGTACTGAAAGAACGCGGAACGCAGATCGTGCCCGTCGAACTAATCCGGGCGTCGGTTTACGAACCAGTCACCCAACGTGGCTATCTGTTCTGGGGTGGCATCTTGTGTGCCCTCGCGTTCGTGATGGTCATGAGTGCGTTTTTTTACCTGACTACGCTTGATTTTATCTACCTGAAATACGCGTTCTGCGTGCTGGGCCTCGTCGGGTTTTTTGTTATCAACGAAGGATTTCTGTACCAGTTTGGTTTTAAAGCTCAATTCTGGATGCCCGGCCAGAACGTGTATTTCTTGTTTCCCCTGCTGCTGTTTCATTCCCAACTCATTTTTATCCGGTCGTTTCTGCCCCTGTGTCATACGCCTTCTCACGGGTTATACACCGTCAGTACGGGCGTGCTGGTCGGCGGTTTCGTGTGTTTGCTGGCCTTGTTTGTCGAGCACATTGTTCAACTGCCGCCGGTTGTTATGACCTTGCTGATGCGGCTGTTTTCGTTGTTCTACTGGCTGCCCATGCTCGTTATTGGCGGCTACATCGCCGTCAGTATCATTCGGCGCTACCACGTTCAGGCGGCCTGGGTGTATCTGCTGGCCGTAACGCCGTTCTACGCACTTAATCTGGGCCAGGTGCTGGCTAACTTCGGCCTTCTACCAACGTACCCAATCGTGGCTAACTACCAATACTTTGCGATGGCGGCCTTGTTTGAGGTGCTGGTGCTGACGTTTGGGCTGGCTTACCGCTACAAGATTGATCGCGATCGGACGCTCCGGCTGCTGGAAGAACAAGGGCGTCAGCAGCAACGGACCTACGAAGCCGAAGTGCAGGCACTG
>CAXUEB010000124.1:12811-13233 GCA_964249775.1 uncultured Spirosoma sp.
CGTTCAAAAACGGCATTCTGATCGAGAAAGAACGCATCGCCCGCGACCTCCACGACAACGTGGGCGCGCACCTGGCGTTCGTGGTTACTAACCTGACGCACATTAGTAGTCAAGCCGAAACGCAACCCATCGCCAACGGCCGGCAGTGGGCGGGGCAGTTGCGCACCATCGTAACCCACACCCGCGAAGCCATTAAACTCCTGCGCGAAACGATCTGGGCCATTCACCAGGAAAGCTTCACGGTCGAAGAATTTTCTGAGCGGCTGAGCCAGTACATCAACCGATATTTTCAGGAAACGGACGGCCTTCAGGTCGATATGGTTGTCACCGGCTCCCAAGCGCAGCGGCTCAGCTCGGCGCAGGTCCTGAACCTGTTCCGCATCGTGCAGGAAGCGCTCGGCAACCTCGTTAATCACGCCCTC
>CAXUEB010000124.1:13243-14833 GCA_964249775.1 uncultured Spirosoma sp.
CGCCTGCGCATCCACGACAACGGGCGGGGATTCCACTGGGCCGCCGATGCGTCGGCCGAGCCGCACTACGGCCTGCAAAACATGAAAACTCGCGCCGAAGAGTTGGGCGGTACGTTCCGCGTAACGGCTGCCGAAGGCACGACGGTGGAAGTAGAGGTCTAATGCGGGCGGAGTCCGTGCCCGCTAAACACAAACTTACCGTTGTGCAGCAATTGTTGATCTGACTACTGACTTGTAGTAAGCGTATGATCCATCTAAGTAAGGCAGGAGTGGCCAACCGAGTTATTTATTTTTCGACCCACACCGCTTTGGTGTTCACAAACTCTTTGAGACCCACGTCCGACAGTTCGCGCTCGATGGCGGCCGGGCTATCGGCCGGATGGGTTCTGAGTTTACGTTAATTACGGGGTTAACGGACGAAGACATGCGTGATAAACGGTCTGGCAACGACGAGCGGAGAAGCCTGCTTCGTAAATCGAAACGCGCCCGTTAAGGTTCGTCCCTCTCCAGTGCGTCGGTTAGCAGCACCAGCGTGTCGATGACCTGCTCCATGCGGTCGTGACCGGCGATGGCGTCGAATCGGTCGCGGCCTTCCTGCATACAATCCCGCAGGGTCACAAACAACGCTTTACCCCGATCATTCAGAAAGATGATGCTGGACCGCGAATCGTGGGGATTTTTCTGGGTATAAATGTACCCTTCGTCTTCCAGCAAGCCCACAATCTTGCTCATCATCTGTTTGGTCACGCTGGCGCGTTTCGCCAGTTCGTTGTTCGTTGTGCCGTCTTCCTCAATGTTCGCCAAAAACATCAGGTAGCTCATTTTGAAGTCGGTGAACCCCAATGCGTGCAGGCGCGGCTCAACAAAACTATCCATGTGCCGCTTCAAACGCCACAGTAAACGGCCCACAGAACGACTCCGAAAAGTCCGGTACTCATCAAAATTAAATGCTTTCTTGGCTGTTTCCACAATTCGATTGGGATAAACAACGAATCCCGAACTAAATAACGAAAAAGATGGTACAAATATAGTCAACTCATTTGACTTTATAGTCAACTCGGTTTACTTTTGTATCATCGTTAGCCCACAAGACGCTTTGCTCGTGAATAACGATCCGAACGCAGACCAGCCCCACTTAGTATCAATACCGCATGGCAACCACACTGACAACCGAACCCGTGATCCTCAGGAACGACCGAAGCGCCTTGCGAACGTACTTACCCCGGATTGGTATCGCCCTTGTGCTGCTGGTCGGCGGCTACTTCGGCTACCGGGCCTACGTGCACAGCCAGCAGTACGAATCGACCGACAACGCCCAGATTGAAGGCAACTCCGCGCCGGTCCTGGCCCGCGTGGCGGGTTACGTCCAGTCGGTTACCGTCGACGACTACGCGACCGTAAAACGAGGCCAAGTTTTGGTAACGATCGACCCGCAAGAATACGACGTAGCCCTCTCGCAGGCCGAAGCCGACTATCAGCAGTCGGTGGCCGACCTCGCCAACGCCCGCGCTGACTTGCAAAACGCCCAGGCCAACGTCCGTAACGTGGCCCAGAACGCCCGCGTGGCCCAGTCGAACGCCCAGGTGCAGG
>CAXUEB010000125.1:0-3958 GCA_964249775.1 uncultured Spirosoma sp.
TGCGCATTATGGCCGCTTTCAGTGGTGACCAAACCATGCTCGATGCGTTCAACAACAACATCGACATTCACACGCAGACGGCCAGCAAAGTTTTCCACGTACCAATCAGCGAGGTGACGGGCGAGATGCGCCGGAAAGCCAAGACGATTAACTTCGGTATCATCTACGGCATCTCGTCGTTCGGCCTGGCCCAGCGGCTAAAGATTCCGCGCAAAGAAGCCGCTCAAATCATTGAAGAGTACTTCGTGGAGTTCGCGGCCGTGAAAGCGTACATGGACCAAAGTATCGAGAAAGCACGCGGCTTTGGTTACGCCGAAACAATTTTGGGTCGGCGTCGCTACCTGCGCGACATTAACTCGCGCAACATTACCGACCGGATGTTTGCCGAGCGCAACGCCATTAACGCGCCCATTCAGGGCAGCGCGGCCGACATGCTCAAGATTGCCATGATCCAGATTCACGACTTCATGCGTCGCGAGCGGCTGAAATCAAAAATGATCTTGACTGTGCACGATGAACTCGTTTTCGACGCCCACCGCGACGAACTCGATCACCTGCGCGAGAACGTGGACCGGATCATGAAACACGCCATTCCGATGGCCGTTCAGATGGAAACCGGCATCGGCGTGGGCGAGAACTGGTTAGTGGCGCACTGATTTATTTTGTTTACGTTGTTCAACGTATATTTGGCAAACTACCAAATTGAATGATTGAACGAATACGTCAGATTTGGATTGAGTCAACCTGGATACTATCTGAAGTAATTGGCTTTGATTCTGACATTGAGCGGACGTTAACTCGTCTTCAGGCAGCGCTCGATGACTTGGAAGCGGTAAATGATCCGTTGGATGACCAGGTGGAGCAAGTATTTATTACGTTGGCTATATTGCAAAGTAAGCTATTGGGCACCATGGGGCGAATTCCAAAACAACAACAGCCTTTGCTCGAAAACCTGACTGATCGCATTGAGATATTTTTGTTCCATCACCGCATGTGATGTTCTGGCAATCAATAGACATGAAGACATTAGCGCAACTGCTAACCGAGCAACGGGAGCAAAAGGGAATAACGCAGGCACAATTGTCTGTTCTGTCCGGTATCAAACAGTCGCACCTGAACCGCATTGAATGCGGGGAAACTAAGCCAACAATGCCAATTGTCTTCAGGTTATGCAAGGTGTTAGCTGTTGATCCGTTGGTTTTGGCCGATCAGTTAGCGGCTGAGTTTCGCACGCACGTAGAGAACGCTTTTCCAACAAAGCCTATACTCATAACGTAGTTGTAACGGTGAATGAGTAAGCAAGTGGTTCGTACACCAACGTCAATTTTTAGAACGGCACCAAAGTAAATCGTACTTTGGTGCCGTTCTTGTTTTGTCTTTAAACCTAACCACCTCACCGCATGGAAATTACCCTCATTCTTCTGATTCTGGCTGTTGCGCTCGTCTTTTTCTCGGTCGTCATTGTGCAGCAGGGCACGGTGGCCGTCATCACCATTTTTGGCAAGTATAGTCGGATTATGAAGCCGGGTCTGAATTTCAAGATTCCGTTTGTAGAGGTCATCTACCGGCGCATTTCCATTCAGAACCGCTCAGTCGAGCTGGCGTTCCAGGCCATTACCGCCGACCAGGCCAACGTAAATTTCAAGGCGATGCTGGTGTATTCGGTGCTGAATCAGGAAGAGGAAACGGTCAAGAACGTAGCGTTTAAGTTCATCGACGAAGCGTCGTTCATGCAGGCGCTCATTCGCACCATCGAAGGGTCTATCCGCGCGTTCGTGGCGACCAAGCGCCAGTCGGAAATTCTGGCCTTACGCTCCGAGATCATTGAACACGTAAAGGCGCAATTGGACAATCTGCTCGAGAGCTGGGGCTACCACCTCACCGACCTGCAACTAAACGACATTGCTTTTGACGAAGTGATTATGCGGTCGATGGCGCAGGTCGTGGCGTCGTCCAACCTGAAAGCAGCCGCCGAAAACGAAGGGCAGGCCCTGCTCATCACCAAAACCAAAGCCGCCGAGGCCGAAGGCAACGCCATTAAAATTTCGGCCGAAGCCGAGAAAACGGCGTCGCAACTGCGCGGGCAGGGCGTGGCGTTGTTCCGCGAGGAAGTGGCCAAGGGCATGGCCGAGTCCGCTAAAGTGATGAACGAAGCTAACCTCGACGCGTCGCTGATCTTGTTCTCCATCTGGACCGAGGCCATCAAGCATTTCGCCGAAACCAGCAAAGGCAACGTTATTTTCTTAGACGGCTCGACCGAAGGCATGGAAAAAACCATGAAGCAACTGCTGGCGGTAGAAAAACTTAACAACGTACCCGAAGTGGCGGCTATCGCGGCTCCCATGCCAGCCCGTCTGTCACTCGGTGGAGAAACGCCGGGCCGTTGACGTAGCGCGTGAAGTGTGGTCTTCAATCCGCCACACCTCATTCACTGCGTAAGGATTTAACCGGGTCCATCAGGGCTGCTTTGATGGCTTGATAGCTAACGGTAGCTAAAGCGATGGCAACGGCTAAAGCGCCCGCAACGACAAACACCCACCACTCGATGGTAATCTTGTAGGCAAAGTCCTGCAACCAGTGGTTCATGGCGTACCAAGCAATCGGGCTGGCAATGACGATGGCAATCAGCACCAGTTTCAGGAAGTCCTTGGAAAGCAACCGGACAATGCTGGCTACCGACGCGCCGAGGACTTTGCGCACGCCAACTTCTTTGGTGCGTTGCACCACAACGTGCGACACTAACCCGTACAGGCCCAGGCAGCAAATCAGAATGGCAATGCCGGTGAACGCGTTGGTCAATTTAGCAATCATAGTTTCGGTTTGGTACAGTTTGGCTACTTGCCTATCTAAGAACTCGTACTCAAAGACCTCGTTCGGATAAAGCTGTTGCCACGTTTGCCGAATGTGTTCGAGTGTCAGTGCCGGGTCTTGCCCCGAGATTCGGATGCCCGCCTGAACGTACCAATCGGCCCGGCTGGTAACAACGCAGGGCATAATCTCGTCGCGCAACGATTTCTGGTGAAAATCCTTTACCACGCCAACAATGGGTAGATGAACCGGCGAGAGCCAATGCTGTAACCGCTTCCCCAGCGCTTGTTCGGGACGCTGAAAGCCCAGTTTATGGAGCAGCGTTTCGTTGATTAGATACTCGCGGATGGTGTCGCTGGGCATAAGGTTACGACCAGCGATCAGCTTCAAACCATAGGTACGTAGATAGTCGGCGTCGGCCAGTCGCTCGTTGATGGGGTACGACTCCCAATCCGTTTTTCCGTCGAATTTAAACGAGCCGCCAAAGTTCAAAACGCTGGAAGGTGGACGATGCCCGAGGGTAATGGTTTGGATAGTAGGGTAATCGGAAAGTGTTTGCTTGAAAGCGTCCTGCGCGGACTTCGTGCCATAAGGCAAGGGGACAACGACGACATTGTCTTTGTGAAACCCCAAATCAGCCCGTTGCACGTACCGAATCTGATTTGCTACAATCAACGCGCCTATAATGAGGGCTTGACAAACGACAAACTGCGCAACGACCAGCACCCGCCTAACGATCAGGCCACGACCCGTCGTAGCGGTTAGTTTGCCGCGCAAGGCTGCCCAAGGTGAGAAACCGGATAAGACTACGGCTGGGTAACCACCGGCCAGGAGAATAACGCCGATGAGTACCAAGGCGATAAAGCCCATTGTCAACCCGTCGAGCCGGAACGATAGATCCAGTTGTACCCAAGCGTTGAATAGCGGAAGGAAAATCAGGACGAGTACCGTCGCCAGACCCGTAGCGGCTACAACAAGCAGCGTAGTTTCGAGCATAAACTGCCAGATCAACTGACTACGTGCGCTACCCAGCGCCTTGCGGATGCCCACTTCCTTGCTGCGTCGGAGGGCCTGCACAGTAGCAAGATTAACGAAGTTGATGCAGGCCGCTACAATCAGCAGTACGCCCACGACGCCCACCGACCACAGT
>CAXUEB010000125.1:3968-4918 GCA_964249775.1 uncultured Spirosoma sp.
CCACAGTAGCGACGCTCGGATGACGTTGCCGCCCCGCGCTACATCGAAATGGAATTCGCGCATCGGCTGAATCTGAAAGCGAAATACGTTCGCGTCGGCTCCGTAGTGTTTCTTGGCCAGGGCCGGCAGCGCTTGTTGCAAACGGGTCGCCGACGCCGGGTCTTTCAACGTAAAATAGAGTCGGTTGGTGCTGTTGAGGAAGTACCAATCTGTCGGGTTGAAATCGGGAGACAGTTTTTTTAACGTTGACAAGGATAGGAACAGCCCAAGATTGGTGTCCGTGGCGGTAGGTGGTTCAGCCAGCAAACCGGTTACGGTAACGTCTGTTTTGTTGTTCAGGGTTAGGACCCGTCCCAGTGGATTAACCGGGCCGAAGTACCGTTTAGCCCACGATTCGGTCAGAACCACGGTGTTAGGCTCACGGAGGGCAGTCTTTGGGTTGCCTTGCAGCCAAGTATAACTTAGTACATCGAACCATTCCGGCTCGACCAAACCCGTACCGGTGTGTTCCAGAAAACGAAGCGGTACGGATTCATTCGTTCGCTTGACGCTGACTGTCAGCTCCCGGTTCATCATCAGGAAAGCCGCCTGTTCCACCTGCGGATAGTCCGTTCGTAACACCTGTGCCATCGGTAGGGGTGCTTCGGGATTGTACTCGATGGAGCCGTCGTCGAGGTATAAATCTGTATTAATGCGAAAGATGCGGTCGAATTTCGCGTGGTGCTGGTCGGTGCTGAGGTGATGGCGTAAGAACAGAAAGATTAATAGGCCACCCGCCAGGCCAACGGACAGGCCAACGGTGTTTAGTAAGGTGTGACTGCGTCGGTCGCGGAGGTTCCGCCAGGCGATGTTGAGATAGTTCTGAAACATAAATGTCCGTACCCTGATTCGGCGGTCAAGGTACGGACAAGTCAGTTAATCAAGCCGTTAAGAATTGTTAAGTTGCCTTA
>CAXUEB010000125.1:4928-14806 GCA_964249775.1 uncultured Spirosoma sp.
TCGCTGCGCAAACTTTTGACCGGGTTCATCAGGGCCGCTTTGATGCTTTGGAAGCTGATGGTTAGAAAGGCAATCCCTATCGCCAGCAGCCCCGCCAGGGTGAGCACCCACCACTCGATGGCGATTCGGTAGGCAAAGTCCTGAAGCCAGCGATTCATGGCGTACCAAGCGACTGGGGATGCGATAACGATGGCCAAGGCAACGGGTTTCAGAAAATCGCGCGAGAGCAGGGCCGCGATGCTGACCACGCTCGCCCCCAGTACTTTGCGGACACCAATTTCTTTGGTGCGCTGCTCGGCGGTGAAGGCCGCCAAGCCGAACAGCCCCAAGCCAGAGATCAGCACCGCCACGAGCGCAAACCAACTAAACACCCGGCCCGTGCGGACTTCGGTTTGGTACGTCCGGTTGAAGGTATCGTCCAAAAATTCGTACGAAAACGGTTTGTCAGGAAACTGCGCGCGCCAAAGTTGATCCAGTTGCCGGACGGTGTTGGGTACGGCCCCGGCCTGGATTCGGACCGCCAGTTGACCTTCCCCGCCGTCGGCGAGCGAAATCAGCATCGGGGCCACGGCCGTTTTCAGGTCAGCGTGGTTGTAATTATCGATAACGCCAACGACCTCACCCCGTTGCGGTACTTCGCGGTACGATCCATCCGGGGTGTACGCGTAGGAGTAATAACCGGTTCGTTTGCCCCGGATGTCGGTCCAGCCGAAGAACGGCAAGGCCGCCCGGTTCACCAGAAACGCGCTCTTGTCGGCGGGGCGGTTGGGATCGAGGTTACGGCCGGCGATGAGTTTGATGCCGAACGTTTTCAAGTAATCACCGTCGGCCGTTAGCCGCAGAATGCCGCCCGTCTGCGCGCCCTTCGGCACGAACTCGCTCACGATTTTCTCTCCGCGTAAACTGCCGCTGCCGGGCAGGCTAAAGGCCCGCGTGGCGGCTTCGACGCCCGGCAGACCAGTAACCTGCTGCTTGAATCGTTCTTTTACGTTGTCGGGTGCGTCGCGCAGGTCCATCGTCAGCACTTGTTCGCGTTGATAACCCAGGTTTTTGGCTTGAATAAATTGCAGTTGCCGGTACACGACCAGCGTAGCAACAATCATACTGAAGGATACCGCAAACTGCCCCACCACCAGCGTTTTACGGAGCCATGCCTTGCTGCTCGCCGATGAACCAATGCCTTTGAGAACCGCGATGGGCCGGAACGACGACAGCACAAAGGCTGGGTAACCACCCGCCAGTAAGCCCACCCCGACCAGGCCCACGACAAACCAACCCAGTCGTGGACCCCTTAATAGTGTATCGGCCGTAATCTGCTTGTCGGTCAAGGCGTTGAAGGCGGGCAACGTTAGGCCGAACGCACCAACCGCCAGCCCAACGGCGATGAGTAATAACAGCGAGGTTTCGCCCAGAAACTGCCGCCACAACTGCCCAAACGACGACCCCAGCACTTTCCGAACGCCTACTTCCTTAGCCCGTCCGGTGGCCCGCGCCGTGGCCAGATTGACGTAATTAAAGCCGGCCAATCCCAGAATGAGCAAGGCGACGAGCGTAAACACGTAAGCGTAGGTTAGTCGGTTGGTGGCGATTAAATTAGTGCGTAGGTAAAGGTCCGTGAGCGGGATGAGGTTTGGCTTCCAGACCCCTGAGTTGGGGTCACCCAACTGCTGAATGTACGCCGGCAGTTGGGCTTGCAACGTAGCCTTATCGGTGCCGGGGGCCAGCAGCAGATACGTCCAGGTGTCGCCCCCGCCCCAGTAATTCGTCGTTACGTCGTAGCCCGCGAGTTCGTTGGCGTTGGCGTAATTTGCTAAGAAATCTATTTTTAGGTGCGAGTTAGCGGGTAGGTCGCGCAGCACCCCCGTTACGTGCAGTTCCGTTTTGTTATTGATTCGTAGCGTCCGCCCGATGGGGTTCGTGTTGGCGAAATACTGCCGGGCCATCGTCTCCGACAGCACCACGCCGTACTGCTCCGTTAGGGCCGTGCGCGGGTTACCGCTGACCAAAGGCAACGTAAAAACGGTGAAGATGCTGCTGTCGGCAAACCAGAACCCAGATTCGTAAGCCGCCGTCGTTTGGCGACTAATCAGTGGCTTGATACGCGTCAGCCGAACGGCGTTGTCTACCTGGGCGAACCGGCCGTTCAGATCGGTCGCAAATTTGCCTCCGCTGACGGGCGTTCCGTCAAACTGCTGGAACAGAACGATCCGGTCGGCGTTCCGGTGAAAACGGTCATAAGACAGCTCATCGAGTACGTAAGCCGCAATAAGCAAACAACACGTTAGGCCCACGGTCAACCCGGCGACGTTGATAAAGGTTGACACCTTGTTTTTGCGGGCGTTCCGCCAGGCGATTTTTAGGTAATTGCGAATCATGTCAGGGCTTAAGAAAAAGGGTTGTGAATACGGTTCGTTTCGATTACGTCTCTGCACGAACGGCGGCAGCACCGACACCACGTTGAGCACGTAGCGGAACGTAGCCTGAGTCCGACCAGCCCGCTGGTGCCAGTAGGTATACAGTTCGTCCAAATCGCCTTCGACTTCTTCCAGCGTTTCGGGTGGGTGCAGCCACCGGAGTAAGCTGACGGCCCAGCGGGGTGGAGCGGGCGGTTTCATTCGCTGCGTAAGCTCTTGACGGGGTTCATCAGGGCCGCTTTGATGCTTTGGGAGCCAACTGTTAGCAGAGTGATTAGCAGAACAGCGAAAATGGACGCGACAAACATCCATCCCTGGATGGCGATTTGGTAGGCAAAGTCTTGCAGCCATCGATTCATCACGTACCAGGCAATTGGTACGGCAATGAGGCTGGCCAGCAGCACCAGTTTCAGTAAGTCCTTCGATAACAGCACAACAATGCCGCTTACGCTGGCACCCAAGGCTTTACGGATGCCAATCTCTTTGGTTCGTTGCGCCGTTGAATAAGCAATTAAACTGTATAGCCCCAGGCAGGCAATCACTAACGACAGGATAGAAAAGTAGCTGACAATGGTTGAGAAGCGCTCATCAGCCTGGTACTGCTTTTCCAGTTCGCTATCCAAAAACGCATACTCGAATACCGCACCGGAAAAGTGGTTGGCCCACGTAGTTTTAATGAATGACAGACACTGACTGGCCTGATGGGGGTCAATCTTGATGGTAATTCTGGAAAAGTAGTCACTCCTTAGGGAAATGGCCAGCGGTTCAATTGTATGTTGTAAGGAGTTGAAATGAAAGTCCCGAACAATCCCCACTACCGTTCCCGGTAGGCCGTCAGTCATAAAGGGCTTACCGATTGCGGTCTGCCTATTCTTCCAACCGAACCGCTTCACCGCGCTTTCATTCAAGATAATCGGCCGGATGCTGTCGCCGGTGGCGCGGGTCGTGAAATTGTGGCCGGCCAAGAGCTTGACACCATACACCGTCAGGTAATCCGCATCCACCTGTAGCCTTGCGGCAGTGACCGGATAGGTTCGGCCCCGCTCATCAATCGTCCGGGCATCACTCATCTCCAGGCCATTCAGGATCATCGAATTGGAAGTGGCTACGCCCCTAATGAGCGAACTGGCGGTTAGATCATTCTTAAACGCCGGGTAGCCGCCGACTACCTCCGCGTTGCCGTTCACCCCCACAAAAAGCAAGGTACTCTTATCGTACCCCAGGTCTTTGTGCCGGACGTAGTTCATCTGGGAATAAACAACCACCACGCTGATGAGCAGTAAAAGGGTGATAACAAACTGGGATACCACTAAGGACTGGCGCAGCAAAATGCCCTTTTTTCCGGTTTTGAAGGAGCCTTTTAGAACGCTCGCCGGTTTAAATGAGGAAAGCACAAAAGCAGGATAAAGACCCGCTAAAATGCCCAACAGCAGGCTCACACCAGTTAAGAACAACAGTATCGGCGACGAAAATAGAGAAAGCACCTTACCTGTTAGGGACTGGAAAAAGGATTGAAGTACCAACACCAGCAAACCCGAAAGCAAGAGGGCCAGCAGGGCCATCAATACCGACTCGACCAGATACTGAGTGATCAATTCGGTTTTAATAGCTCCCATTACTTTTTTGACGCCTACTTCTTTGGCCCGCCCGGCGGAATGCGCCGTCGCCAGATTGGTATAGTTGATGCCCGCCAGCAGCAGGATAAAAATGCCGATAGTCGAGAAGATGTATACTTTAGATAGGTCGCCGTTGGGTGAAAGCTCATGGTCTAAACGGGAACCCAGATGAATACTGCGCAACGGCTGTAGTTGAAAGCGTACGTCAGCCCGTTCGTTATCCAGTTGCTTGGTCCCGTATTGAGTATACAACTGGGCGACTTTGTCCGAGAATAGGGTAAGATCAACTTCTTCCCTGAGCAACAGATAGGTATAGAATCGGGTATCGGTCCAGCCGTTGCTCGTAACCAGGTCCGGATTGGCAACTTCGGCGGTTTTGAACGAGCTCAGCATCGTGAACGTAAAATGGGCGTTCCGGGGCGGGTCAGGCGTTATGCCCGTCACCTTGTAGTTCGCGCCCCGGCCGGTGCTGTCATACATATAGATCGTCAAAATCTGGCCCATAGGATCGCCATCGCCAAAATACGTTTTCGCCGTCGACTCCGTGAGGACGACCGAATACGGTTGCTGAAGGGCAGTGGCTGGATTGCCGCGGGTTAGGTGGTAACTGAAGACCTCAAAAAAGGAAGGTTCGGTAAGTAGGATATCAGGCTGGAGGGTTTGCTGGTTTTGATGGACTACGATTTCGCTATGTTTTCGTAGCCGAACCGTGTTTTTGACTTCGGCGTAGTGATCTCGAAGGGCTTTAGCCACGGCCGCTCCCGTCCGGGCCGATTCAACAATTCCCGTTTCTGTTTTTTGGGTTTGAGTTAGCCGTGCGATCCGGTCATACTGTTGATGGAATCGATCATAGTGTAGCTCATCCTCAACCCAGAGCGCAATCAGGGCAAAGCAGGTCAGCCCGGCCGCCAAACCAAAGACATTGATAGTTGTATAACCCGGCTGTTTGCGCCAATTCCGCCAAGCGATTTTGAGGTAATTTCGTAGCATATCAGGATGTAGGCTTGGATGTGATTGATAGTAATCTTGTTTCTGTTGCCGCCGTCGCACGAACGGCGGCAGCACCGACACCACGTTGAGCAGATAGCGTAACGTGGCCTGCGTTCTACCGGACTGTTGGTGCCAATACACGTAAAGTTCGTCCAGGTCGCCTTCGACTTCTTCCAGCGTATCGTCTGGGTGCAACCAGGTCAGCAGGCGCTTGGCCCAGCGGGGTGGCTTTACGTTAGGCGGTTTCATTCGCTGCGCAAGCTCTTAACGGGATTTACTAAGGCGGCTTTAATGCTTTGAAAGCTGATGGTCAATAGGGTGATGAGCAACGCACCCGCCCCTGCTATAGCAAACACCCACCAGGAAATGTTGGAGCGGTACTGGTACTGCTGCAACCAGTCATTCATGAAGTAGTAGGCAATCGGAGAAGCGATCAGCAGCGAGATCAGGACCAGTATTACAAAATCTTTCGAGAGGAGCCGCCATAGATTGAACACCGACGCGCCCAGCACCTTCCGAACGCCAATCTCCTTAGTCCGCTGCTCGGCGATGAACGAGGCCAGTCCGAACAAGCCTAAGCACGAAATGAAAACAGCCAGCACCGCAAAAACGGTGGAAAGTTGGCCAATACGTTCTTCCGCACGGAACTTGCGGTCGTACTCGTCGCTGGCAAATTTATAGTCGAAGGGACTGCCGGGATTGTGTCGGCGGAAGACGGGTTCGATACGAGCAAGAGCTTCTGCCGTACTTATCCGCGGGTTAAGCTTGAGGTGAATAAAATTGGCCCAATCTTCCTTCAACAGAAAGAGCGTTGGCTGGATGGGCGTAAAGGGCGAACCCATTACCACGTCTTTTATTAGGCCAATGATCGAGTACGTCTTGTCATTCCATTTAATGTATTGCCCAACCGGTTCATTCATGCCTATGAACTGAGCTGCCCGTTCGTTGACGATGATGCTCAGTGTATCGGTTGAAAAACTGCGCGAAAAGTCGCGGCCTTGTTTAAACTGCCAACCGACGGTTTTGCCGTATTCATGCGTGACGCCAACAGTGCCAAAATCGCCTACTTGGTTCGGGTCTTTGCCCTTCCAATCAAAGCTGGCATCACTACCCCACACTTCCGAAGTGGGACTGGATGATTTAGCCATATTAAGAACCGTACCCGTTTGGAGTAGATCATAATGAAGGGCATCGTAATGTTCACGCAAGTCCGGCGTGTTTAGCCGGACCGACAGCAGCCCGGTCCGGTCGAAACCAACCGGCCGATTTTTGGCATGCTGAATCTGACGAAAGACGATGATAGTACCAATGATAAGGGTTATGGATACGGTGAATTGCGTAACGACCAACACCTTACGCGGCAGGGAAGCAAAGCGCCCAACCCGAAACGTACCTTTAAGAACCTTCACAGGTTGGAAGCCTGACAGGTACAACGCTGGATAACTACCCGCCACTAAGCCCGTCAACAGCGTAAAGCCAAGGCTTAGCACCCAGAATGTGAGATTACTCCACGGCAAGGCTGTCTTCTTGTCGGCAATCTCGTTGAACCACGGCAAGAGAATCTGCACCAGCAGCAGGGCCAGACTCAGGGCAATGACAGCTACCAGCAACGATTCGCTGAGGAACTGGCTAACCAACTGGCCGCGCACCGAGCCGACCGCTTTACGAATGCCTACTTCTTTGGCGCGTTTTTCGGAGCGGGCGGTGCTGAGATTCATAAAGTTGATGCAAGCAAGCAGCAACACAAACACCCCAATGATACCAAACAGCCATACGAATTGAATACGTCCCCGGACCGAAACGCCGTTTTCCCACTCCGAGTACAGATGCCAGCGGCTCATTGGGTGCAGAAATGCTTTCGGGTCAAACTTGGCTTCTTCTTTAGCGTGACGCGCCTTGATGCGTTCGATTTTGGCCGTGACTTGGTCAAAGCTGGTGTTGGGCGCAATCTGCACCAGCAGTTGGAAGGAGTTGTTGCCCCAGTTCGTCTCCGACCGTTTTACCCATTCTTCCTCCGCAACAAACTGCTCCCAGGGAAGCAGAAACGATACATCCCGAAACTCGGTATTGTAAGGCAAATCTTCGTAGACGCCCGTTACCTTAACGTAGTGCTTGTTATTGACCTTAACAAGTTTGTTTAGTGGGTCAGTCTCGTCAAACAGCGCCTTAGCGACCGATTCAGATAGCAGTATCGACGTCGGATTGTTTAAACCATCCTGCGTTCCGCTCAACATCCTCAGTGAAAGCATTCGAGGATAGGCTGGCTCTACGTAGCTGCCCTGTTTGGTAAACTTGTTCGGGCCGTACGCCAGAATATACTCTTCGGTCCACGATGATAAGGCGATATGACTAAAATCGCTGGCGTACTCATTTTGTAAAGCGGCTCGTAAGGGAAGCGGAGTGGCGGGTGTCGTTGTGGTTGTTCCGTTGAAGGTGTGATGTTGCATCACCCGCGCGATCCGGTCGTAATTGGCGTGGTACTTGTCGTAGGACAGCTCGTCCCAAACCCACAACCCAATCAGCATAGCCACCGCCATGCCGACCGATAAGCCGATGATGTTAATGGCCGAATAGCCTTTGTTGCGGGACAGGTTCCGCCGGGCGATTTTGAAGTAATTACGTACCATGTCTGGGCTTAAAGGATAAGATTGTTGATACTGTTCTTGCTGTCGCCGACGCACGAACGGCGGCAGCACCGACACCACGTTGAGCAGATAGCGTAAGGTCGCCTGGGTCTTGCCCATCCGTTGGTGCCAGTACGTATACAGTTCGTCCAGATCGCCTTCAACTTCTTCTAACGTTTCGGGCGGGTGCAGCCAGGTCAGCAGACGCTTGGCCCAGCGGGGTGGCGGTGGCGGTCCGACCGGCCGGGGTGCCGGACCACCGCCGGTGCGGTTTCGGTTGGGCGGTTTCATAGGCCGTTGAGTTGCAGCGTGTGCGGTGGCAGGAGTTGCCAAAGCTGGGTGCGCAGTTGCTGAATGCCTTGCAGCGCCCGGCTGCCCAAGGCCGTTACGGTGAACAGCCGTTTGCGTCGGCCACCGCGTTCGGGCGTGGCCCCGCCCAATTGAGACGTCACGAAGCCCTTTTCTTCCAGGCGAATCAGCGTGTTGTGGACGGTGCCGAACGTAACGGAACGGCCCGTGTGCTCTTCCAGCGCCTGACTAACGGTAACACCGTAGCCATCACCGTCTAAGATAGCCACCATTAATAAAACGACTTCTTCAAATTCGCCTAAGTAGGTGCGACGCATAAGCCCGGCCAATTAGTTTACATTTTCTCGTACAAATCTCCGGCCAACACCTGAAATACGCCCCAAGCAGCCCGGGCGACTCGTTTTTCGCCTACGCCATCAAGCACGCCTGTCCGAAAATGGACACCAACCGTCCCCGAACGGACACCGCCATGTTGCCGACAACTTGGGTCGAACGAGTTGATGAAGCCAAAAAGCGCAGACTTGAGAAGGACTTGATTGAATAAAGGTCCGAACCGGTGAACTGAACATAGTTTTCGGTTTCCGGTTTTCAATGTGCGAAGTGCCGGCGTTCCAGCGGCCGGCGCTCTGGCGGCTGCCAAAAACCAAGAAATAAGCCATGACAAACCTGCTATTCCCAACCGATTTCACGACCAACACGACGGCCGCCCTTGACTGGGTGCGGCTGTTTGCCCGCAAAACCGGCGCGACCGTTACCCTGATGCACGTCTACCAGCCGATGCTGCCCGACTCAACCCTGCCGACCATTGGCGATCCGGGGCTGGGCGGTAGTCCGGGGTTGGGCGTTGAGGCCTCGCACGACCTCGAAGTCATCAGCCGCGAACGCCTGAATGAACTGGCCACCGCACTATTCGCCGAGGGTCTTCCCGTACAAACCGAGTGGCGCATGGGCACGGCCGAGGATGAAATCTTAGACGCGGCCCGGCAGTACTCGGCCGATTTGATCGTGATGGGCCGGAGCGACCTTAGTACGTTCTTTGACCGATTGGCGGGCAGCGCCGTATCGGACGTAACGGCGGGAGCCGTTTGTCCGGTGCTGATCGTGCCGTCGCCGGCCGAAGGGCAGGCCGTTCGCCCGGCGCAGGTGCGGACCATCGCCTACGCCATGCAGGCTAAAACGACGCAGGCCGACGTAACGGCCCAAACCGATTCGCTCATCGACGCCTTCGACGCGCAGTTAGTGGTGCAAACCGAAGACCAACTGGACCATACGATGGCCGATTTGTTCGTGATGCAATTGTATCCGCAGTCGGGATTGGATAGTCTCCTGCATCCCAATCGGGCCGCCAAGCTGATTGAACAGTCCGAGGTGCCGGTGCTGGTGTATCAGACGCCGAAGTAACCGGTAACGAAACCGCAGACCTTACAGGTTTCGGAAACTTGTAAGGTCTTTTTTATTGACGGCCATAAGATACAAATCCAGTCCCGGTGCCCAAAAATCCGGTTCGGTGTGTTGTAAGCGAAAGCCAAACTTCTCGAAAAACCGGTAGGCTACCTGCGAGGTGCGGCACTCGATGAGCCGGACGTTGGAATACCCGTCGATTACCGACAAATTGTAACGCACCAACGCACTGCCCACGCCTAAGTCCTTCGCGTTCGTGTCGGTAAAAATCCAGCCGATGCGGGCCGTTTGGCCGTCGGGCGAGTCTGCGCCGATTCGGACGTAATGACCGCAGGCTCCAACAACCTGCCCGTCGTGTTCGGCCACAAAATAGGGGTCCGTGTTGGTTTGCAGAAAATGGCGGTAGTCGGCTACCTCGTTTTCGCCGAACGCGTGGGGTACGTGTTTGCCGAACAGACGCAGCAGGGCGTCGGCATCAGTAAGTTTGTACGGTCGTATTGTCATGGCTTAGCGTCCTTTGTCAA
>CAXUEB010000126.1:0-369 GCA_964249775.1 uncultured Spirosoma sp.
GGCTACTACTTGTTTACGTATGCCTTACCGTTGGTGTTTGCAGTAATCGCGGTTGGCAGGAACCTGCGTCTGTGGCCCGCGCTGGTGTTGTTGAACCTGCTGACGGTGGTGCAGCCCATTCTGTCGGTGCTGTACAACCAACAGGAATTGTACAACCGCTGGTCGCTCATCGACCGCCCGACCGAGTGGGCCGACTACGTTATGCAGTGCGTGGAGGTGGGTATTTTGGCGTATATGCTGCGGACGGTCTGGAGCCAACTACGGTTTGCTTCGGGGCGGGCACTGTCGCCCGAGCGAACGCCGTCGGTGCCGCTGGCGTAACCGGTTTTCTGGCCCTCTTCAACCAAACGCATGTTTATCGTTTACGCA
>CAXUEB010000126.1:379-8429 GCA_964249775.1 uncultured Spirosoma sp.
TTGGTGCTGTTGGTGGTACTTCAACAGCGGAATTGGGTTGAAGATCAGTTAGACGAACCGGGCCGGGGTTGGCTGTTCGTGTTCTGGCTGGGTTTGCGATTGCTGCCGTTCCTGGGCGTTTACGTCGTGCTGGGTTACCGGCCCCATTCCGACGTGTCAGAGTATTATTACCCAATCAGCCTGACGGCCCTGACGGGTGGCGTTCCGTACCGGGACGTGTACAGCGGCTATTCGCCCTTGTTTGGCTACTGGTTGGCCCCATTCCTGGCAGTTTGGCGCGATCCGCGCTCGATTGTACTGGCCATGCTGCTGGTGGAAGGACTGGCCGTTTATTTGACGTACCGCTACTACCACACGGACGAATCGCCCGGCCAACGCTTGTTCCGGTGCCTGTTTTATTACCTGCTGCCCTTGCCGTTTGTTTTGTGCGTTCTGAGCGGACAGGAAGACGTGATTCTGTGGCTGTTTGCCCTGCTGGCCATTCCGTTCATGCCGGCCGGCGATTCGGTGCCGAATCGCCCTGACGGGTCGGGGCAACCGTTCGTAGCGGGGCTGATTCTGGGGTTGGGTATGCTGACCACCAAAGCCGTGTTCGTCCTGGTGCTTATTCCGGTGTGGCTGTTAGCGACCCGGAACTGGCGGTTCACGGTTCGCTTTACGGCGGGTTTGCTAACGGTCGGACTGCCCGTTGCCGGAATCATGTACTGGAAAACGGGTTTGCTGTTTCTGCAACAGCAATCGTCCGAGGGCGACGTGCTGAAAGCACCCAACTGGCGCTCGGTGTTGAACCCGCTGCTGACAGAGGAATGGCGCTCGGCGGGAGCTTTCTGGAAGTGGGGTAGTTTGGGCGTTACGGGGCTGGTCTTGTTGCTGGGCGTGTGGCTGGTCCGAACCCGGTACCGCAGCCCACAGTATCGAGATTACATTCCGTTTATTTTTGTTCTGGTGTACAGCGTCATGACCGTCGTGCAGCAGAACGCCATCAGCACCTACGCGTACTTGTTTATGCTACCGCTGGCGTTTACGATGGTTGACTTCCGGCGAACGGCGCAGTGCGCGTGGCTGATTGGCTTCAACGTGCTGGCGGCCGTTCATCCGTCGTTGTGGTGGCGACTGGGTCAACCTTATTACGACCGACTATCGGCCCTGCTCAAGCCGGTGGCTTTGCTGGAATATACCATTGAATTTTTACTGATTGTTGGCTTTGTTTATTACGCCGTTCGGGCCATCAAGGCCCTACGTCAACCCACTTTACCCGCGCCGGCCGAACCCTACGGTAACTGATTGACGGCTGCTCTGCTTTTTTGATGATATTGCATTAAGTAACAACTCCATTCTTCGGGCCGTTCCGGTCGCCAATTCATCTAATTCACGCACTGTATATTAATGGACGTTAACGTGGTCTTTTAATCCGTCTGGATTATGATTGCCGGAACGAAAGAAGCTGACCTTCTTACGAATTGCTACGGGAACGTTACCCACGTAATCGAGCGATTCGTCAACGGCTCCTACTGGCAGCTTAAACTGCTCGGTTTGTGTCTGTTGCTTGTTTTTGTCCAAGTAACTCCCTTCTTTAATTTTCAGTATTTTGGCGAAGGGTCATCCTGGTCTACGATTCTTGGTCAAGCCGATCAGTTGCTCGTACCCGTCCGGGAAGCACCCGGCTCGCACGGGGCCAACAAGGTGTTTCGGCTGACGGTGCCGATTCTGGCCAAACTGCTGGGACTGAACAGCGTAGGGTTGTACGTCAGTCAAGTCTTGTGTGGGATTGCGCTGCTGTCTTTGCTGATTCGAACGGCCCACCGCATCCTGAACGATCGGGTCGCGACCACCCTGTTCATGACGGCCTTTACGGGTTGTTACGCCAGCTATTCGGCTTTTTACGACGTGTTTGGCCGGATCGACGCCTTTGGTTATCTCTTAGTCCTGTTGTCGATTTCCGGGCGCAACCCAGTTGCAATTTTTGGCTTCTGCACGCTGACGGCCTGGGCCGACGAGCGCGGTCTAATCAATACGTTCTTTACGGCCGTCTATTGGCTCTACGTCAGCACCGACCGCACCGGCGTCTGTTTGGTTAAGTATCCGCGCCTGAACGCCTGCGTCGTGGCCGTCGGGCTGAGTTGGGTTGGCTACTTCGCGGGGCGGTGGTTGCTGAGCCACGTGTATCACTTCCACACCGAAACGTCGGGCGTGGGACTGACTGAGTTCTCTAAAGCCCGGCAGTACATTCCGATTGGCGTTTTCTCAACCTACGGGGCCGTCTGGCTGTTACTGCTGCTGGCACTCGTATCGATGGTCAACCGGAAAGACTGGCTGCTGTTGAGTCTGGTTAAGATTGGTGTTTTGGCGAATGGAACCGTTATCTTGATGATTACCGACATCAACCGAAGTTTGGCGTATACCCTGCCGTTTGTTGGTTTGGCCTTGGCCGAGCTAAGCAGTCGCCTAACCACCAAACGCCTGCGCGAACTGCTGTTTGTAACGAGCGTAGCTGCGCTAATGATTCCAATCTACGATTTTGATGGCCACCTGCACTACCACCCCAACCTTGTCATTCGAATGGTTACGTGGCTGTTAGGCGTTCACTGAGCCGTGGTTAACGCCCGCTTACCGCGCACGGCTGATTACCCCTACGCTGTAACCCAAGACGGCGAAGAAATGCCCACGATTCGGCAGTAATGCCTATTTTTGCGCAGTACCGACCCCACCCAATGAATAAGTGCCGACGAAATGGTCTGATTCTTGGGCCGTGATCAGCCATGCTGTTCAATTCACTCCAGTTTCTTTTTTTCTTTATTGTCGTCACGCTTTCGTACTTCGGCCTGAAGTGGCAGGGGCGGTGGCTGTTGCTGCTGGTCGCGAGTTGCTACTTCTACATGGTCTTCCAGCCGGCCTACATTCTGATTCTGTTCGGGACAATCGTCATTGATTACGTCGCCGGCATCTGGATCGAACGGTCAACCGGCAAAGCCCGGCGCTGGCTGCTGGTGCTGTCGCTGCTCTCGAACCTCGGCATCCTGGCGTTTTTCAAATACCTGGGTTTCTTCACCGAAAATATCGCCGATCTGTTCACGGCCCTTGATCTGCCGCAGGCCGCTGAGGGCGTGACGGCGGGTATCAACCGGGTGTTTGTTAAGGTCTTGCACGTGTTTGGGCAGAGCGGAATTGCGTCGTTTAAAGACAACATGAGCATCTTGCCCATCGGCCTGTCGTTCCACACGTTTCAGGCGATGAGCTACACGATTGAGGTGTACCGGGGCAACCAGCGGGCCGAACGGCACTTCGGCATCTACGCGCTTTACGTGATGTTTTACCCGCAGCTCGTAGCCGGCCCCATCGAGCGCCCGCAGAACGTACTGGGCCAGTTTCACAAGACGTTTCCGTACGACGTTGAGAACGTCAAGGCCGGGCTGATGCAGATGGCGTTCGGACTGTTCAAGAAAGTTGTCATTACCGACCGGTTGACTATGCTGGTGGATTACGCCTACAACGACCCCAGTCAGCACAACGGCCTGACGCTCTTAGCCGCGACATTTTTCTTTACGTTCCAAATTTACTGCGACTTTTCGGGTTACTCCGACATCGCCATCGGGGCCGCGCGGGTGATGGGCTTTACGTTGATGGAAAACTTCCGGACGCCCTACATCGCGCAGTCCGTGTCGGAGTTCTGGCGACGCTGGCACATCTCGCTCTCGACCTGGTTCCGCGATTACCTGTACATTCCCTTGGGCGGCAGCCGCCGGGGCGAAGTCCGGCAGTACGCCAACCTGATGACCGTTTTTCTGGCCAGCGGCCTCTGGCACGGCCCCAACTGGACCTACGTCATCTGGGGTGGTCTGAACGGTTTGTACCAAATCGGGGCTATCCTGCGCGACAAACTCCTGACCCGGCTGGGCCTGACAGCCGCCAAACCAACTTCGCAACCAACCTCTTCGCGCATAGGCATCATCGCGCAGCCGGGCACCGCGTCGCCCCTGCGCGTCGTCGGCAACGTGCTGGTGACGTTCGTCTTGATTATGCTGACGTGGGTGTTTTTCCGGGCCAAGAGCGTCGGCGACGCCTTATTGATTTTACAACGTATTGCTACGCTCTCACCCACTGAGCGCATTGATAGCCCGCTCAACGCGACAGAGATGTGGTTTAGCCTGTTTTTGATTGGCTTCCTGCTGGTGAAAGAGTATTTCTATCTTTATATCCCAACGCGCAACACCGTCCGGTTCTACGTGCTGTTTCTCCTGATTACGTTCCTAACGTATCTGTTCGGCGTCTTTACCTCGAATCAGTTCATCTATTTCCAGTTTTGAAGATGTATCTTTGGTTGAAGAGATTAAGGAAACTATGGAGACGCTAATCGCCCCCCTTCTGTCGTCGGCCGCCAGCGAAGCAAGTTTGATTTCGTTTTACGTTCAGCAGATCCGAACGCGGGACGATTTCTATACCTTCTGTCAGGACAATCCCGATTATAGATTCGAGCGCGAACCCGACGGCCGTATCATTGTCATGCCCAACACAGGAGGAAGAACCGGACTGCGAAATTCAAAATTAAATTTACGGGTCGGCCTTTGGAACGAAGAAGCCAGTCTTGGCGAAGTTTTTGATTCGTCAACGGCTTTTGATTTGCCCGACGGCAGTACCCGTTCGCCGGACGTTGCCTGGATTAGCCGCGAACGCTGGGAAGCCCTGAGCGACCATGATCAGGAAACGTTTCCCCCCATTTGTCCCGATTTTGTGATTGAACTGCTTTCTCCCAGCGATTCACTCAATAGCACAAAAAAGAAAATGACTGAGGTCTGGATGGCTAACGGCTGCCGTTTAGCCTGGCTGATTGATTCCAAGACAGAAACAGTACACATTTTCCGCATCAACGGAGAGATTCAAATTGTACAGGGCTTCGATAAACCGCTATCGGGCGAGGACGTACTGGTTGGGTTCATTTTGCAATTGGTGTAAACCCCATCGCCACGCCATTCATGCAGTAGCGCAGTCCCGCCGGCTCCGGTCCGTCGTTAAAAACGTGGCCCAGATGCGCGTCGCAGACCGAGCAGCGGACTTCGGTGCGGTTGCCGTCGGGTTCGGTGTAGACGGCGTTCGGGACGATGGGCGCGGAAAAGCTCGGCCAGCCGGTGCCCGATTCAAACTTGGTCGCTGACGCAAACAGCGGATTGCGACAACCGACGCAGGTATACGTGCCCCGCCCGTGTTCGTGGGTGAGCGGGCTGCTGTTGGGCCACTCCGTGCCCCGGTTGCGCATGACCCGGTATTGCGACCACGTCAGTTGCTTACGCCATGCCGCATCGGTTTTCTCGACGCGCCGTCCGCCGGGCGAGGTCACGCCGGGTGGTCGGCGGTGGGGCGGTCGCGGGGTGCCGAAGTACGTGCTGTACAGCCAAAGACCCCCGGCAATCAGGAGCGCCGTACCCAAAAAAGCCTTGTTCTGACCGGTGGTCATGGACGTGATTCACTTTTCTGCTTTCAGCACCAGAATGAAATCCGTCTCTTTTCTGCTGTTCATTTTGGGTGACATGAATGATAGCTGTTTCGACTTTTTAAACGGAGAACCAGCCACGTTTTCGTATTTACCGTTGGTTGGATCGTACCATTGCGCCACTATTGTTTTTCCCCGAAAGCTGGTTAAATCAACGTCTATTTTTCTTAAATTCGGCACGTATATGACGGCTAAACTTCCGTCTCCCGCCATTGCAGACGTAGCGTACGAAGTCGAATCCAACCGTCCCTCGGTAATCAGATCAGTTTTCGCGTTAGGAATCAAGGTTTGCCACTGAAAAGAAGTAAAGAAATCTTTCATTAGCTTCACGTCTTCCGCACTCTCGGCGGCTAATCCCTTTCGCCAATTTTCATCCGTATCCCACAAGCTGCCGTGTCCGTAGGCATGGCCTGCCGCCCCCGACAAAATGCTTAGGTAAGCTTGTTGCCGCATTCGGTAAGCGCCCATCTTATTGTCGTTATCGTCGTAGTGACTTTCTCCCATAATCGTCGGCTTCACCGGATTTTTTTGATAATCCGCCAAAATTTGGTCCGCCAGACCCTTGTGCGCGTACGAATAGGCCGTATTCAAGTCCAGCCAGTCGTCAGCGTGGAAGAAAACCGAACTGGATTTTCCCGATCCGTGAAACGTGTGTAACTGGTGAGGAGCAATCGTTTTGATGGTCTTTGCGAACAATCGGATCGCTTGGTGTAACGCCAGCGCATCGTCATCCCCGCCGTGTACCCAGACTATGTTCGGATATGTTTTGAATGTGCGGGCTAAATAAGTACCATACGTTTCGGCCGCGCCCGCGGTGAAATAGTTATGCCAATCCTGTTCCCACCGACTCGCCCACAAGGGCGAAACCAATAGAGCCAGCCCTTTATCATTGGCCGTTTTCACGATCCATTCGATGTGATCGAAGTAGGCAGGGTTGGGTGCGGTTAAATCGCCCGGTTGCAGAAAAGGCTTTTGGCCATCCGTGTTGGTTTGGTTAAGGCGGTGAGGCAGTATCTGAATCTGAATTGCATTAAAGCCTTTCCGTTTCCGGTCGTCAAAATAGTCTATGGTTTCCTGCTTATTGAGTTTCCACGGAAGTTGCCAACCCGTATCGGCGTGGTAAAGAAACGGCTTACCGGTGGCGTCAGTTAAATAATGACCGTTTACTTTCAGGGGAAAAGGTTGTGAGAAACTCTCGCTGAAAACAAGAATGAAGGAACCAACAAACACGCTTTTCAGGGTGAGGCTTATCATGACAAAGGGGTTAAGGATAAGATTTTTGTAAGGGGTTACATTTCGCCCATGGTTTGGTCTATAGGTTGGCATACATGGTAAAATCACCGCCCAATCGCGACTTTCCGCAGAATCGAATCAATCACCTGCAAGGGCGTTACGCCGTCGGCTTCGGCTTCGTAGTTGAGCAGGATGCGGTGATTAAACACGTCGGGGGCCACTTCTTTGATGTCTTCGGGCAGTACGTAATCGCGCCGGTCGAAATAAGCGAGGGCTTTGGCCGCGAGGTTGAGATTAATGCTCGCACGGGGCGATACGCCGTATTGAATGTAGCGGGCTTCGTCGCGCAGGTTGTATTCCAGTGGTCGGCGCGTGGCAAAGACGAGTTCGATGATGTAGCGTTCGAGCGTTTCCGAAATCGTAATGCCGTTGATCTCGTCGCGGATCGCCACTAAATCTTCCTTGCCCAGTACGGGCTGCACCTCGTAATCGAAGTTCATATTCGACATCCGGCGCATGACGGCCAATTCGTCGTCCTTGCTCAGGTAATCCACAAACACCTTCATCATAAACCGGTCGACCTGCGCTTCGGGTAAGGGATACGTTCCTTCCTGCTCGACGGGGTTTTGCGTGGCCAGAACCAGAAACGGCCGGTCGAGCACAAACGTTTCCTCGCCGATGGTCACCTGCTTTTCCTGCATGGCTTCGAGCAGAGCGGCCTGCACCTTCGCGGGCGAGCGGTTAACCTCATCGGCCAGAATCAGGTTGGCAAAAATTGGCCCCTGCTTGACCTCAAAATCGGCCGTTTTTTGGTTAAAGATCATCGTGCCGATCAGGTCGGCGGGCAAGAGGTCGGGTGTAAACTGAATACGCTGAAAATCCAGTTCCAGCACTTTCGCCAGTGTATTGATCGTCAACGTTTTGGCCAGGCCCGGTACGCCTTCGAGCAGAATGTGGCCGCCCGTGAACAGCCCGATGAGCAGCCGGTTGAGCAGCCGGTCCTGCCCCACCACGACCTGGCTCATCTCGCTGAATACTTCGCGAATCTTCGTGTGATACGTAAACGTGGTGGCTGATTGCATACTTAAAACGTTGCCCGAACGCTCCGGTCCTTGCCGTGAATGTCTTTATACACCTGAATCTTGGAAAAGCCGCGGTCCGCAAAGACTTGCCGCGTCGCGTCGCCGAAGCGTTCGTTAATCTCAACGTAACAGGCCCCGTCTTTCGTCAGGTGCCGAACGCAGAAATCAGCGACGGCCTTGTAAAACAGCAGCGGGTCAGCGTCGTCGACGAATAAGGCTAAGTCCGGTTCGTAGTTGAGGACGTTGCGGT
>CAXUEB010000126.1:8439-11081 GCA_964249775.1 uncultured Spirosoma sp.
CGCACAGAGGTGGCTAAGCTGTCGTTGGTGCCGCCGGTGCGCATGCGGGCTACGTTGGAGAAGCTCACAAAGCCAAACAGGAGCTCTTTACGACCGTCGCCGTCGGTATCGATCACGGTAACCGCGTTGCCCGAATGCTGCGGTCTTTACCGTGAATGTCTTTGTATACCTGAATCTTGGTGAAGCCCCGGTCGGCGAAGACCTGCCGGGTCGCTTCGCCGAAGCGTTCGTTAATCTCAACGTAGCAGGCCCCGTCTTTCGTCAGGTGGCGGACGCAGAAATCCGCAACGGCTTTGTAAAAAACCAGCGGATCGTTGTCGTCCACGAACAAGGCCAAGTCGGGTTCGTAGTTCAAGACGTTGCGGTCCATCCCGGCCGCTTCCGAACGGGTGACGTAGGGCGGATTACTCACCACGCAGTCGAACTTCGTGACCAGATCAGCCGGTACGTTCAGAATGTCTTGAATGGCAAAATTGATGTCGGCTTTGAGGGTCAAAGCGTTGCGCCGGGCCAGCGCGAGGGCTTCTTCCGACACGTCCCAGCCCGTCACGACCGACTGCGGCAGGAACCGCGCCAGCGTCACGGCGATGCAGCCGCTGCCCGTGCCGATGTCCAGGATGGGCACGTCGTCGGTGCGGTCGGCAAAATCGTGCATAATCAGCCGGACCAAATCTTCGGTTTCGGGCCGGGGAATCAGCACGGCGGGCGACACCTCGAATTCCAGTCCGCAGAAAATCGTCGTGCCAATCACGTGCTGAATCGGTTCTTGCCGGTTCAAACGCTCCAGAATTTTAAACCAGTCGGGTTCGGTGCGGTTAGGCGGCAGGGGTTTATCGGTCAAGACGTCGGTTTTGCGCAGGCCGAAGTAATGATCGAGCAGCATAAAGGCCATTTCCCGCCCTTCTTCGGACGGGTAAGCCGTAATGTTTTTACTTAAGCGTTCGTACAGCGGTTTGGCGGTGGCCATTCGGTTGGGGTCGAGTAATTTTGCGTAAAACTAAAGATTTGGAAACTCTATTCATGCGTCGCGCCCTTGAATTGGCCGCGCTCGGCCGGGGCCACGTTAGTCCCAACCCCATCGTGGGTTGCGTCATCGTCCACGACGCGACCAAACGCATCATCGGCGAAGGCTGGCACCAACGCTACGGCCAAGCCCACGCCGAGCGGAACGCCATTGTGTCGGTGCGGCCGGAAGACGAACACTTGCTGCCCGAAAGCACGGTGTACGTCACGCTCGAACCGTGCTCACACTTCGGCAAGCAACCGCCCTGCGCGGATTTGCTGATTGAAGGGCGGATCGGGCGCGTCGTCTGCTGCAATGATGATCCTAATCCGTTAGTTGCCGGGCAGGGTTTTCAAAAACTCCGCAACGCGGGCATTCCGGTCGAAACCGGCGTATTAGCAGAAGTTGGCCGCGAGTTGAACGCCCGCTTCTTTACGTTCATCGAAAAACAACGGCCGTATATCATCCTGAAATGGGCCGAAACCGCCGACGGCTACATCGCCGGCGAGGGCGGTCAGCAAGTGCAGATCAGCGGGCCGCTCAGCCAACGGTTGGTGCACCGCTGGCGGGCCGAAGAAGACGCCATTCTGGTCGGCACCAATACGGCCCGTACCGATAACCCCCGCCTGAACGTGCGGCTCGTTCCCGGCCGGAATCCGACGCGGGTAGTTATTGACAAACAACTGCAACTGCCCGAAAGCCTCAACCTGTTCGACAGCTCGCAGCCGACGCTGGGCTATAATTTCATTAAAACCGAAACGGTTGGCCAAACCACCTACATTCAACTCCATCCCGACAAGCCATTTTTGCCCCAACTACTCACCGACCTCTATCAGCGCAACATCCAATCCGTACTGGTCGAGGGCGGTACCACACTGCTGAACTCGTTTATGGATGCCGGTTTGTGGGACGAGGGGCGCGTATTTCGCAGCCAGACGATGCTGGGCAGCACTCCGCTAAATGGGGGTGTGAAAGCGCCGATTGTGCGGGGTACGTTAAGGAGCCGGGAAAAGGTTGGAAAGGATGAATTGATTATCCTCCGACCATAGCAACGCCCCCATGCCAAACCCCGCTCACCGTTAACGCTTGATCGAGTCGAACCAGATTCGCGACGTAACCCGGCTGAATCTTGCCCAACTGATCGCCTAAACCAATAACCCCGGCTGGAATCGTGGACGCCATGCGCAGGGCATCGGTTAAGGGTAAGCCCACCTTTTCCACGCACACCCGTACGCAGTCGAGCAACGTAATTGCCGACCCCGCCAGATTCCCTTCGTTGTTCACATAATGGCCCGGTCCGTTCGAGTCAGGTTCGTACCAGACAATGAATTGCCCCAACGTGAAATTCGGCCGGGGCGGGTTGGCAAACAGTGCATCGGAGATGAGAAACAGACGGTCGCCGAGGAGTCGACGGGCAATCCGAATTGTGGCCGGGTCGCAGTGGTAACCGTCGGCGATGATGCTGGCCCGAACTGTCGGGTGGTCGAACACGGCCCCGACAACGCCCGGCTCGCGGCTCTCAAAACCGCGCATGGCGTTGTAAAGGTGCGTCGCCAACGGAAACGAGTGGACCTCAAAGGCTTCCGTTGCTTGACGATACGTCGCGTTCGAGTGACCCAGCGAAAGCAACGTATCGGGA
>CAXUEB010000126.1:11091-12110 GCA_964249775.1 uncultured Spirosoma sp.
GGCGTTGGTGCTGAACAGCGTTTCGAGTTCACCCTCGGCGGGCGTCCGCACGAAAGCCGGGCTGTGGGCACCGCGCTTGACGAGGTTAAAGTACGGTCCTTCAAGGTGAATGCCCGGCACGCCGAACGGGTTTTCGGCCCGCACCGTCTGCACGGCGGCCATGCTCTGCTGTATGATGGCGAGCGAAGTCGAATGCAGTGTGGGCAGAAGCGTCGTTGTGCCGTTGCGGACGTGGGAGTCGTAGATGTGCCGTACCGTGTCGGGCGTGGGGAACTCGTTCAGAAACAAGTTGGAGCCGCCGTAGAGTTGCAGATCAACCAACCCCGGAATCAGGTAATCGCCAGCCAGGTCAACGATGGTTGACGTGCCCACTTCGTCCGGTGCTGCGTCGGTTACGGCCCGAATCCGACCATCGGCGACGTGCACAAAAGCGTTTTCAATAAATTCAGTACCCGTAAAAACCGTGGCGTTCCGAAAATGGATGTCCTGCATGGGGCGAAGATAAACGATGGTAATCCTTTACGCGCTCAGGCCTGCCAGATTTCCCACGCTTTTTCGGCCTGCAACTCCAGCATCCGGTAGCCGTTCAGGACGGCGGCTCCGCGTTCGCGGCCGAATTGCATAAAGCGCGTATCGGCCGGGTTATACACCAGATCGTACAGCAGATGTTGATTGGTAAGTTGGTCGTAGGGAAGGGCGGGCGCTTCGTCCGGGCGCGGATACGTCCCGACGGGTGAGCAGTTGATGACCAACGGAAAGTTGGTCAGGACATTGGGCAATTCTTTATACGTCAGGTTGTCGACGGTTTGTGTGCGCGATACGGACTTGTACACAATGCCCACATCCGTCAGCGCGGCCGTTACCGCCTTCGACGCGCCACCCGTGCCCAACACCAGCGCCCGCAGCCCGTCGAGCGGCCGATATAGCGACGCCAGCCAGTCTTCGAGCGACTGCCGAAAACCATAATAATCCGAGTTGAACCCCGTCCGCGACCCGTCGCCTTCCAGACGAATCACGAT
>CAXUEB010000126.1:12120-14763 GCA_964249775.1 uncultured Spirosoma sp.
CGCGCCGACTTTCTGCGCCGACCCGTCGAGCCGGTCGAGATACGGCAGCACGGCTTGTTTGTGCGGAATCGTTACGTTCAGCCCGCGCAGGTCCGGCGTTTGCAGCAAGTCTGGCAGGGCCGTAATGTCGGGCATCTCGAACAGATCGTACTGGCTGTCCAGGATGCCTTCGCGCCGAAACTTCTCGGTGAAGTACCGCTGCGAAAACGAGTGGGTCAGCGGGTAGCCAATCAGACCGTAGCGGGGCATAGGCAACGTTGGCGGGATTACGCGCCCGGATTCAAGCGTTTTTTTACCACTTGGACCAGTACTGGCAGCACCGACAAGCCGACGATACCGAAGACGACGAGTTCAAAGTTTCGTTGCACAATCGGAAAGTTACCGAAGAAGTACCCGATCAGCGTAATGCTGAACACCCACAACACCGCCCCGATGATGCAGAACCGGATATAGGTGCCGTAGTTCATGCTGCCGGCCCCCGCCACGAACGGCGCGATGGTCCGAACAATGGGAATAAACCGGGCCAGGATAACCGTCCGGCCGCCGTGTTTGGCGTAAAACTTTTCGGTCTCGGTAATGTATTCGCGCTTGAAGAACAGAATGCGTTCGCGCATTTTAATCTTACTGCCCAGAAACTTGCCAACGAAGTAATTGACGTTATCGCCCAGCAAGGCGGCCCCGATGAGGAGCGGAATAATGACCCACACGTTCAACTCATTCGTGTCGCGGGCGGCCAACGCTCCGGCGGCAAACAGGAGCGAGTCGCCCGGCAGCAGGGGCATGACGATAAGTCCCGTTTCGGTGAAGACGATCAGAAACAGAATGGCGTACAGCAGCACGCCGTATTCGTTGGCCCACAAGTCGAGGTAACGGTCGAGGTGGAGCAAAAAATCGACTAAGGATTTGAGAATGTCCATTTGATGAAAAATAAGGAGTTAAGAGTGAGAAGGCTTCGCATGCCTGGGTGCGTACTTGCTTTCTCACGCTTGCCAACCAATCATTTGTCTAAAAATTGAGAGAACGTATCCCCGCGCAAACCGAGCCGAATCGTTTCGAGCGGAATGACCTCGTGGGGCGCGATATTGCCGACGTTGACGTTGGCCCCGAGCAGTTTCACAAACCACACCTGCTGTTCTTTCTGGGGCGCTTCCCAGATAATGCTTTCGGACGGCACCTGCGTCAGAATCTCTTCGACCAGCCCCTGTCGCACTTCGCCACTCGATCGAAACAGGCCGACGTTGCCGCCCTCGCGGGCTTCGCCAATGACTTTCCAGGCCCCGGCTTCCAGTTCGGCTTTCATCAACTGAATCCATTTGTAGGGCGGAATAATTTTGGCTTCGTCTTTAGAACCCACCTCCGACAGCACCGTTCCGCGTTGCGCCAGTCGCCGGATGTAATCTAATTTGTGGTCCTGCACCATATCGACCGAGCCGTCGGACACTTCGGCGTATTCCAGTTGGTAGCGATCCAGTAGCTTGCAGTAATCGTCGAACTGACCGCGCACAACGAACGCTTCAAACAACGTACCGCCGAAATAAACGGGAATACCCGCTTCGCGGTAGATGGCTAATTTCTGGTCGAGGTTGGGCGTTACGAACGACGTGGCCCAGCCTAATTTAACGATGTCGGTATGGTCGGCCGATGTGGATAGAAAATCATCAACCTGGCGCAGGCTCAGTCCTTTATCCATCACCATCGTTAACCCGCTCGATCGGGGTTTGGCGGTACGGTCGGGGATCTGCGTAAGCGTATAGTTCATTCGCTCTGGGATGAATGGGTACGTTCAAAAACGCCCAAAAGTAGTACAACTCCCGGTTACCTCCCAAGAAAGTGCATACATAATAGGGCCTGACGCGTATATAGCTTGGTTTAATGCTATTTTGATCTGTAGTTTGCGGTTCGTCGTTAGCTGGCGCAAGCACTGACTGTATTCGCGTCGGTCAAGGACCAAACAACAAATTATGGACTCTAATCCCCGTCTTGATTTCTTTCGGTCGCAGATTGGCCGCGACATGAGCGGTAGTATTTCGCCCTTTGGCCGCTGGCTCAACGGGACCATCCAAGCCGCCGATGCCGGGCGTTTGGTGGCGGATTTCAACATCCGTGCCGACATGACCAATCCGGCCGGGGTGCTGCACGGCGGAGCGGCAGCCGCTATCCTGGACGACCTGATTGGGGCAATGGTGTTTACGCTCGGCCGGGAGTATGCGTACACGTCGGTAAACTTAACCGTTGATTTTCTGCACGCGGCCCGGCTGGGCGAGATCGTCACGGCGACGGCCGACGTGGTTCGGGCGGGTAAAAACATCATTCACGCCGAGGGACGTATCGTAGCCGCCGACGGTAAGATTGTCGCCAAAGCCACGACTAACCTAATCCAAACGTCGGTGAAAATAGGGGGGTGAGCAGGGGAAGAAAAGGGATAAGGTGTAAGAGGAGCAGGGGGTAAAGGTTCGGGCGGCCGGTGCGGTAAGTTGCGCGTCAGCCCCTTACACCCTACACCTCTTACACTTTACCCCGTCTACCCCTTTTCTTTTTAAACAATTGTTTCGTACTTTTGCCCCCTCATTTCCAATTTCATACGCAAGTCATGTACGCAATCGTAGAGATCGCAGGGCAGCAATTCAAGATCCAGAAGGGTCG
>CAXUEB010000127.1:0-6150 GCA_964249775.1 uncultured Spirosoma sp.
ACGAACAGCAGGCCAGCGACGGAAAGGGGCCAGACAACGTTGTTCCGCATGAATAATCAAAGGGTAAAAATGACAAAGTAAGCTATCGGTGGGTTTGTGTCGAACCATAAAAGTAGCCACTCAAAGCCGGAAACCATAACTAAACGTAAATTTGTCCCACTTTTTGTCAAATCTATTACCTGAATTTTATCAAATTGACCAACGTTTAAGGCAAGGGCGGAACTGCCCAACTTCGCGCAAAGGGGTATCAGACGATACGACAATGAAACGTACCTGGATGGAACTTGGCTTATTTTTAGCAATGACAATGTCGGCTTCGGCGCAAACCATGAGCCGGTCTTACCGCGCCATGCTGGACGCGCTGTACCAAAAAACGGTGCCGTTGGTTAGCGTGGCTGACTTGAAAAAAATGCCGAATGTGGTGCTACTCGACACCCGAAGCCGGGCGGAGTACGACGTAAGTCACTTGCCCAACGCCCGTTGGGTGGGCTACGATGATTTTGACCTGACGCGGGTGAACGCTGTTCCGAAAGATGCGAACGTGGTGCTGTACTGTTCGGTTGGGTACCGCAGCGAAAAAGTAGGCGAGAAACTGCTGGCGGCCGGCTACCGGCAGGTGCGTAACCTCGACGGTAGCTTATTTGAGTGGGTCAATCAGGGCAACGTGGTCGTTGACGGGTCTGGGAAGCCAACGCAGCGGGTACACGCTTACAGCCGACTGTGGGGCGTCTGGCTGAAACGCGGAGAAAGGATATACGAATAAATCAATACGGACGCACGGACGCCAGCGCCGTCAGTAATCGCCTGGCAAATTCCGCCTTGTCAATCGTCGCGAACAAGTGCCGACGGGAGTTGACGACCGTTTTGTGTTTGCTGGCCATCGTCAAGGTTTTGGCTTTTATTTGCTTCCGGGCCGCAAACAGGTTATGCGGATGCCCCATACTCATGGCTTGGCCAGCCATCGTCAACAGCAGCAGCAGGGTAGTCAGCTTTGTCTTCATCGCGTTATTGATAAGAACAGGACAAAGATAATGGTTTGATATGGTAGTATGCAATACAAAGTACTATATTTTTTAACAGGTACCAATATAGAAGGTGTAAAAGGGGTAAAGCGGCTGACGCTAACTCCACAGACACCCTTTTACACCCTCTACCTTACTTTCTTAGTCAACCACTACCCGCTTCACCGCGCCATCTTCGTTTTGCGTAACGGTGACAAAGTAAGTGCCCTGCGGGTTGCGGCCTAAATCCATCTGGCCGATGAACTCGCCCGAAAAGTTTTTCACTTCCCGGCGGGCCACTTCGTTTCCCTTCGGGTTAGTCAACACAATCCGTACGTCGCCCTTGGCCGGAGCCGTGAAGCGGACGGTTAGCTGATTGCGGTCGGGATTGTTCGTGTAAGCATCCAAACCCCGGATCGTCGACGGCTTAATGCCCGCGTTAAAACTCCGCGACCAGTCCTCAAAGGGACGAGCCAGCCGCCGATCTAAGTCCCGCGGAAAACTAAAACGCATCCGATTCATGGCATCGGCTAATGAATCTGCTCCGCGCCGGAACTCAAACTCCCAGTTTCGATTAAACCCAAAATCGTTGCCTGGCTGTGCGTTTCGATGACGCCAGGTGTAAATGTCATTCGAGCGATTGCGGGATGGGGTGCGTTCGCGCGTCGTTGTTCGGTCGTCATTGTCTTCTACAATGATGGTCATCCGGCGTTTGCCGCTATTGGTGCGGGCGGCTTTGACCGAATCAACTAAGCGCGTGACCATCTTGTCGCGTTCGGGATCGCTCAGACCGTCCGTGCGGAAGGTCCGTTCGATTTCCTGCACTTGGTCGCCGTTTCGCTCGATGATGCGGACGTTTACTTCACGGGATTCTTTAGCGGCAGTCTTCGCATTTGGCTTGGTTGACTGAGCCGTAACAAGGTTACTGAAACCACCGGTGATGAGCAGCGCCGTTGCGAACCGACGCCCCCAAAGAACTGTTTTTTTCATGGTTGACAAAGTTGGTTAACGAAATAGATTAATGCCCAAACTGCGGGCAAACAGGCTGTTAAAGTTTGTTAAACCCCGCGGGTACGGTCTTATCGTTCTGTACTTTTACGAGGGCACCGGACTTCGATTTGGCTAAAGATGCCGCCACTGGCGAAAGGTTGCACGAGGATTACGAAAAATGTCGAAACAACGCATAGGCTGGATTGTGGTGCTCATGGCCGTGGGGTTGCTGGGCCTTATCGGCTTGCAGCTTTATTGGATCAAGAGTGCGCTACGCCTGCAAAAAGAACAGTTTGATTACAAAGTAACCGACGCTTTGCAGGAGGTGGTGCGTACGCTCGAACGGCATGAAACGGTGGTCTTGCTTAAGCAGCGCGTGCAGGCCCGCGAGCAACAGAACCGGCTGATGGCCATTGCCAAAAAAGTCGACAAACCCGTCGTTCAGAAGGTGAAGCCGGTCGGGCAGAACCAGAACCGCGTGGCCAAACGCCCGGACCGGCCCCGTAAACCGTCTCCCGACGAGCTGACCTACGGGCGGTTGGGCAATACGCCCCCGGCGGGCGCGATGGTCGTGCAGTCGGACGTGCTGCATCCCACGACGCACCCGCTTTCGGCCGAGCAGATGCAGGTGGTTGAAGCGTTTTTTCGTGAGCAGGAAGAACTCATGGCCATCGGCGACTGGCAGGCGCAGATGATTCAGCAGCAGCAGTTCGACCGCTGGGTTGAGCAGGTCATTGCGAACGAACGGAACCAGATTAACAGTCAGGTCGCGCAGAATGCCAACCGGCGCGATTCGTTGGCGCGGGTCAAGCGACAACGTGCTCGGCGTGGAGTCGCCCGCCCGGCCGGTCAAACCCCTAAACCGGTTGCGTCGGGGAGCGCGCTGAGCCGGCCCGCCAGTGTGAATCAGCACCGGGCGGAAGAGCAGTCCACGTTGATCAAGGAAGTGCTTAAAAATCTGCTGCTGGCTGACCGGCCGATTGAAGAGCGCATTGATCGGCGCTCGTTGGATACGCTCCTGCGCCAGGCGTTGCAGGAACGCGGTATCGGCATTCCCTTTAGCTACGGCGTGCGGACAAAGTCGCAGCCGGGATTTTTGTTCACCTCATCAGGCATGGCCAACTTCGACGGCAACGGCTATAAAGCTGCGTTGTTCCCGAACAACTTAGTTGAAAGTGGCAACTACGTTTACGTGTCCTTTCCGACGCAGCAGCAGTTTATCCTGAATCGGCTGAGCTTTACGTTGGGCGCGTCGGCGGTGTTGATTTTGGTGATCTTGGCTTGTTTCTACATTGCCATCAGCACGATTGTGCGGCAAAAGAAGTTAGCCGACATTAAAAACGATTTCATCAACAACATGACTCACGAGTTCAAGACGCCGATTTCGACCATTTCGCTGGCGGTTGAGATGGCGCAGGACCAACTACAATCGTCGGGCGGGCTGCCAAACACCCTAACCAACCCGACGACTCCCGAACCGGCGCGCTTGACCCGCTACATGGGCATCATCCGCGACGAAACCCGGCGGTTGGGTTCGCACGTAGAAAAAGTGTTGCAGATGGCCCTGCTCGACCGGGGTGAGATTAAGCTCAAGCTTCAGCCGGTGAATGTGCACGATGTCATTGAAAAAGTACTCAACAACATTGGTTTGCAGATTGAGCAGCGGGCGGGTGAAGTCGATCTGGTCTTTGAGGCCGATCA
The DNA here is from genome assembly GCA_964249775.1 of uncultured Spirosoma sp. Lineage (GTDB taxonomy): Bacteria > Bacteroidota > Bacteroidia > Cytophagales > Spirosomataceae > Spirosoma. Next base: position 3,693 of record CAXUEB010000127.1, read on the forward strand.
GGAGATTGTGGAAGCCGACGAAATCCACTTGACGAATATTCTGTATAATTTGGTCGATAACGCCATCAAGTATTCCCCCGAATCTCCGCACATCACCATCCAGACGCGCAGTCTGTCCGACGGTATTAGCATCACGGTTGCCGACCAAGGCTTAGGAATGACCAAAGAGCAGATAAGCCGAATCTTCGAGAAGTTCTACCGCGTACCGACTGGTAACCGGCACGACGTGAAAGGATTCGGTTTGGGCCTGAGCTATGTAAAGAAAATGGTTGACGAACACCACGGCCAAATTCGGGTAGATAGCCAACCCGGCCGGGGCAGTTCGTTTGAAATAGTTATACCGTACAAAACGAGTGAAGGGTGAAAGGCGAAGGGTGAAAAGCGGAGCTGAATGGTTGGCTTCTTCACCCTTCGCTCTTGGCTCTTCACCCTTCGCCCTCATGCCCACAATCCTCCTCGTTGAAGACGATCCCAATTTAGGCCTGTTAGTGCAGGAATACCTGACCCTAAAAGGCTATCCTACCGACCGCGCCACTGATGGCAACCAGGGCCTGCAACAGTTCATGGCTGGCGCTTACGACCTGTGCATCTTCGACGTAATGATGCCGAAGAAAGACGGTTTTACGCTCGCCAAAGAAGTGCGCATGGCCGGCCGCGACGTACCCATTATCTTCCTGACGGCGAAGTCGATGCAAGAAGACACGATTCAGGGCTTCCGGGTTGGAGCCGATGATTACATCACGAAGCCGTTCAGCATGGAAGAACTCCTGCTGCGGATTCAGGCGATTCTTCGGCGTTACCAACGTACCGGCGACACGCCCGAACCAACGACGTACCAGATCGGTCGGTTTGCGTTCGATTACCCGCATCAGCTCTTAACCCTGAACGGCACGCCCGGCGAACCGACCGCTCAGAAACTGACCAGTAAAGAAACCGAGCTACTAAAACTGTTGGCGCAGAACCTCAATCAGCCCGTCAGTCGTAGCTTTGCGCTCAAGATGGTGTGGGGTGACGATTCGTACTTCAACGCCCGTAGCATGGACGTGTACGTCACCAAACTCCGTAAGTACCTCAAAGACGACCCCGCCGTTCAACTCGTCAATGTGCACGGTGAAGGGTTTAAACTGATTGTTTAAAGGTTTGTCGGTTCGGTTATACGCTCTGCTAACCAATAAACGAACCGACCAACCGACCAACAAAAAGACAATGAACATCGTAAGACGTCCCCGCCGGAATCGCCAGTCGGCCGCCATTCGCGATATGGTGCAGGAAACGCGCCTGTCGGTTTCGGATTTTATCTTGCCGCTCTTCGTGCTGGAAGGACAAAACGTTCGCTCGGAGGTCAAATCCATGCCCGGCATCTACCGGCTGTCGACGGATTTGTTGTTAAATGAGGTAAAGGAATGCGTGGACTTAGGCGTGCAGACGTTTGCCTTATTTCCTAACCTGCCCGAAGCCAAAAAAGATAAGTACGCCACCGAAAGCTATAATCCCGACGGGCTGTACCTGCAAACCGTGCGGGCGATCAACGACCGCTTTCCCGACGTAGTCATTATGACCGACGTGGCGATGGACCCGTACAGTTCCGACGGGCACGACGGCATTGTCGAAAACGGTAAAATTCTGAACGATCCGACGCTGGAAGTTTTGGGCAAGATGGCCCTGGCACAGGCGCAGGCCGGCGCGCACATCGTCGGGCCGTCGGACATGATGGACGGACGGGTTGGCTACATCCGGCAGGTGCTGGATGAAGGCGGCTTCCACGACGTGGCGATTATGGCGTATTCGGCCAAGTACGCCAGCGCGTTCTACGGTCCGTTCCGCGACGCGCTCGATTCGGCCCCGAAGTTCGGCGATAAAAAAACGTATCAGATGAACCCGGCCAACAGCCGCGAGGCCCTAATCGAAGCCGCCTTGGATTACGCCGAAGGGGCCGACTTTCTGATGGTTAAACCCGCCTTGCCGTACTTAGACATCATCAAGTTGCTGAGCGATAAGTACGATCTACCCATCGCGGCTTACAATGTCAGCGGGGAATACGCCATGATTAAAGCTGCGGCCCTGAACGGCTGGCTCGACGGTGACCGCGCTATGATGGAAGCGCTGACGGCGATCAAGCGGGCGGGCGCGAAAGTTATTTTGACTTATTTTGCGAAAGAAGCAGCCGGGCTTTTATGAGTAAACTTCTCATCATCAACGCCCGGCTGGTCAATGAAGGTCGCATCACCGAAACCGATGTGCTGGTTGAGGACCGGTTCATTACCCAGATCAGTTCTAACCTTTCCGGTCGACAAGCTGACCAGGTAATTGACGCCAACGGTCTGTACCTGTTGCCGGGCGTAATTGACGATCAGGTGCATTTCCGCGAACCGGGCCTGACGCACAAAGCGACCATTCGGTCGGAGTCGCGGGCGGCCGTAGCCGGGGGCGTTACCAGCTTCATGGAGATGCCCAACAC
>CAXUEB010000127.1:6160-9866 GCA_964249775.1 uncultured Spirosoma sp.
GCCCAACACCGTGCCCAACGCCCTGACGCAGGACCTGCTGGCCGACAAATACGCCATTGCCGCCCGAACGTCGTTGGCCAACTATTCCTTTTTCATGGGCGCGTCGAACCAAAACCTCGACGAGGTGCTGCGGACTGACCCGCGCATGGTGTGCGGCATTAAGGTGTTTATGGGGTCGTCAACCGGCAACATGCTGGTTGACAACGAGCGGGTGCTGGACGAACTGTTTCGCCAAAGCCCCATGCTCATTGCGACGCACTGCGAAGACGAAGCAACTATCCGCGCCAACGCCGAACGGTATCGGGCTGAATACGGTCCTGACGCACCCGCCCAGATTCACCCGCTCGTGCGCGACGAAGCCGCCTGCCTACGATCATCGTCACTGGCCGTTGAACTGGCCCGGCAACACAACACGCGGTTGCACGTGCTGCACATCTCGACCGCTGACGAACTACCCTTGTTTCGCAACGATAGACCGCTAACCGAAAAGCGTATTACGGCGGAAGTGTGCGTGCACCACCTTTGGTTTGACAGTCGGGATTACGAGCGCTTCGGAAACCAGATCAAATGTAATCCGGCCATTAAAGCGCCACACCACAAAGAAGCTTTACTAAGGGCCCTCTTGGACGACCGCTTAGACATTGTCGCTACCGACCACGCGCCCCACACTTGGGACGAGAAACAACAACCGTACTGGCAAGCTCCGTCGGGCTTACCGCTCGTGCAGCACCCACTGCTGATGATGCTCGATTTCGTCCGGCAGGGTAAGCTACCCCTCGAAACGGTGGTGCGCAAGATGGCTCACGCGCCTGCCGACTGCTTTCAGATTGACCGGCGCGGTTACGTTCGTGAGGGGTACTGGGCCGATCTGGTACTGGTCGACATGAACCGGCCGACGACCGTAACTGGGCAAAACCTGCTGTACCAATGCGGTTGGTCACCATTGGAAGGGCATACGTTCGAGGCCAGCGTTACGCACACCATCGTATCGGGCGAACTGGTTTACCAAGACGGTCAGTTTCGCACGGACCGGCCGGGTGAGCGGTTACGGTTTAAACGGTAGGTGCAAAAAAAAGTGGTTGGAACGCTTGCAAAAGCCCGTTTGTAGCGCTTAACTTTGTAGCCCCAAACAAGGGGAAGTGTCTTGCCGAAGTGGTGAAATTGGTAGACACGCACGTTTCAGGGGCGTGTGTCTTCACGGACATGCGAGTTCGAGTCTCGCCTTCGGCACAACTTTAAGGCCGTAGTTAACTGATTCACAGTTGGCTGCGGCCTTATTCTTTGTAATTGTGTACGGGTTGGTGTACGGAATTAAGAACCTTATGAAAACTTGTGTTCAGCTTTCACTACTGATTGCCCTATTTATTGGCTTGAATTAGGTGTAAACCAGATAACAACCTACTTACTTCAGCTACAAATCAGCCCACCCGCGACGACAACCTGGCGCTGGCAACCCTGACGAGGCTATCCACTGGCTGGTTTTCCGAGGGGCTGCGTAGCGGCCTTATCTACGTTTTTATCCTGTTACCTGCTGACCGTGCTACCTCCGCCCCTTACTTCAAACGCTGGGGTAAGCATATAGGCGCGAAGGCGTTCATGGACGGTATCACGATGGCGGCCGTAGGGGCCATTGCTGCGCAGTCGTTGTATTGGCACGTCGGCAACTAACCGATTAGCTCTATTAATTATCGTCGTGACGATAGGATTACTGAGCCGGTTCAAGAAGCTGCCTAAACTAAGCATAATTGGAGGAGCCGCCGTAATAGGCTTGTTACTTCGGTATGTTGGATGAAAATTGCTTAGCGTAATTCTTTGTCCACTTACTAAAAAAGCTTTAACAGAAAGCATCTTCTAACAACTAACCTTTGTTTACCTGTGAAGTATTTCGTTGAACCAATTGGGGCACAGTTTGCCAGTAAAGACCTGCCCGTGGTGGGCGAACGATTTACCAGCCGGGCAGCCGAGGGGTATCGTCTGCATTCGGTTTTTCAAGTTACTCAACCGGGTGGTTGCCTCAATAACAGTCCGACTATCACCTATCTTGCTATCTACGATAAAGAAGAAAGTTAACGGTAGAGATGCAAGCCCTAATCGAGTGAAATGATAGTGCCAACTGTTAAAGGCCATATACGGGGTTTAGCAATTGGCACTATCATTTCTCGCTCATTTCCAAACCGTTCTACGGGTAGCCTATCTATTTCTTACTGTCCACCGTAATACCGGTGCACGTAAGGTATTACCAGTATTACCGGTACACCGGGTGCACGTAAGGTAATACTGGTAATACCTTACGTGCACCGGTATTACCTCAGCTGGTTTACTGGTAAACACCATCCAGGTAATACCAATGGTATACCCGCCAAAAGAGGGTGTGTCGTGGGATAAGCGTCAAACATCAGCTTGATCGTTATCTCAGGTGCACCGATGTTACTTACGGGTAATACCGATGCACCTGAGATAATATTGGTATTACTAGACCAGACACCGGACAAAATAGTACGATCTGAACAGGCCGACTTTACAGTTCGACGTGCTTACATACGCCAACAGTCGTGGCGACACAAAACAGGTTTACGCACGTACGCTTACCTCTTGCCGTGGTCGGTGATGGTTGTCCAGTTACCGTCCTTTTCGATAACTTGGCCGTCGCCTAAGCCCGTCATCTGACTCATAGGTATCGCGGCCATGTGCTGAACCAGCACGCGGGTTAGTTCTTTCTGCTGTTTCATCTCGACCGTCAGCAATGACAAATCGACCGGGGACGCACCCGGCGTTGGTCGGCTGAATCCCAGCGTCTGAATTTGCTTCACGATGACGTCGGGCAAACCGAATCCGAACTGTCTGGCCAAACTCTCCCATGCCCGTTTCGGATCGTCTTGGTTGAGGGCGGTCAGGGCTTCATCATACTTCTCCGATGATTTCGCACTGGTAACGTGTTCGCCCCGTTCGACGTAAATGTTTGTTTCCTCAATCCGGTGCCCATTTTGTTGCTCATGGGTTCGACTGTCTAAAGGTATCCCGCCACCTCTACGTAGTTTGGTGAGGGCCTTGAACTGTTGACGAACCGCGAAGATCGACGCCAGAATGGACGCAATGGTGGCAAAGTAGGCGATGGAACCGAGCGTCGCCGAACGGGATGCGTAGCTGGTTAGAAAACGAATGCACTCCGAGACGGTCACGGCCGCATTAGAGAGCTGAGCCGATAAGTCAATCGACTTTTGCACGGCCAGGGCCTTACGCCGGATCGCTTCCTCAGCCTTCTGACGCTTCAAGTCTTTGATCTCTCGTTTACGTAAACTGAGGTTTTTCTGAACGCCGGAAGGACAGGAGGGATGCTACCTAACAAAGCCGCTTCAAACACCAGATAAACCGTTCACTTTAATCGTTCAGGGTTTCGTAGCTTGCTGGCCTTTTTCTGACTGGTATGACGCTTACTTGGACGTTCTATCCTAAAGGCCAGCCCAGTGTCACGCTGACAGCAGTGTATGCAGCCAGATTGGATGGGCTTTCTATCGCGGGCTATCTCGAAGTAGATACAAATACTGCCTATGTGAGTTGGGATAACTTTCGTATCTTCAACACTAACGATCAGTCGGCTAAGAAAACACTCTTCGGCTCGCTGGTCCGCATACCCCAGTCGGATCCGCAAATACTTTCTCTGCTATGAAGTTTGGTTACGCCCGGGTCTCTACGCAGGACCAAAACC
>CAXUEB010000127.1:9876-14727 GCA_964249775.1 uncultured Spirosoma sp.
ACCAAAACCTGTCCCTTCAACTTGATGCCCTGAAGACAATTGGGTGTGAACGTATCTACCAGGAGAAAGTCAGCGGCACAAAGGCTGAGCGGCCGGAGTTAAGTAAATTATTAGATCAGCTTCGAGAGGGCGATGTTCTGGTGATTTGGAAGCTGGACCGTCTGGGTCGGTCTTTAGCTCATTTAATTCAATTGATAACCGAGCTTGAACAGCGCCATGTCGGTTTGCTGAGTTTAAATGATCCGGTCGATACGACGACCGCACAGGGCCGATTAGTGTTTCGCATTTTTGCCAGCTTGGCTGAATTTGAACGCGAGGTGATCCGGGAACGAACGATGGCGGGCTTGGCTTCCGCTCGCCGGCGAGGGAAGTTACTGGGTCGTCCCCGAGGTTTATCGAAAGCCGCCGAGCAAAAAGCCCGAATTGCCGAAAGTTTATATAAAGAAGAGCAGTTTTCGGTCGAGCAAATTGCCCGTGAACTGAACATATCTAAGACGACGCTTTATAAGTATTTACGGCAACGCGGAGTAAAGGTTGGGTCCGTTAACTAACGTCAACAAGGCCCACGTTAAGCTATCTAAGAAAATTTGGGACAACCATTTAAGGGTACTATTCTATTTAGAAATACTTTTCCGGGTTGACATCAGGCCGATGCTCTGGCGTTGCTATCGTTGCCGTCAATAATCTGAAACAACTGATCGATCCGGCCACCAACCAAACCGGATACCCTGACCTATCAAGATTGGTGGCTGGTTCACTAGTCATCTGAGTTCGAGGGCGAACCAAGGAAGACAGTTAGACTAAGACGCCTTTTAAAGATATCATTTTTGCTGGCTGTAGCACAAACCTCTGTTTCACGCAGTGCCTCAAATTTGGTCCATCTGTATCTTTACGGTTACTTTGATTGCTTAACCGTTACTCAACCGTTCATGTCCCTTGATTCTGAACAGCAAGCCCGGCAAAACATTGACCGGATGCTCCTCAACGCGGGTTGGCTCATTCAGAATGTAAAGCAGTTTAACCCATCGGCAGGTTTGGGCGTGGCCGTTCGCGAATACCACACCGACAACGGCCCGGCTGACTACGTGCTTATCGTCGAGCGCAAGCCGGTGGGCGTCATTGAAGCCAAAAAAGAAGGTGTTATCCTGACGCCAGTCGAGGAGCAAACCGGCAAGTACGCCCAAAGCCGGCTCCGCTGGCAGCAACAGGGCCAGCCACTGCCGTTTCTGTACGAAAGTACCGGTGTCGAAACTCACTTTACCGACTTACGCGACCCGGCTCCACGGGCCCGTGATCTATTCTACTTCCACCGGCCTGAACAACTTCGTGAGTGGCTGCGGCAGCCCGGTACGCTACGTACCCGGCTGATAGCTTTACCTGCCTTACCGGAACGGGGCCTGCGTGATTGCCAGATTAAAGCAGTTCGCAACCTCGAACGCTCATTTGCCCAGAACCGGCCCCGTGCGCTGATCCAGATGGCCACTGGCGCGGGCAAGACCTTCACCGCCATTACGGCCGTGTACCGGCTCTTGAAGTTTGCCGGGGCGAAGCGCATTCTGTTTTTGGTGGATACCAAAAACCTCGGCGAGCAGGCTGAAACTGAATTCCAGGCCTACATACCCAATGACGACCTACGCGGTTTCCGGGAGCTGTACAACGTGCAGCGGCTGCAATCGTCGTTTGTTGATCCCTCGGCGCAGGTGTGTATCAGCACCATTCAACGCATGTACTCGGTGCTGAGGGGCGTGGAACTGGATGAGTCGGCGGAGGAGACTTCGCTGAACGAGCTGGCGCAAACCGGACCACCAAAAGACGTCGCCTACAACCCCCGCATACCGGTCGAGACCTTTGACTTTATCATCATTGACGAGTGCCACCGTTCTATCTATAACATCTGGCAGCAGGTGCTCGACTACTTCGATGCCTTCCTGATCGGGCTGACGGCTACCCCCGATGCCCGGACCTACGGCTTTTTCAACAAGAACGTCGTCAGCGAGTACACGTATGAACGGGCCGTAGCCGACGGGGTGAACGTGCCCTACGACGTGTACACCATCGAAACCGAGATTACCAGCCAGGGGGCCAGTGTGCGGGCGAAAGAATACATCGAACTGCGCAGCCGCCAGAGCCGGCGCAAACGCTGGGAGCAACTTGACGAACCGCTCGACTATAGCGGCCGTCAGTTGGACCGCGACGTGGTGAACCCCGACCAGATCCGCACCGTCATTCGGGAATTTCACCGGGCGTTGCAAGAAGATATCTTTCCCAACCGGCGCAATGAGCAGGGGCAGTACGAGGTGCCTAAGACGCTTATTTTTGCCAAAACCGACACCCACGCCGAAGACATTATCCGCATCGTGCGCGAAGAATTTGGCGAGGGTAATGCGTTCTGCAAGAAAGTGACCTACGGCAACAAGGAAGAGAAAGCGTCGGCGGTGCTGCAACAATTTCGCACGGCCTACTACCCCCGCGTCGCCGTGACGGTCGACATGATCGCGACGGGCACCGACGTCAAATCCATCGAGTGCCTGCTGTTTATGCGCGACGTAAAGAGCCGGTCGTACTTCGAGCAGATGAAGGGGAGGGGTACGCGGACGCTCGGCTCCGACGACCTTCGCAAAGTGACGCCCTCAGCGGTGGGCAACAAGACCCACTTTGTCATTGTCGACGCCATCGGCGTGACCAAAAGCCTGAAGACCGACAGCCGACCGCTGGAACGTAAACCGTCGGTGGCGCTGAAAGACCTGATGATGGGTGTAGTCATGGGCGACCGTTCCGAAGATACCCTGCTGTCGCTGGCCAGCCGCCTGACCCGGCTCGAAAAACAATTGACGCCCGACGAGCGTAGCCGCTTTGACGAACTGGCCGCAGGGACAAACATCAACCAGATCGTGAATAGCCTGCTTGAGGTCGATAACCCCGACTGCCAGGAACAGAAGGTACGGGCAATGCACCCCGAGGCTGAGGACGGCAATCCACCAGCCTGGCTTGACGAGGCCCGTCAGCAACTGGCCGACGAGGCTACGCGGCCTTTTGACAGCGCCGACCTGCGCGAGTATATCGAGACCGTGCGCCGGCAGCACGACCAAGTAATTGACCACCTCAATTTGGACTCCGTTCGCTTCTCGGGCTGGGACGTGAATGCCCGCGACGGGGCCGCTGAGGTGGTGCAGCAGTTCCGAACGTACCTCGACACTCACAAAGACGAGATTGCGGCCCTGCAACTGTTCTACGGCGAACCCTACCGCCGGCGTGAGCTGACGTACCGCATGGTTAAAGAACTCTTTGAGAAGCTGAAAACCGAGCAGCCCGTATTGATGCCGGCGCGGGTGTGGCTGGCTTACCAGACACTTGAAGGCGTCAAAACACAATCGGAAGGCCGCACCCCGCCCAAAAGTGAGTTGGTAGCGTTGGTGTCGCTGATCCGACGCGTGCTGGAAATCGACACCGAATTGACGCCCTATGACCAGACCGTGGGCCGCAACTTCCAGACATGGGTATTCGGCAAGCAAGCTGGTTCGCTTAAGTTCTCCGACGAACAGATGACCTGGCTGCGGATGATGCGCGACTTCGTGGCCAGCAGCTTTCACCTCGACCGCACGGCCTTCGAGTATCCGCCCTTCGCCGAGCGGGGCGGTTTGGGCCGCATGTGGCATTTGTTCGGGAATGAGACATTTGGATTAATTGATGAACTGAACGGAGCGTTGGCCGCCTGACATGAATATTGAGTTCCTACCCAGTGATGTTCACCACCGCGATGTTACACAACTGCTTGTACGGGCTCTGACTTCGTGTTATACGGTTGAAGGCAGCATTGCATTCTGGACGTTGGGCGTCGATGCCTTATCTGGACAATTATTACAGGCACTTAGTCGGACCAGTTCGACCGTTTGTGTTGACATGCAGTGGCCAACTAACTTCGGTAAACTTGCCCAGTATGTCGAGCAATTGAATAAAACTCGAGCTACGCCGGCTATGTACATCTGCCTTCGTAAACATCTGAGCGATTCTCGCAATGAGGTAGTGAGTCTTCTTCATACCAAAATTCTATTGTTCAATTTTGGTGAGCGGCAATGGGAAATTTGGATTGGTAGTCACAACTTCACCACACAGGCTTTAGGAGGTCGTAACCTCGAAGCCAGTATTCGGATCACGGGAAAGGCTGACGAGCCTCAGTTTGGTAAGCTGCTGAGCCAGGTACGTACCTATTTAAACTATATACGAAGCTTATGCGAGCCGTTTGACCCTAAGAAGATAAATTTTTACGAGGTCCTCCGAGGAGACATTGACAAAGAAGGACTGAAAGACCGTTTTGGACGTGAGTTGGCGGTTCAGATCGCAGTCGAGGAAATTATAATAAGTCGAGTGCTTAGCTTACAAAGCGAAAATGCTCACAACTTAGCGGAACAGACGATTATTGTGTTGGGCAACTTGTTCGACGAATTATCCATTATCCGGCAGCGTAACCGGGGCGGCTCGCCGGTATTTTTAAGAGTTAAGGATAGTCAGACTGGGGCGATCTTTACTTATGAAGGGCGGATGCGCGCCTTTGATAACATTGACAACATCCCCTCCTCCAATGTGTCCTTCAATCAACGGCGGTGGGCCGTTCGGACCGTCAATTATAAGGGTGAGGAGATAACTCCTCCAGTTTTAAGACCATCTCAAGATGTTGGCCGAAAACTCATTGAAACAAATCGTTATTACGTTAACGTAGAGATTGTCCAACTAATGGAAAATGATTTCATTGGGTTTTATACGTACCCGGAAACCGATACCAAAAAGCTTTGGTGTCTTCAACGGGAACCACGAATGCAAGTGGATTTTGAGCCGTTTGCATATACAAGAGAG
>CAXUEB010000128.1:0-4540 GCA_964249775.1 uncultured Spirosoma sp.
TTTAACTCCACTAAAATCAATATCGAAGTTGAAGCATCCATTTTTAATAATTCTTTGAATGTAAATGACAAAGGGTTATACGTAAAATTTATAACAGAAGGAGCTAAGTTTAAGATTATGTCAGATAATGGAGATTTTGTTAGGTCTGATGGTAGCAACTTTATTAATTGTAAATTTAGTCTAAACGATGAGATAATAGAGATTACAGAATTAGACAAAATATTAACGTATGCTTTACCAATAAGATACCGTTTGAAACTATACTTCTCACCTAAAGAGTGCGACCGTTCTCGCTATACAGATGGGTTAAAATTTTCGATGATATTTGGCAGCACCCATTCTAATACTAAAGTGAGCGAGTATTATCTCAAACTAAATCGAGGCTTTTCAGTGAATGGCAGCCAAACACAGCTATATACAGATACCCTAACATTGAATAGCTTATTAGAAGTCACAAAAGATGAAAATAACCTTTTAAGTGATCAGTGGGAGATTAACGAGCAAACGCGTAACGAACTTCTCAACGGAATATAGTGGAGTAGTTAGAGTAAAGTCGAAATTAAATTTAAACCTTGTTAGTACATTCGCCAAACACGTACGCACCCGCTTAATATTAACATCAAAACGATCTCTTTCCCCATTCGGTGCAGCTCGAGCTGCACCGAATGGGGAAAGAGATCGTTTTGATTAAATGAATATGTAAAGCCCGACTTAAGCGTCCAGCTCTCAAAAATCCGTATCTGCCCCCTTCAAATCCAGTTCACGAATCCAAATGTTGCGGTAGAGGACGTCGTGGCCTTCGGCCTGGAGTTTAAGGCCGCCGGGCGTGTCGGTGATGCCTTTGCCCCCATCGTTGCCGCCATCAATGCCGGAGTTGGGGCCGCCCCACACCTGATTGATGGGCTGGTTGGTGTGCACTTTCTTGCCGTTGAAGTACATCGTCACCATCGCCGGTTCGGTGCGTTTACCGTTCTCGAAGCGGGCCGCCCGGAACTGTATGTCGTAGGCGTTCCACTTGCCGATGCCATTGTAAGCGTAATGGGGCGAGGGCGATTCGTTGATGACGGCCCCGATGCCGTGCGAGGTGGTGTCGCCGTCAAAAATCTGTACTTCGTAGCGGTTCTGGAGATACACGCCACTGTTGCCGCCCGGCTTGCTGACGAAAAACTCGACGTGCAGCCGGAAGTCGCGGAAGTCTTTCTTGGTCACGATGTCGGCGGCCCCGTACTTACCGCCCGCGGCCGAGGGGTCATTGCTGTTCATGATCGTGCCAGTACCGGCCGGGTCTTTTTCAATGGCCCACTTAATGGGCAAGGTCGCAGCCAAGCGGGGACCTTGCCAGTACGTCCACTTCTCATCGAGCATCTTGCGGGAACCGTCGAACAGTAGCTCGGCCTTTTTGGGCGCTTTAGTGCCGACGCCGACCGGTTCTTTAGCAGCCGGAATCAGGCCTAAGCAAACGGCGAATAAAAACAGGGTAGACAGGCTATTGGCGGACTCACGAATGAATTGTTTCATTGGGTTGTGCAGTTTGACTGTGTTGGTGTATCAACCCCGTTACCGGGGCCAGTTCTGTAATGATTTGACGGCTTGCGTCGCTTTCGTTGCCGCCCCTTCGGGTAGCAAAAGCACCGTAAGCGCCCCTTTCGTAGTAGCGGGCATGGTTACCTCAACGCTCAGCAGCGTCGTGCCGGGGTTGGGCGCGTCGTACTCGTTTGGCGGGTCAGTCGACATCGTTTTTAGCGTAACGTCGGCCGGCTCCTGAACCTGCACAACCAATTTCTTTCCGTTTTTGGTCAGTTCCGCGCGGTTCTTACCCGTTATGGCCACGTCGGCCGCCGTCAGTAGCGTCCAACGCAGGGTCGCCGGCTGAGCCGACGTTTCCAGTTCATCGCGCACCACAACGTGATTCCCATCGACGATGGCGATGCCCCGGTTGGCCTTGGCAAGCTGGCCCTTATACACCTCGGTTAGGTCGGTGATAGCGTGGGTAAACGGGGGCGCGTTTGCCGAACGGGTAATGGGGGCGTTGCCGTCTACCCGCTGCAATTCGTTGTTGACGGTGAGCGTATTATGAACGAAATTGGTGTACCGGTACACCTGCCAGCGCTGCGAGTCCTGCTCTTTACCCCAGATTTTTATGCCTTTCGATTCCAGCGAATTGTAATCCTGCGACCCAAAGTCCATCGCCCACCGAACGCCATCGGCTTCCATCACGAACGAGCCAACGTCCATGTGCGCGTGATTGACCGACGGCGACCCACCTTTCATGGCCACGTAAATGGCCGCCAGGTCGGTCCAGGACGAGCGCATAAGCGCCACCGGGCTTTTGCCGCTGCCGACCCACGCCTTCGAGGACGGCTCCGGGATGGTGTTTACGTTGACGCCGTTGCTCCACAATAGAATCGCCGGCAGCAGCCGGTCTTTGACGTGTTTACTGGCGGGGTTGTTCAGCAGGCGACTCCGCTCCACCCACAGCAGGGACGGGTCTTTCAACCGGGTCGCAAACCAGAACATGGTCGGCTGCAAACTGCCGCCCGTGCCGGCGTCCGAGAAATTAAACGAGTTGCCCGTGGGGCCGGTCATGTTGGCCATGTAGCCGGCCGTTTTTAGAAAACCGGGTTGCCCCGACAAACCGAAATCACTGCCGAACGCTTTTTCAAGGGCGCTGAGAAACATGACGTTGAAGCTGGTTCCGTAGCTCCAGTAACCGTAGCCTTCGGGATACGCGCCGTCCGGGCCGTAGTCTTCCATCGGCAGTTTGATGGTTTCAATAGCCCGGTTAATAATGGTTCGGGCCAGTTCGGGCTGGTCTTCGTAAATGGCCAGCGCGCCGTAGGTCATGCCCGCGTTGCAGACCTGATTCCAGTTGTGGCTCGCCTTCAGCCAGCTATTGTACTTGGCGTCGAGCGACGGTTCAAGCCCTTTTTTGAGGATAGCCGACCGGATAGCCGACCGGGACGACTCGGATAAGTCCTTGTGCAGCCAATCGTAGCCGATACTGACCGCCATCGTCATTTCGGCCACGTCCAGGAAGTGCGACGGATTCCAGTCGCTGAACGACGATATGGCCAGCAGTTCTTTTTCGGCCCGCTGCACGTACTTGGCTTCCCCGGTCATTCGCCCGGCGTAGGAAAGGTAAAACAACCGGCGCAGGGCTTCGCGGGACTTGTCCAAGAGCCGACGACCGACCTGAATCCGTTCGACTGGGGCGACGGTCACCAACCGGTCGCATTCCGTTAGGATCGCCTGGTGCACGTTGTCCCAGGCTTTGTCGGCCCCGATGGTCTGCCGGATTCGGTTTTCTTCGCCGTTGAGCAGCAACAGGCGCGGGTGAGCGGGCAGTTTCGTGGTGGCAATAATGGGCTTGTCCTGCGCCGTTGTGGACAAACACGTACTGATTACCAAAGCAATAAGGATCAAAAATAGGGCGATGGGTTTCATTTGTAACGGCTTATTTATTCATCAAAGCACGTAAGTCTTTGTTTATACCGAATGCGTGCCAATCCGGCTTGTCGCTGGCAAGCGATTGTTCCCGGTTATCGTGCATCACCAGGTGTGATGGGACCTTTTGTGCCTTGATTGTCTCGCCCGGTCTACCTTTACGGACGAATTATCCGCCCAACCGGATTGTTCTACACATGAAGCCGGGCGTTTGCGCTGGTCTGTACCGGCCCGGCGGTTTCACGAATCGACTACACGATGATTACCACCGACATAGGCATTATTGGCGCGGGTCCGGTGGGCCTGTTCGCCGTCTTTGAAGCCGGACTGCTGAAGATGCGTTGCCACCTGATCGACGCCCTGCCGCAGGTCGGCGGGCAGCTGTCCGAGATTTATCCACAGAAGCCCATTTATGATATTCCGGGATATCCGGCCATCAACGCCCAAACGTTGGTCGACAACCTGATGGACCAGATCGCCCCGTTCAACCCCACGTTTTCGCTCGGCGAACGGGTCGAAGCGCTGGAGAAGCAGGCCGATGGTTCGTACGTTATTACCACCAACGACGGAACGGCCGTGCACTGCCAGGTTATGGTGATTGCCGGTGGGCTGGGTTGTTTCGAGCCACGCAAGCCGGAGATTGAGAACTTAGAGCAGTTTGAAGGCAAGGGCGTCGCCTACATGGTGAAGAACCCTGAGCAGTTGCGCGACCGGCGCGTGGTTTTGGCCGGCGGTGGCGACTCCGCTCTCGACTGGACGATCTTTTTGGCCAACGTCGCCAAGGAAGTCACGCTTGTGCACCGCAGCGATACGTTCCGGGGTGCGCCCGACTCGGCCGAGAAAGTGTTTGAACTGGCTAACCAGGGTAAGATTAACCTCGTGCTGCAATCCAACATCACCCGCATCAGCGGCAACGGCCACCTAAACGAAATAAGCATCACGGCCAAAGACAAGACCGTGACGCACCTGCCCGCCGACAACCTGATTCCGCTCTTTGGCCTGACGCCCAAACTCGGCCCCATCGCCGATTGGGGCCTCAACATCGACAAATCAGCCATCACTGTCGACACGACCGATTACGCAACCAACGTCGAGC
>CAXUEB010000128.1:4550-6376 GCA_964249775.1 uncultured Spirosoma sp.
CATCAACACGTATCCCGGCAAGCTGAAGCTAATTCTATGCGGTTTCCACGAGGCCGCCCTGATGTGCCAGAGCGCGTTCAAGTACGTGTACCCGAACCAGAAGCTAAGCTTCAAGTACACGACCGTAAACGGCGTACCAACGTTTTAACGTAACTTCTCCTGTAAATCCGACCGGTCCGTAGCTCCGACACTCTTGTCGGAGTAGCAGGCGTCAGCAATTTTGTCGCCGGCTGCTCCGACAAGAGCCGTGACGACGGACCGGTCGGAGCTACATTTACAATCATGATTCACTTCACCGTAGAAGACCGCGACGGTTCGCGGCAGGAACTGGAAATACCCGAAGGCATCAGTTTGAGCCTGATGGAAGTCTTGAAAGGTTCGGACTATACCATCCTGGCGACCTGCGGAGGCATGGCCCTCTGCGCAACCTGTCACGTTCAACTACTGGCCGGTTTGGACGCCTTACCGCCCGCGCAGGACGCCGAATTAGATATGCTCGACACCCTGCCCGACGTCGATTTTGATAGTCGGCTATCCTGCCAGATTCGGGTGAATGAATCGCTCGAAGGAGGCATTTTTCGCATCCGGGGCGAAGCGCAGTAGACAAGATACACCTTTACTCTTTGGCCAGTTCCGTGGCGTCCGCACCATCCTGCCGCGCCCGCTTAATGACTTCCTGGCCCACTTTCTGCCCTATGTCCAGACCGACGACGTTGTCGACGCGGAAGTGAACGCCCCCCTCAAAGCGCGATTCGGCGGCTTCCCTGGCTTTGTTTAAAAACAACGAGGCATCGTCCGGGAACAGGTACGCCAGCACTATTGCCCGGGCGTTCGACAGGGTTGCGTGACCGGAGGGGTAGCTGGGGTGCGGGGGCGTAAAGCCCAGCACCGGCACGTAAGTCGTGTCGTACTGATTGGGCCGGATAGACCAGTAGGTGTATTTCGCATCCCAGCAGGCCGTAAAGGCGTCGAGCGCGGCCACACTCACGAGCGCATAGGTGCGGGCCGCGTGGGGGGCGTTTATGTATTGATTTGTTTCGAAGAGTTTCTGATCCGTAACGTCGCCCCAGAAGTCCGTCATCTCCCAGGCAAGCGCCCGGTACGCAGCCCGTGGGGGGCGTTTAACCGCTTTTAATTCCTTCATGGCTTCGGCCGGGTCGGGCGGTGGTCCCGGCCGAAATTGATTGTTGGCCTTGAGTACCCAGGGGCGGCAGTGCCCCGCCATTGGGTTGATGGGCGGCCGTTTGTCGTTCCACAAACCCGGTCCGTCCACCCGTTTTCCATCCCAGACGGCATCAGCCCCGTCGGTTTTCGCCCGCTCAACCACCGCCTTGCCGATGCGCTGCCCCAGGTCAAAACCGGCCTTTACGTCGCTGGGATAGGCCACGCCCGCCAGCAGCCGCGACTGGCTTGCTTCCTGCGCGACCCGCTGGATAGAATCGGCCTTGGCCGGAAACAAGTACGCCAGCACCTCGGCAGCCGCACCGGCCGTCACCGAATGTTCGCAGGGATACGATGGGCTATTCGGGTTCGAGACGTACGGCGTCAGATTAGCGCGTCCAACCGACGGGCGGGCGCGACGATACGCGTATTTGGCATCCCAGGCGGCAACGGTGGCGTCATAAATCGCGATGTTCAGCAGCGCCTTCGCCCGCGTCCAGGTAGGCGGGTACTGGTTGTAGAGTTGCTCAACGATGTCCTGCCAACGGTAACCCGGCGCGCCTGCGTTCCAGTACTTAATTCGTCGGATAGTCGCCGAGTCGCGTTTGTTCTGCAAGTTGAGCAGTTGGTTTAGCTCAACCTGCGTCGCTTTGGCGTCGGGTGGT
>CAXUEB010000128.1:6386-11116 GCA_964249775.1 uncultured Spirosoma sp.
TGCCGGACACCTCTGCGATTCCAGTACGTTGCAGGTGGTGGCGGCAGGCGATACGCTTTGCCAGACGAGATGACCCAGGTTTTCCATTCGCCCGCTTTCGGTTCAATTTGGGCGTAAGTCTGCGTACGAATTAGCAAGCTGGTAACCAAGAGAAAAAGGAGCGCCTTCATACGGGTTAGCGGTTGACCATTCGCCAAAAGTAACGCCACGCTCCTACCCCGTATAGCGTATAACTACCTGTTTTTCTGACCGTTCGCTCGAACGCTTCGTTACGGCTCCACCTCTACGATCAACTCGATTTCTACCGCGTAGTTCGATGGCAACGCGCCCATCCCGATTGCCGACCGGGCGTGCTTGCCCCGCTCACCGAACAGCGCGACGAGCATGTCGGAGCAGCCGTTGATAACTTTAGGCTGATCGCCGAAGTCGGGCGCGGAGTTGACAAAGCCCGTCACTTTAACGATGCGTTTGATGCGGTTGAGGTCGCCCAGTTCGGCCTTCAGCGTCGACAGTAGCGAGACCGTCGTTAGTTTGGCGGCTTCGTAGCCCTGCTCCACGGTTAGGTCTTTGCCCAGTTTACCGGTGATGCCGGTCCCGTCGGGGCGGTTCGATACGTGACCGGACACGAACAGCAGATTACCCGTTTGCACGGTTTTAACGTAGGTAGCCGTTGGCTTACCGGGCGTGAACAGCGTCACGCCCATGTCTTTCAGTTTTTGTTCCACGGATTGAGCGAATAAGGTAGTTGACAAACATAAACATCCGGCCGCAAGGATTGTGCGTACCGTTTCTGGGCGGAAAAGCAGGTCAGTTGATAAGTAGTTCATGAGGGTACGGTTCGGCGACAAACAGTTGACGGGGCGTAGCGGTAAAGTTGGCAAACATAACCAATCGAACGGCATGAACCAGCCAATTTCGCGCAAACAGCACGGCTTTACCGATTACAGCTACATTCCCCTCGTTGCGTCGGCCCCCGAACTCGTCGGCTTCACCCGTAACCAAACCGCCACTATCCTGTGCCGGGTGCTCAGCGGTGGCATCCTGGCTTCGAGCCTGTTTACCCGCGCCGAGTGGGGCTTAGTTAAAGTTATGCCCTACAAAACCCACCTGACGCTCGACACGCTGAACGGTGCCTTGGCTGCAACGGCCCCGTGGCTATTTGAGTTTGCTAAAGACACCCGCGCCCGCAATACGTTTCTGGCGATGGGCGCGTTCGGGCTAATGGCTGGTCTGCTGAGCCGTCCCGAAGAGATGCCCGCCTGGAAGTCTTAAATCACCTTCTCCAGCACGATAAACGATAGCGGCTGCTTGGGTAACCCAAAACGGGTATCGTTCATCGGAAAGGGTTCGGTTTCGCCGGTGGTTCGGTAGCCGCGTCGTTCGTAGAAGGCAATCAACTCGTGGCGTTGGGGAATGACGGTCATGCGGATAATCCGGCACTGCCAGTCGCGGGCTTGTTGTTCGGCGGCTGCCAAGAGTCGATTGCCGATGCCGCCCGCCTGCGCGTCCGGCGAAACCGTCAGCATGCCCAAATACAGGCTGGCGTTTTCCGATTCGTCACCTTTCTTTTCTAAGTATACGCAACCAAGCAGTTGACCGTCTGCTTCGTATTTCAGGAGAATTGCCTTTGGGTTCCGCAGCATCGCCCGCAACGATTCCTCGTCGGTGCGAATGCCGTCGAGCAAGTCGGCTTCGGTGGTCCAGCCCCGGCGCGAGCTATCGCCCCGGTAGGCGCTGTTGACCAATTGATTCAAGAGGGGGATATCAGCTTGAGTGGCGGGCGAAATCGGCGCTTGGTTCATGACTCGCAAAGATATCCGCTTTGCCAACACAACCAACGGCAGCCGGAATGACTACACCGCCCGAACCGGGTAGCCATTTAGTAATCGCTAACCCAAACCCAAAACAGGAAGGGCATACGGACCGTTGAACGTCTACGGATTCTAAGAATAACAAGACCAGCGCTTTGACCCACCGGCTTTCAAGCGTCGCTCGGCTACCGGTACGCCCATGACTGACCTGCTTTCGATTATTAACGCCTTCTCGCCCACCGACGCGTTGTGGGTCGGCTTGTTTGCCGGGCAGCTTCCGGCTACCATTCGGCTGTTGCTGCGGTTAGGCGCGGCTGCCTACCGGTATCCGCCGTTTGGCCCAACCCCACTAAAGCGTCGACAAGGTCCCGTCACCGCCGAGCAGGTGGGCAGCGTGAGCATCGTGGTGCCCACGCTCAACGAAGTGCACCGGCTCAGTCCCTGCCTGACGGGTCTAATGCAGCAGGGGCCAGAAGTTCGCGAAATTTTGGTAGTCGACAGCCATTCGCAGGACGGCACCCGCGAGTTGGTCGAGCAGTTTGGGCAACGGGATCCGCGCATCAAGCTTTTGACCGACACGCCCCTGCCGCCCGGCTGGGTTGGTCGGCCGTGGGCGTTGCAGTACGGTTACCAGCACAGTTCACCCGACAGCCAGTGGATTCTGGGCATCGACGCCGACACGCAGCCGCTGCCGGGCTTGGTGCAGAAGCTGATCGAGGAAGCCCAGCAGTGTCGGTACGATGTCGTGTCGTTGTCGCCCCGATTCATTGTCCACTCGCCGGGCGAAACCTGGCTGCACCCCGCCCTGCTGACGACCCTGCTGTACCGGACCAACGCCTGGGGCAGCCCCGCCCCCGATACGCAACAGGTGCTGGCCAACGGTCAGTGCTTTTTGTGCCGCCGGGCCGTGCTGTCGACGGTCGGCGGTTACGCCAGCGCCCGCAGCTCGTTCTGCGACGACGTACCGCTGGCACGCCACGTGGCCGCGGCCGGGTTCACCGTCCGAATGCTGGCCGGATCGCGGCTGCTGAAGGTGCGCATGTACGAAGGCGCGGCCGAAACCTGGCGCGAGTGGGGCCGCTCGCTCGCCCTCAAGGATGCGTCCACCAAAACCCAGCTTCAAACCGACCTGTACCTGCTGCTGACAACTCAGGCGCTACCCTTGCCCCTTTTGCTTGCGTTACTGCTGGTCTTGCCCACCGTTACCGAATCGGTTGCCGGGCTTGCGCTGCTGGGTTTAAACGCCTTTTTGTTACTGCTCCGCCTGATTTTGTTGCTGGCAACGGCGCACTGCTACGACCGCAGTCAGGCGCGGGGCGGCTGGCTCTACTGGTTTTCTCCGCTGTTGGACCCGCTGGCCGTGCTACGCATCTTTCTGTCGGCGTTTCACGTTCCCACGCACTGGCGCGGACGGACTTATTTTCCCCTGCTCCGCAAGCAGGTAAGTTCGTAGAAGGTCTGCGTCCATTGAAACAAGAACAGCCCATTGCAAGATGGGCTGTTCTTGGGTTGACGTGACACACCTCTTGAAGCGACAATTACACGCCTTTCATCAACCCGCGCCGGCGGAGCAGGGGTTTAATGTCCGGTTCAGCCCCGCGGAATTTGCGGTAGAGCGTCATTGGCTCGTCGGTGCCGCCCCGTTCGAGGATGTTTTTGCGGAACGACTGCGCCGACTTAGGGTCAAACAAGCCTTTCTGCTTGAACACCTCGAAGGCGTCGGCGTCGAGCACCGCCGACCAGATGTAGCTGTAGTAACCCGCCGAGTAGCCACCCGCGAAAATGTGCTGGAAGTATGTACTCCGGTAGCGCGGGGGAATCTGCTCAATCAGGCCAATCTTATCCATGGCCTGCTTCTCAAACGCCAGCACGTCCGCGGGCGAATCCACACCAGGCACTTGGTCCGGCTTCAACGTGTGGTAGGCCATGTCGAGCAGCGACGCGGCTAAGTATTCGCTTGTCTCGAAACCCTGATTAAACAGGCTACTCCGCTTGATTTTCTCAACCAGCGCGTCGGGAATAACCGCGCCGGTCTGGTAGTGCTTGGCAAAGAGCTTCAACATCTCCGGCTCGACCGCCCAGTTTTCCATGATCTGCGACGGCAACTCGACAAAGTCGCGCGGCACCGACGTTCCCGATTGACTGCCGTAGCGGACGTTCGACAGCAGCCCGTGCAGGGCGTGACCAAACTCGTGGAAAAACGTGCTGACCTCGTCTAAGCTGAGCAAGGCTGGCGCGTTGCCCGTCGGCTTGGAGAAGTTACAGACAATGGATACTACCGGCGTTACGTTCTTGCCGTTCTCTACTTCCTGCCGACGGTAGCTCGTCATCCAGGCTCCGCCCCGCTTGCTGGACCGCGGGTGAAAATCCATGTACATCAAACCCACCTGCCGCCCGTCGGCTTCTTTCACCTCGTACGCCACCACGTCCTCGTGGTAGACCGGCACGTCTTTTCGGGGTTCAAAGCGCAGACCGTAGAGCCGGTTCGTGAGCAGGAAAATACCGTCACGGACGCCGTTGAGCGAGAAGTAGGGGCGCAACTCCTGCTCATCAAGGGCGTACTTTTCTTTGCGTAGTTTTTCGGCGTAATAGCGCCAGTCCCAGCCGGCCAACTTTTCGCTCTTACCCTCTTTATCCATCAGGGCCTGCAACTCGGCGGCCTCGCGCTGCGTCACGGGCACCGTCGCCGACCAGAGTTGGTTGAGCAGGTCGCCTACCTTCGCGGGCGTCTGGGCCATGCTTTCTTCCAGCACGTAAGCCGCGTGATTGTCGTAGCCCAGCAGTTGCGCTTTTTCGGCCCGGAGCGCGACCATTTTCGCCATGATCGCTTTGTTGTCGCGCTCGTCGTTGTGGTTGCCCCGTTCGAGGTACGCCCGAAAGATCTGCTCCCGCACGGCCCGGTTGGCGGGGTACTGCAAG
>CAXUEB010000128.1:11126-14588 GCA_964249775.1 uncultured Spirosoma sp.
CGGGTTTTGCAGCGTAAACACCCACTTGCCGGCCCGGTTTCGCTTCTTCGCTTCGTCGGCAGCCGCGGCCACGACCGACGTGGGCAGGCCGCTCAGGTCCTCGGCTTTGTCGATGACGAGCGTGTAGGCGTTATTTTCGGCGAGTAGGTTCTGGCCAAACTTGAGCGTCAGCACCGACAGTTCGCCGTTGATCTGGCGCAGCCGGGCTTGCTTGTCGGCGGGCAGGGCGGCCCCGCTCCGCACGAAGTTCTTATGCGTCTTTTCGAGCAGTCGCTGCTGATCGCCCGATAGTTTTAGCTTGCCGCGTCCATCGTACACCGCCTTCACCCGCGCGAACAGAACCGGGTTAAGCATGATGTCGTCGCTGTGCTTAGCCAGCTTCGGCGCGACCGTTTGGGCAATTTTCTGAAGCGCGTCGTTGGTGTTGGCCCCGTTCAGGTTCCCCAGCACCATGTTGACCCGCCGGAGCAGATCGCCACTGCCTTCGAGCGCTTCGATGGTATTGGCAAACGTTGGAGCCGCGGTCTGCTGGGTAATTTTAGCAATTTCGGCCGTTTGCTGTTTGATGCCTTCGTCAATGGCCGGCTCGAAGTGTTCGGTCTTGATTTGCCCAAAGGGCGGAACACCAAACGGCGTATTGTACGCATTGAAAAAGGGATTCGGCGCGGGCGGCCCGACCACATCCGACGTAAAAGCCGTCATAATGGAAGTCACGAGTAAAAGCGTTGGTACAAGGTTCATTTAATCAAATTGGTTGAGTTTGCACTGATTCGTTCGGCTTCCCGAAAATACAAAGGTACCCGGCTCGACTCAGAAGCGATTTATCCTAAGCCGTTAAAAATGAGTGTTTTTCAGTTACCTATGTCCGCTACATTCACGCGATCCAAATCGGATTTTCGCAAAGTTTCTAAGTCACTGCTCACAACCAAACTGTCCATTAGCGGGTCTTATCAAAAAACGTAACGCTTAAACTTTGCTACTCAGCTATGAGAACTTACCTTGTATATGCTTCTCTGCTTTTGTCAGTCTCCTGTCAGCGCCCGGCCGTTGAGGCAGATTCTGACGTTGAAGTCGTTTTTGTCGAACACCAAACAATTGGTTGTCGCTTACCGCTCATTGAATTCACGAAAGGGTTAACGCAAGCTCGCAAGCTGGCCGACGCCAGGGACGCATACACTGGTTACTTTTCCGTTTATGGATTGGATGAAACGTATTGGCAACCCGGCAGAAAGTTAACATTGACAATTGGCAAAGCTACTCAACTTACCGTTTGCGACGCTATGGGAGCTGCCTACCCGGCTGTTGACGTGCTATCGGTTCGATAAGGACTGAACGCAAAAGCTCAAGATTTTTGTCTTAACAGAGGTAACAATTCAGTTACTCTTCCCTTCTGAATTCCGGTATTCAAACCGCTTACTGACCGACGTAATGGCTTTGCCGTCAACCTCCGCATAAGGATAAATAAAGTAGTTCAGCAGTTCGGCCTGACCGGGGTAAAGCGTCAGGTCGCGGCCGACGCTGAACTCGATGCGGTTCTCGTCGTGCGCGCCGAAGAAGTACTCGCGTCGGGCCGGGTTCTTGGCTGCTTCCGACGCATCGACCGGCACCCAACCGATGCCGGCGGCCCAAAACTCCGCCCAGCAGTGATAACCAGCGACCTGCCCAACCGGCCGGTCCGTCGGCAGCGAAAAACCAATGGCGAACCGCGCCGGAATGCCCACGGCCCGGCAGTAGCCAATAAAGACGGCGTGGAAGTCGGTGCAGTTGCCGCGCCGGGCGTCGCAGGCGTAGTAGATATCGCCCCGGCCCCAGCCCGTTCCAGTTTTGTCGTACTTCACCGTGGCCACGACGTGATTGTAAATCGCCCGCGCCTTTTGCAGGTCCGTCTGAGCGCCGGCTTTATCAACTACGTCCCGCGCCCACTGCCTGATTTGGCCGTCGATGGGCACTAACCGGTCGGGCTGCAACCAACGGGACAACTCGGAATCCGTCACGACCGGTTGGTGCTCATCGACGGCTGTTTGCAGGCGCTCCTGAACGTGCTCCCGGCGCAGGGCAGTAAACCGAATCGTCAAGGCGAAGCTGTCCGTTTTGGGATTCGGCAGGCTCAGGTAGAGCACCCGGTTGCCGTGCTGCGCGGAGTCAATATGGTACGGATAGGGTGAGTCGATGGTCAGGTCGGTAATGCGCTGAAACGGGCTATCGTGCGGCACCGGCAACCAAAGCGCTACCCGCTTGGCGTCGGCCGGAATATCTTTCACAACGGTTTGGTACGTAAACGTAACCGTTCGTTCGCGCGGCCGAACAGGCTTAGGTTCGATGGTCGCACCCATTCCTAACCCAACGACAATCGCACTCAGCAAGGCCAGAACTAAGCTCCGGCGTAGATTGGTTATTTGTATCTGACGCATCGTAATTCTAAGGCGCAGCGTAGACGCGATAGTTCCGATAACGCGTGTGAAATGTAACTCTGCCAATCCTGGCGGAGTAGCCGTAGGATAATGATGTAAGAGCTGCTGATATACCTTTACAGCGTTAGCCTGCGGCTACTCTGCCAATCCTGGCGGAGTTACGTTACGCCATCAGCAGATAAAAATTGTAGTCGGTCATGGGCGCATCGGTAAAACCCAGGTTGCGGCCGATGGTTACGAGTTGGCCCCGATGATACGTACTATGGTTGAGGCAGTGGTGAATGAACTCGAAGCGGGGCTGATGGCTATCAAACCAGGGCGTACTCAGCGAGCACCCCTCGGCCAGCGACGCGTCGGTGAGCGAGCCGACGTAGTGCGCCAACTCCTCGGACTGACTGACGAGGCTTGCCAAAACCTCTTCTAACGATTTCGGTTCCGGTTCGGCTTCGTTGGCGGTAAACACCCGTTCGGTTTGCTGAACAGCGGCCAGCCAAAACGCCTGCGTGTTGTTGATGTGCACCAGCGTTTTGCGCAAACTTGGAAAACTGGACGGTACGGGCTGATCCAGCAATTCGGCCGGCTTGGTGCGGAGCCAGTCGACCAACTGACGGTTCGCCCACTGGTTGTAATGGGCGTAAGATTGGAGTAACGACATTACGCTTACGTGGGTCTTTGCTTCGATTGCCTGTATCATGATACGCGTCGTTTTTGTTTGATACAAAGCAACGACGCGACCGTGACAGCCTTATGTCAGCAGGGAACGCGCGACAGCAACTTTTAGGCAAATTCAGCTCTCCATCAGGTTCCGGAAAGTAGTCCTTTACGGGCGCTTGCTTTGAGAAAGGAACCCAAGCCCTTGTCATGAAGCCGTTCGTCGTTTGTATTTTCTTAATCGCAACAAATCCTTCCATGCCAGCCCAACCGATTCCGTCCAACGTCTACCGCTGGAACGAAGCTCCGGTAACGAAAACAGCGAACGCCGAACAACGAACGATCCTGGACGGTCAGACGACGGACTTTAGTCATTTCAAAATTCACGCGACGACGCTCC
>CAXUEB010000129.1:0-13570 GCA_964249775.1 uncultured Spirosoma sp.
GGCGACTGCGCGGTGAACCCTAACCCGACCGCGGCCCAACTGGCCGACATCGCTATTTCGTCGGCCGAGAGCAGCGCTCGCTTTGGCATCGAACCCCGGATTGCCATGCTTTCCTACTCGTCGGGTAGTTCCGGCGAAGGCGAAGACGTGGAAAAGGTTCGGCAGGCAACGACCATCGTGCGGGAGAAACGGCCGGACCTGAAAATTGAAGGGCCGATCCAGTACGACGCGGCCGTAGACCCCGCCGTGGGTAGTCAGAAACTGCCCAACTCGGAGGTGGCGGGCCGGGCGAGCGTCTTGATTTTCCCCGATCTGAACACGGGCAACAATACGTACAAGGCGGTGCAGCGCGAAACCGGCGCGTTGGCCATCGGGCCGATGCTCCAGGGTCTCAACAAGCCCATTAACGACCTAAGCCGGGGCTGCACCGTGGACGATATTTTTAATACGGTCATCATCACCGCCATTCAGTGTCAGGACGCAACTTAAACGAGTGAAGGGCGAATGGTGCAACAGCTTGGCTACTACGGCTTATTACCCAGTCTACACTGTTCGCCGTTCGCTCTTTACCATTCACTCTTCGCCATTCGCCCTTCACTTGTCATGCACATCTTAGTGATCAACGCGGGCAGCAGCTCGTTGAAATACCAACTCTTCGCCCTGCCGTCCGACGCGCCCCTGTGCCGGGGGCAGATTGAGCGCATCGGCTTGGACGGTTCGTCCATTCGCCATCAGGTTGACGGTCAAGGGCCTGCCCAAATCATTGAGCGAAACGAAGCCATTGCCGATCACGCGGCCGGTTTCGGGCGGGTGCTGTCGCTGTTAACCGATTCCGTTATGGGGGTAATTGCCACTCCCGATGCCATCGACGCCGTTGGGCACCGGGTGGTGCACGGGGGTGAGCGCTTCGCGACGGCGACGCTCATCACGCCGGACGTGAAAGAAACAATCAGGGCCTTGTTTCCCTTGGCTCCGTTGCATAACCCCGTCAATTACCAGTGCATCGAACTGGCAGAAACAACCTTCCCAAAGGCCCAACAGATAGCCGTTTTCGACACCGCTTTTCACCAGACCATGCCCGCCTACGCTTTCCGGTACGCCCTGCCGAACGAGCTGTATGGGCAGGAAGCCATCCGGGTGTACGGTTTTCACGGTACCTCGCACCGGTACGTCAGTCAGCAGGCCATGGCGCATTTGGGCAAGCCGGATGCCAAGCTTATCAGTATTCACTTAGGCAACGGAAGCAGCATTACGGCCGTCCGAGCGGGAAAATCAATCGACACGAGTATGGGGTTTAGCCCGTTGAGTGGTTTGGTGATGGGAACCCGGTCGGGCGACGTAGACCCGTCCGTTATTTTCCACTTGATTGGCCGTGGCTACAGCCCGGAAGCCATCAATACCCTGCTCAATAAGCAATCGGGTATGCTGGGCCTGACCGGCTTCAGCGACATGCGCGACGTGCAAAAAGCCGTGGCCGCGGGTGATTCGGCCGCTGCACTGGCGAGCGAACTGTACGCCTACCGGGTCAAGAAGTACATCGGTGCGTACGCGGCCGTTTTAAACGGGCTGGATGCGATTCTTTTCACGGGGGGTATCGGCGAAAACGACGCGGCCATGCGCGAACGGATTTGTACTGATTTTAACATTCTGGATATTCATCTCGATGCCGAAAAAAACCGCGCGCCGGACCGCGGCATCCGGGCGGTCAACACGACGGATTCACCCGTTAAGATTCTGGTCGTTCCTACCAACGAAGAGTTGGAAATTGCCCAGCAGAGTTACGACATGCTGCGAGTGGGTTAACCGAGCATCAAACAATCGCTAATCAAAAAGGCCAATCCCCTTCTACGAGATTGGCCTTTTTGTCAACTGAGCCGGCGGTTACGCCACCGGGATGGTTTGGGCTGGTTGGTTCGTTTCTGGATTCTTCGGCAGAACGACCTTTAGAATTCCATCCGCGTAGCTGGCTGAAATCTGCTCGACCAAAATTTTACTGTTAAGCCGAAACCGACGCTCGAACGCCCCCTGCCTGTATTCCTGGTAGGTAAAATTTCCCGTCGTCGCTGATTCCGCGTCATTCGCGGAATTGGTGTCCGGGTAGGCGATGGTCAGCACGTCGTTTTTAACCGTCAGCGTTACCTTCTCTTTGACGAGACCGGCGGCAAACAAGGAGATAACGTAGTCGTTGTCCGTGTCTTCAATGTTGA
Source organism: uncultured Spirosoma sp. (assembly GCA_964249775.1). Lineage (GTDB taxonomy): Bacteria > Bacteroidota > Bacteroidia > Cytophagales > Spirosomataceae > Spirosoma. The sequence goes on from CAXUEB010000129.1 coordinate 2,208, forward strand.
TGGGTGGTTGCCCTCCCCGGCCCCCGCGCCGACCAAACATTGACCCGGCCCATTGACCGCTAAACCGGCCCCGGCCCATTGAGCCGCAACCGCCTTTATACCCAGATTGCTCTGCTTGTTTCTGATACATGGTTGTGTGTGTTAATCGTGTGTTTACTTGGTTGTTTTGTCTGGTTTGCTCGCTGGTTAGCGAATTGGGATGACCGACACGTCGGATCGCGAAACGTCGGACTGCCGACCAAACCCCGCCCGGTTCATGGGCAAACGGTAGGCTGGATTGTCGATGGAGATGATTGGGGTAGACCGCCAGCCGCCCTGGTTCAATTGGCCGTAGGCCCGGCGCATGATATAGCCGCCGACAAAACGCGCCAGCAGGATGGTTGCGCCAGCGACCAGCAGCAGTTTGACCAGCACGGACAGTAAGAACAGGGCCAAGCCGGCCATCAGGGCAAGGCCCGCTACTCGATACAGATTCATGGTGTTATCTTGTTTAAAATGGGTTCTGAAGCGGGCGAACCGGAAGCGTCTGCGTTAAAAAACCGGCCGGTCTATCAATGTTTTGCGCTTGCTGCTTCAACGGGATAGTCGGGATAATGGGCATCCATATTGTAAAGCCAGGCAAAATTTCTCTGACGCACTAATTGGTTGCGTGGCCGGGGGAAGTTAGCGGACCTTATGATGCGAACAAACCGGGGCGTGGTTGACGCGGGTGCGTCTGCGTTTTGTGTTGCACAAACCCCGGTTTGTATAGCCCCGCCGGAAGCCGAGTGATGACCTTTGTGCTGTAAACAAGACAATTCAGTTTTAACCACAGCATCGCATGAACACCATTCGGAGAGTAACCCTGGGTAATCAGGGTTTGGAAGTAGGCGTCGAAGGACTGGGCTGCATGGGCATGTCAAACTTTGCCGGCGGGACAATCTACGGAACCACCGACGATACCGAAAGCATCGCCACCATTCACCGGGCTTTAGAATTGGGCGTGACGATGCTCGATACGGCCGACGTGTACGGTCCATTGCACAACGAACGCTTAGTGGGTAAGGCCATCGCCGGCAAACGCGATCAGTTCGTCGTTGCCACCAAATTCGGCTTCGAGATTGACGACGACGGAAACTGGGTGATGGGAAGTTTCAACGGTCGGCCGGAATACGTGCGCAAAGCGATTGAGCGTTCGCTCAGGAACTTGGGTACGGATTACGTTGACCTGTACTACCTGCACCGGTTGGACCCCAACACCCCGATCGAAGACACGGTGGGCGCGATGAGTCGTTTGGTAGAAGAAGGCAAAGTCCGCTACTTAGGTTTGTCGGAAGTGCCCGTCGACGTTCTGCGCCGGGCGCACGCGGTGCATCCCATCACGGCCTTAGAAACGGAGTATTCGCTTTTTGACCGGGGCGTGGAAGAGAACGGAGTTCTACCGGCGACGCGGGAGATGGGGATTGGCTTCGTAGGCTACTCTCCGCTGGGCCGGGGCTTTTTGTCGGGCGAAATCAAATCGCCGGACGACTTCGAGGAAACCGATTCGCGCCGGATGTTTCCACGCTACCAGGGCGAGAATTTCTACAAGAATCTTGAGTTGGTCGAAAAGCTGAAAACGATCCCAGACGCCAAGGACGTTACGCCCGCGCAGTTGGCCTTGGCCTGGGTGCTGGCGCAGGACGTAGTCATCATTCCCGGTACCAAACGCCGGACGTATCTGGAAGCCAACGTATCAGCCGCTGACGTCAGTCTGAGTCAGGCCGAACTCGACGAATTGGACGCCATCCTGCCGGTTGGTAGCACCATCGGCGCGGCTTACCCCGCTGGTTTAGGCTAAGCATTCGCGGGGGCCGCATCGATTGGGGAACCGGGCTGTTTGTCAACGCTGTTGCCCAGTCGGTACGGCCCTTCTCTTATCCCTACTTTTCGATGAAACCATTCGCTAAAGACTTCCAAACGCTGAATACTGTAACCGATTACACCCGGTTCTACGGGATGCCCGCCCCGGCGCATCCCCTGCTTACGGTGGCGAGTCTCGATGGTCTCCGCAACTTGCCACGCGACGAGGCCATCGTTCGGGCCAGGACTCCGGTTGTGCAGCAACTGTACATCATATCGTTGAAGCGGAATCTGAAGGGTAGCGTTCTTCGTTACGGCTACCAGTCCTACGATTTTCGCGAGGGAGTACTGAGCTTTCTATCACCGGGGCAGGGCTGCTGGGCCGGGAGCGAGATGGATGCTACTGAACTCGATGAACTGAGCGGCTGGATGCTGATTTTTCACCCCGATCTGCTCAGCAAGTACCCTTTGGGCAAGAAGATTACTGGCTACGGCTTTTTCTCGTATCAGGTGCACGAGGCCCTGCACTTGTCACCGTGAGAAGAAACAACGCTGAATGGTTTGCTGGAGAACATTCGCAGCGAGAACGAGCGGCCCATCGACTCGTTTAGCCAGGATGTGATCGTGTCGCAGCTCGACGTGCTGCTGACCTACGCCAACCGCTTTTACCACCGGCAGTTTCTGACCCGGCGCACACCCGAGCACGATTTATTAGCCCGCTTCGAGACGCGGCTGGCCGCTTACTTGGCCCAGAAACCAGATTTGACTGAGCAGCCGTTGCCCACCGTGCAGTTCTTTGCCGACGAGTTGAACGTCTCGCCCGCTTACCTGAGCGATATGCTGCGTACGCTGACCGGCCAGAACACCCAGCAGCACATTCACCAGGCTCTGATCGAGAAAGCCAAGCGCCTGTTGTTGACTACTTCACTGTCCATCAACGAAACGGCGTTCCAACTCGGATTTGCGTATCCGCAGTATTTCAGCCGGCTTTTCAAAAGCAAAACGGGTCTGTCGCCAGCCGCGTTTCGGCTCTCGGCGCATTGATAGGGTTGTGAGAGACGATAAACTATTGACAGTCAATATTTTAGGATTGTGTTTGTGTCGAAAACAGTTAAACAACTTCCTGAGGCTTATCCTCCAAAACTTCTATGTCTTCGGCCATAAATTCAGTTTTTTTATCGGACGATTCGAGTCGGTCAGGAGTTAGAAATAACGTTTTTTCTTTGGGTGCGGTGTCTACCTTCGAGGCCATTCGGAAGGGGATGCAAATGATTAAATAAGCCCCTTGCTTGGTTAATTTGCCACCGCTTCACCCGCGCGGGTGGTTGCCGCGTTAACCACAAACCGGTGGCAGGTGGTTGGGGCGGTGCCTGCCTCGCGTTGGGACTTTCTACTGATTTGTCGTTTGTTGGTAGAACGAATTAACGTATCTTTGACTACAATCGGAATGATGGTATTACTACGAGAAAAAATTGAAATCTGTCGTTGTTTGCGGCTTACTTATCTGGTTGTTGATTGCCTGCTCTGAACAGAGCGGTAGACCACTCACCATTGGCTTCTCGCAGCGGACGCAGGCCGATAACTGGCGCAAGACCATGCTGGAAGGCATGAATCAGGAACTGTCTTTTTACCCCGAAGTCAGGTTTATCGTAAAGGACGCCGGTGGGCGCAGCGACCAGCAGGTCAGGCAGATTGACGAACTCATTAACCAGCGAATCGATTTATTGATTGTGTCGCCGAATGCGGCCCGGCCAATTACACCCGTGGTCGAAAAGGCGTATCAGCAGCGGATTCCGGTTATTGTAGTCGACCGGCGCACCGCTTCTGACCAATACACGGCCTACGTTGGAGCCGACAACGTGGAGGTGGGCCGTACGGCCGGTACGTACGCCAGCAGCCTGTTGAAGGGGCAGGGTAACGTTGTTGAAATTGGCGAGTCGCCGGGTTCGTCGGCCGATATTGACCGGCACCGCGGCTTTGTGGAAGCCATCCGGGGGCACTCCGGAATTCGACTGGTAAAAAAACTCGAAGGCGACTGGGACCGGCAGTCGTTTGCCGACCAACTAACTAAGCTCTTAAAGACTACCCCCAGCGTCCGGCTCATTTTTGCTCAAAACGACCGCACGGCCCTTAAAGCGCATGCCGTTTGCCAGCGCCTTAATCTCACGCAACGGGTAAAAATCATCGGCGTTGACGGGCTACCCGGTAGAAATGAAGGAATAGACCTCGTTAGGCGGGGCATTCTGACGGCGACGGTTCTTTACCCGACCGGTGGAAAAGAAGCCATCCGAGCGGCCGTGGCGATTCTACGAAAGCAGCCTTTCCGGCGCGAGAACCGGTTGCCCATCACGCTGATTGATTCGTCGAACGTCAGGATTATGAAGCTTCAGGGCGACAAACTGATGGAGCAACAAGCCGACATTGAAAAGCAACGCCGGCGGATCGATGAATTTGCCCGAACGTATGCCTCGCAGGAAAATACGCTTTACCTGACGTTGGCCAGTCTAATCGGTGCGGTTTTGCTGGGCGTTTACGCGCTATACCTGTACCGATCGCAGCAACGAGCCTACCGGACGCTGGAAACACAGAACGGCGAGATTCGGGCGCAGAAAGACAAGATCGAAGCCGTTTCTGCGCAGGCCCGCTTAGCTACCGAAGAAAAGCTCCGGTTTTACTCCTATATCTCGCACGAATTTAATACGCCACTGAGTTTAATTCTGACGCCGACCGAAGACCTACTGCGCCAACGAACCGTTAGCCCGCAGGAGCTTCGGAGCAATTTGACCCTGGTGCAGAAAAACGCTTACCGGTTGCTGCGGCTGGTGGATCAAATGCTGGATTTGCGCAAAACCGATGCGGGAAAACAGCAACTGCACACCTCGGAGCAGAACTTGGTCTGTTTTATCGAGGACATTATTCAGGACTTCCGGCCGAAAGCGGATAAACAGCGCATCGACCTGCAATTTCTGCCCGCCAAACCGGATGTGCCTGTGTGGTTCGACGCCGACAAACTCGATAAAGTTATTGTAAATCTGCTGTCGAACGCCTTTAAATACACACCCAAAGGCGGTCTCATTCACGTTCGGCTGGACGTAGTTGGTGGGCGGGTAAAGCTGGAGGTAACGGATAACGGCGAGGGCATGACGCCCGACGAACAGGCGCACGCCTTTGACTTGTTCTTCAGCGGTAGTAAACCCTTTAACCTCTCGAAAGGGTTGGGGCTGGCCTTGTCCATGGAGTTCATTCAACTCCACCAGGGTGAAATCAGCGTTCAGTCCCAAAAAAATCGGGGAACTACGTTCACGGTTTGGCTGCCGCTGGGCAACGGGCACCTGACACCGGACGAAATGGCCGGCTCATCAATCCGGCAGCACCTGCTAATTGACACCGACGAAGAGGGAATAGGGCCTACCTCACCCGGCAAACCGGCGGGCACCCTGCTGATTGTGGAAGATAACGACGACCTCCGGGCGTTCCTGACGACGCGGCTGCGCGACGAGTTTGACGTCGTTGTCGAAGCGACCGGTTTAACCGGCTGGGAACGAGCTTTGGAAATTATTCCAGACTTAATCATCAGCGATATCATGCTGCCCGGCCGGCCGGAGAGCCAATCCAGGCCGGGCCGTACCTCCGCCGGTGCGGTGGATTCGCCGGAGATGGACGGGCTACAACTGACGCAGCGCGTGAAAGCGGACCTGCGCACCTCCCACATCCCGGTCATCCTGCTGACGGCCAAAGGGCAGATGGACGAGCGCATTGAAGGCACCCGCGCCGGGGCCGACGCGTACCTGACCAAACCCTTCAACAGCGCGTACCTGCTCGAAACGATCCGTACCACGCTGACCAACCGCGAAAAGTGGCAGCGCCGGTACGCATCCGATTTCTTATCCGGAGCCGGCTCCGCCAACCAGCCCGACAAACGATTCCTGAACGAACTGACGGCGTTTATTGAGCAAAATCTGACTGACGCGTTGTTCAGCGTTGAAACGCTGAGCCGCGACATGGGCGTTTCGCGGGTGCAGCTTTACCGCAAAGTGCAGGCCCTGCTCGGCATGAACGTGGTTGATTACATTGCCGAAATCCGGCTTAAAAAGGCGAAGCGTTTACTGACCGAAACCAACAAGACGATGGCCGAAATCGCCTACGAAACGGGCTTTGGTTCTCCGGCTTACTTCACCACCTTTTTCAAGCAGCGCACCCGAAAAACGCCGTCCGAGTTTAGAAAGTCGCCGGTAAACGTAGCGCAGGATAGTCCATGAAATAAACCGAGTGGGAACGTAACAAAATCAAAGATCGACGTAACAATACCGAAATAAACAACTTAAATTCTACTGTAATAATCTCGTAATCAAGTAGGTAAATTTTTACTTTAAGTTGAAAGCATTTGATTGAATTCCGAAAGTCTATTCGCTACCGATACTCTAATTTTGACTCGAAATCAAGTTCTCATTGGACGATTCGAGTCGATCATGAATCAAAAACAACGCATCTTTCTTTGGTCCATTACGGCTGCCTTGGGTGGCTTTCTTTTCGGCTTCGATACGGCCGTGATATCCGGCGTGGAGCAATCGCTGCAAACGCTATGGGGCTTGAGCGTTTGGGAGCACGGCCTGACAGTTTCGATTGCGCTCATCGGTACGGTAATTGGCTCGATGACGGGCGGCATTCCGGCGGAGCAACTCGGACGTAAGAAAACGCTGTTCTGGATCGCAATTCTGTACCTGCTGGCGTCGCTCGGGACGGCGCTGGCTCCCAACTGGTCTATTTTTCTGGTGTTCCGCTTTTTAGGGGGTTTAGGCGTGGGCGCGTCGTCGGTAGCGGCCCCGATGTACATCTCCGAAATTTCACCGCCTAAATCGCGGGGACGGCTGGTGGCTCTGTTTCAGTTCAACGTCGTGCTGGGCATCTTAGTCGCTTACCTGTCGAACTACCTCTTAGCCGACGTGGGGGCCGAGCCGTGGCGGTGGATGCTGGGCGTGCAGGCGCTGCCGTCCGTGATTTTCTTAGTCGCGGTGCTCAGTATTCCCGAAAGTCCGCGCTGGCTGCTGCTCAAAAAAGGGGCTGAAACCGAAGCCCGCGCGGTGCTGAACCTGATTGACCCCGAAACGGCCGACCAGACTTTCGCGGCCATTCAGCAGAGCAACCACCACACTACCGCGTCGAGCCGTCTGTTTTCGGGTGAATACCGGACGCCGGTGATGCTGGCGGTGCTGTTCGCGGTCTTCAACCAGGTATCGGGCATTAACGCCATCATCTATTACGCTCCCCGCATCTTTGAAATGACCGGCTTGGGCAAAAGCTCGTCCTTGCTGTCGTCGGCGGGCATCGGCGTCATCAACCTCGTTTTTTGTATGATTTCGATTAACCTCATCGACCGCTTCGGCCGGCGGACTCTGATGCTGATTGGTTCGGTGGGGTTAATCGTTACGTTGGGTTTGGTGGCGCGGGCGTTCTACGTCGGGCAATTCAGCGGCATGACCGTTCCCTTGCTCCTGTTCGTCTACATTGCCTTTTTCAGCTTTTCGCAAGGGGCGGTTATTTGGGTATTTATTTCCGAAATCTTCCCCAACGAGGTGCGGGCCAGCGGGCAGGCGCTGGGCAGTTTCACGCACTGGTTTATGGCGGCCATCATCACGTTTACGTTCCCTTACATCGCCGAGCGCTTCGGCGGGGGCAATACCTTCCTGTTTTTCACGATCATGATGGTGTTGCAACTGCTGTTCGTCTGGCGGCTCATGCCCGAAACCAAAGGCACCAGCTTGGAGCAGATTGAACGAACTGTTTTCGCGCACTAAGACCATGAAAACAACCATCACCTGCTTCGGTGAAGTGCTTTGGGATGTGCTGCCGACCAGCAGGCAGGCCGGGGGCGCGCCCATGAACGTCGCGTTTCACCTGCGGAATTTCGGCGTGAATTCCCAACTGATCAGCCGGGTCGGCGACGACGAACTGGGTAAGGAACTGTTGGATTTCCTGCGCGAGAAAGGTATTCCGACCGATTATGTGCAAGTGGGCCAGACCCACCTGACGGGCGTGGCCAAAGCCAATATCTCGGATTCTAACGAGGTGACCTACAAGATTGTCCAGCCTGTCGCCTGGGATTACATGCAGCTTGAACCGGGCGCGGTCGACCTGGTAGGGCAGAGTGATCTGTTCGTCTACGGCAGTTTGGCCGCCCGTAGCTCGCAGACGCATGAGACGTTGCGTTCGCTCTTGTCCGTGGCCCGCCGGAACGTATTTGACGTAAATCTGCGCCCGCCCCACTACGAGCGGGCAACGGTCGAAGCGCTTTTGCACCAGGCCGACATCGCCAAACTGAACGAACACGAACTGGCCGAACTGTCGGGTTGGTCTGCTGGATCAGGGGATGGCATAACCGGTTATCTTGAGTCGACGATGGCGCAACTACGCGACCGGTACGGCTTAGACACGCTCTGTGTGACGCTCGGCGCAGACGGCGCGGCCCTGCTGGACGGCACCGGATTTTATCAGCAGGCGGGTTTCCCGATCAACGTAGCCGACACGATTGGGAGTGGCGATGCCTTTCTGGCCGCGTTCTTGACCAAAACCCTTCAGGGCGAAACGCCCCAGAAAACACTTGAATTCGCCTGCGCGACCGGCGCTTATGTGGCCACGCAGCGGGGCGCGACACCGACCTTTTCGGCGGAGACGATTACCACTCAGCTACGCCGGTCGCCCGTAACGTAGCCTCGTTACGGCTGCTTTTACGCTTTTCTTTTTCAACCAGTGCTTACTAAACATACCTAATTAAACGCATGAAAAATGTTCTATTAACTCTGTGGGCCTTGTTGACGACTGCGTCACTGGCCTTGGCCCAGCGGACCGTGACGGGCAGCGTCGCCGACGCCCAGACGAAAGAAGCGCTGCCCGGAGCCAGCATTGTGGTGGCTGGAACGACAGCCGGTACAGTTTCTGACGCCCAGGGTCGTTTTTCGCTCAACGTGCCCGACAACGCCACGACGCTCGCCGTCTCGTTCATTGGCTACACGGCGCAGAACGTATCCATCCAGGGCGTCAACACCGTTACCGTCGAACTGGCGTCCGGTGGGCAACTGGCCGAGGTCGTCGTGCTGGGCTACACCACCGCGCGCCGGCAGGACCTAACGGGAGCCGTCGCCATCGTGGAGCCGTCCGTGACAAAAGCCACCAGTTCGGGTAACCCGGCGCAGGCATTGCAGGGACGCGTTCCGGGGCTGTACATCGAAAAAACGGGGACGCCCTCGGGCGAGGCCAGCCGCATCCTGATCCGGGGGGCCAACACACTGGGCAACAACGACCCGCTCTTTATCATCGACGGCGTACCAACGAAGCGCCCGCAGGTGTTTCAAAGCTTGAACCCCACGGCCATTCAGTCGGTTCAGGTGCTCAAAGATGCCTCGTCGGCGTCCATCTACGGCGCGCGGGCGTCGAACGGCGTCGTGGTCGTCACGACTAAAAACGGCGCGAACACCGACGGCAAATTAAACGTGCAGTTCAACACGAGCATCACGGCGCAGTCCGAGAAACCGGAGCGCTTTCGGATGCTGAACGCCGTCGACCGGGGCCGGGCGCTTTGGCAGGCGTCGGTGAACGACGGCGTTGACCCGGCGTCGGCCTACGGCGAAATCTACACCTTTGATTGGAACAAGAACTTTCAGAACCCGGTGCTGAATACCGTAACGGTGCAGCCCTACGTCGGCGGCAACCGGAACGTACCGGCGGGCGATACCGACTGGCAGAACGAGTTGTACAAAACGGCTTACGTCACCAACAACGATCTGACCATTTCGGGCGGCACCAAAGCCTCATCGCTGCTGGTTAACCTGAGCTACTTCAACAACACGGGTTTGGTACGCTTCACGGGTTACAACCGGCTAACGGGCCGCATCAATGGCCTGACCAGCTTGGCTGACGGGCGCTTCAAACTTGGGGTTAATCTGCAACTAACCACCTCGCGCGAAACGCCCGTCACGACCGATCTCGGCGGGGCACCCACGCCCGGCCTGGCCGTGACGCTGGCCCCGACGATTCCGCTTTACACCAGTACGGGCGACTACGCCGGCCCCTTGGGGTCGGGCTACTCGGATCGCAACAACCCGGTGTTTATGCAGTACGTCAACCGGTGGGACAAGATCAACCGGACGTTTGCCTTCGGAAACGTCTACGCCGACATCGAGCCGATTCCGGGGCTGATTTTCCGGTCGTCGCTGGGCATGGACAATTCGCGGTACGCCTTTAAAAACATCGAGCAGTCGTTCCAGAATGGGTTCATTGCCCGCTCACTGAACAGTTTGACGCTCAACACAAACCGGTTCCTGAGCCTGACGTGGACCAACACGCTGCGTTATAGCTTTGGTTTCGGTGACCACCGCTTCAACACTTTAGTCGGAATCGAAGCCATCCGCGACAACTTAGACGACGTAATTTCGTACCGGGAAAACTTCGCCGTGCAGAGCGAAGACTTTTTCGTGCTGAGCGCGGCTTCGGGCAACGCCAGCAGCAACGGCAACTCGACCGGCAGCCGCCTGCTGTCGCAGTTTGCCCGGGTCGATTACAACTTCGGCGATCGTTACTTAGCCGCCCTGACCCTGCGCCGGGATGGTTCGTCGCGCTTCGGGGCCGATAATCGCTACGGCTTTTTTCCGGCCGCGTCGATTGGCTGGCGCATTGACAAAGAAGCGTTCATGCAGAACGTAAAGGTCATCAGTAACCTAAAACTGCGGGCGGGCGTGGGCCGTATCGGTAACCAGGACATCGGCGATCTGGCCCGCTTTGGTTTGTTCGAGCCGCGCTACGGGACGCTGGCCTCGCAGGTGCCCAACGGTCACAACGGCTTTTTCGACCAGTACTGGAACGTCGGCACGGCCTATGACCTGAACGGCACCGGCTCGGGTACGCTGCCGTCGGGCTTCGTGCAGACGCAGGGCGAAAACACGGCCCTCCGCTGGGAAACAACCGACGAATTTAACGCGGGGATAGACTTTGCGTTCCTCAACGGCAACTTAGCCGGGTCGTTCGATTTCTTTACCCGCGAAACCCGCGACATCCTTATTAAGCCGCCGGTGGCTTCGGCCGTGGGCGAAGGCCAGTTGCGGTTCGTAAACGGGGCCACCAAAACCAACCGCGGTTTTGAACTGTCACTGGGGTATACTGGCCAGCCGATTGGCGCCCTTACGTACAACGTTTCAACCAACTTCGCCCGCTTTCGGGACCGCATTACGGTCCTGCCCGAAGAAGTGCGTTCGGCCTTCGCGGGGAACGCCGTTACCAGCATCATCGGCCAGTCGCAGTTTGACCTTTTCGGTTACCGCACCGACGGCATCTTCCAGAATCAGGCCGAGGTGGACGCCCACGCCCAGCAGGTGGGCGCGCGGCCGGGTCGTATCCGCTACCGCGACTTGAACGGCGACAACAAGATCGACGCGCTGGACCAGGAATTTTACGGGACGACGCTGCCCGCCCTCGAATACGGAACCCGCATCGAACTGGGCTACAAAAATTTTGATTTTTCCATCTTCGGCTCCGGCGTAGCGGGTCGGACG
>CAXUEB010000129.1:13580-14469 GCA_964249775.1 uncultured Spirosoma sp.
GACGGGCTTTGATCCGTACACGTTTTTCAACAACTTTATCCGGGGTCGCGAAAACGTCGGACCGGGCGTGTTCGACGCCTGGACGCCACAAAATACGTCGTCGACGATTCCGGCGCTGACCCTGTCGGACGGCAACAACGAGACGCGGCCGTCGGACTACTTTAACGTCAATACGTCGTACTACAAAATCCGGAACGTGCAACTGGGCTATACCTTCGGCAAGGCGGGCATCGGCCGGTTTGGGCTGTCGAGTCTGCGGCTGTACCTGATGGGTGAAAACCTAATCTGGTTCAAAAGCCAGAGCTTCCAGGGTCCTGACCCCGAACGGATCAATTTCGATACTGTGCCCGTGCCGCGCACGTTTACGGTTGGCCTCAATGCTTCTTTCTAAACCGACGCTCTCTCGATCATGAAAACTAAATACATCGTTTCCGGCCTGCTCGTGGTGGGCGGAAGCCTTCTTTCTGCCTGCTCGGATTTTCTGGAATACCAGCCGCAGGGCACCCTATCGTCGGACAACGTGCGCAGCGCCGAAAACGCCGACGCGCTCGTAACGGCCGCTTATGCCTCGCTGGGTAACGGCGAAATGATTGGCCCCATCGCCAGCATGTGGGTGTACGGCAGCGTCCGGTCCGACGATGCCTACAAAGGCGGGGGTGGGGTGGCCGATCTGGAAGATATCAACTTCTACGAGCAGCACAACCTGACGCAGCCCCAGCAGGGCGGTGGTTTCTACCATCCCTACACCTGGGAAAACTACTACAAGTCCATTTCGCGGGCCAACGTTGCGCTGCGCTCAATCAACGACCTGACCGACGCGGGTTTTCCGCTGAAGAAGGTGCGGCAGGGGGAGTTGCGTTTTCTGCGGGGACACGCGCATTTTATGCTG
>CAXUEB010000130.1:0-7887 GCA_964249775.1 uncultured Spirosoma sp.
GGTAATCAAGAGTTTCCACCGAACCTGACGCAGTTCCGGGTAAGCTACGACCCTAACAACGCGGCTTCGTTCCCCGACATTACGCCGAACCCGAACCTGCGTTGGGAGACTACGCGGCAGTACGGCGCTGGGGTCGACCTGGGCTTTTTTGGTGGCCGCCTGACGGCAACAGTAGACTATTTCGACAAAAACACGCAGGACTTGCTGTTTGAAGCCTTGTACGCTGCACCGGCCCCGGCCCGCGCCCGCTTTATCAACGCGGACTTTAACGTGGGCAACCGGGGTGTGGAATTTGGGGTAAACTACGACATCTTGGCGGGCAAAACGCTGCGTTGGGATGTATCGGCCAACGCTACGTTCCTGCGCAACCGGGTAGAAAACTTGTCGGGTCTGTATAATACAGGCAGCATTAGCGGACAAGGTTTGTCGGGTGCTTATGCGCAACGGATTGTGAGTGGCTATCCGCTGTTTTCGTTCTTTATGCCAGAATTTACCGGCTTTGATGCGAACGGTTTCTCGCAATATACCGACCCAAACCTGGGTTTAACATATCAAGGTGGTGCGATTCCAACGTACAATTTTGGTTTGACGAACAACTTTGCCTTTGGTAACTGGACGGCAAGCGTGTTTATTAATGGGGGCGGTGGCAACTACATCTATAACAACACAGCCAACGCTATTTTTACGAAAGCTAATTTGCGTCAGGGCCGGAATGTCGTGTCTGATGTAGCAGCTACGAACGAGAACCCGGTGAATCCACCCTTGGTGTCGACCCGATTTTTAGAGAGAGGAGATTTTGCCCGTTTGTCAAATTTGGTGATCGCCTACAATTTCCGGCTGCCGACCGCCGGCGTTGTTCGAAACCTGCGCGTTTCCGTGACGGGTCAGAACTTGCTCTTAGTTACAGGTTACTCAGGAATTGACCCAGAGGTAAATACCAATAAATCGATCGACGGCATTCCATCGTTAGGTATTGACTATCTCGCCTTCCCCTCACAACGTTTGGTGACGATTGGCTTGAGTGCTGGTTTCTAATTAATTAACCATGCAAGTAACCAATAAGAATTATTCCGGTTCGTAGGTGGAGAGCGTAACGCAACAAAGTGGGTAAACAACGCGTTGTGGATTTAATTGGTACTATCAAACCGTGGAATAAGTCAATATTGGGTTGTTTGACAAAAGAAAAAGATGAAAACAAACTTTAGATTTCCAATCGCAACGGCCGGTATTCTGGTTGCCATGGCGGTCGGTTGTACCGACTTGGAGGATACTGTGCTCGACCGTGATACGACCCTGCCGGGCCAAGGTGGAGTTAGCAACTTGACTACGCTGTTGCAGGGGGTGTATTCACAAGTAAATTCCTTCAGCGATCAGGCGAATGCCTACGCACTCTTGGAGCACCCTTCTGACGAGATGATGGGCCCAACTCGGGGCACGGACTGGGACGATTTTGGTAGGTGGCGTCGGTTGCACCAACACACCTGGGACGCGACGACGATTGACGTAATTGGTGCTTGGAACCAGTTGAACACGGGTGTTTTCCGGGCGACGCAAACGGCAGCCGCAGCCGCGACAAGCAATAACACGGATGTGCAGGCGCAAGCGCGTTTCTTACGGGCTTTCTTCATGTACCACATCGTGGACTTGTACGGTAAAGTGCCGTTCCGGGAAGCCAATGCCAGCTTCGAAGAAAACCCCAGTGTGTTCACGCGGGCGCAGGCAACAGATTACATCGTGCAGGATCTGACCTACGCCATTCAAAACCTGCCCGCTACGGTGGCACCGGGTCGGGCGAACCGGGATGCCGCTCGTTTTCTATTGGCGAAGATGTACTTGAACCGGGCTGTGTTTACGCAGGACCCGAACACGCCGGCCGGCCCGTTCACCTTTGCGGCTGCCGACATGAACCAAGTAATTGCAAACTGCGACGCCATCATCAGTTCGGGTAGCTACCAATTGACGGGTCGGGGCAACTATTTCGACAATTTTCACTGGGAAAACTCAACCCGGTCGAAAGAGCTGATTTTTGCCGTGGCAAACGAACCGGGTGCGCCGGTTGCTGACGTAGAGAACCGCTACCGGATGACGCTGCACTACAACCAGAACCCATCGGGTTGGAACGGCTTCACGACGCTGGCTGACTTCTACAATAGCTTTGAAGCCGGTGATATTCGGCGCGGTACGACGATTCCTGTTTTGACGGATAGTACGGGCCTGCGGGCAGGTTTCTTAGTGGGTCAACAAACGGGTCGGGGTGGTGTGGCCCTGAAAGACCGCGCGGGTGCTCCGCTGGTGTTTACGCCCCAGTTGAACCTGCTGTATTCGGATGAGAAGGTGGGTATCCGGGTTATTAAATACTTTCCGGACCCGGCTCGGCCCGAGGTTAGTGGTAACGACTACGTGTTTTTCCGTTACGCCGACGCGCTGCTGATGAAGGCCGAGGCTATCCAGCGCGGAGGAGCCGCAACGGGTGGCGCAACGACGCTGAGCTTGGTCAACCAGATTCGGACCGTGCGGGGCGCCTCGACGTTGACGACGGTGGATGCCAATGCCTTGCTGGCCGAACGCGGTCGCGAATTGTACTGGGAAGGCTGGCGTCGGAACGACCAGATTCGCTTTGGCCGGTTCCTTGATCCGGTTGATCAGCGGTCGCAGCGGTCGCCGGAGTCGCGGGTTGTGTTCCCGATTCCGCAGCAGGCTATCGACACCAACCCGAACCTGACGCAGAATGTAGGGTACTAAACTAACTTCTTGCATTCAACAGCAAACAGCAGCTCCTCGTGGGCTGCTGTTTGCGTTCAATGGCTGTTCAAGCTCAAATCATCTGTCCGGTAATTGGCACTTATAAACGATGCCGTTCGTTTTATAGAGTAATGAGAACGTGGCTCTTTTTGTGTTTTGTCTTTCTTACCGCGTGTACGAAAACCGTTCCCTTGTTTGAGAAAACGGGTGCGGAAGTAACCGGCGTCCAGTTTGTTAATCAGCTTCGGGAAACCGAGCAAGAGAACGTGTTGGATTTCGAGTATTTTTATAATGGTGGTGGCGTCGCTACTGGCGACCTAAATAACGACGGCTTAGCCGATCTGTTCTTTACGGGTAATCAGGTTGATAACAAACTGTACATAAATAAGGGCGATCTCCGGTTTGACGATGCTACTGCCAAAGCCGGTGTTTCGGGTCGTCGGGGCGGCTGGAAAACGGGCGTCACGTTGGCCGACGTGAACGCCGACGGCTGGCTCGACATTTACGTGTGTTACTCAGGCCGAAGGCCCGATTCGCTGCGCCGAAATCAGCTTTTTATCAACAATCACAATCGCCAGGGCGGATACCCGACGTTCTCGGAACGGGCGGCTCAATACGGATTGGCCGATTCGGGCTATTCGGTTCAAGCCAATTTCTTTGACTACGACCGCGACGGCGATCTCGATTGCTTTCTAATTAATCACGGTTCATCCGATTATCAGCGCCAGGAAGCCGCCGTGATGCGGACCAAGCGCGATCCGAATGCGGGTGATAAACTGTTTCGCAACGAGGGGGGGCGGTTTGTCGACGTTTCGGAAGCGGCCGGCATTAAGGGCAACCCGCTGGGTTTCGGCTTAAGCTGCGCCGTGTCGGATGTGAACCGCGACGGCTGGCCGGACATCTACGTCACGAATGACTTTGTCGAAGACGATTATTTCTACGTCAATCAGGGTGACGGGACGTTTCGGGACGAACTGCGCGACCGGGTTGAGCACACGTCGTATTCATCGATGGGCGCGGACGTGGCTGACCTCAACAACGACGCCCGGCCCGATATTATGACTTTGGATATGCTGCCGGAAAGTAACGCCCGGCAGAAAACCCTGCCCTGGCCCGACAACTGGAACGTCTACCAAGCACAGTTGCGCAACGGGTTCTGGCATCAGAACATGCGCAACATGCTCCAGATACAGCAGCCGAACGGGCAGTTTGCCGAAGTGGGCCAACTGGCGGGCGTGTCGGGTACGGACTGGAGCTGGGGCGTTTTGCTGGCCGATTTCGATTTGGACGGCTACAAAGACATGTTTGTCAGCAACGGCGTGCTGCGCGATTTCACGGACGCGGATTTTGTGAAGTTCTCGGATAATCAAAGCGCTCGTCAGGCCGGTCAGTCGGTGCTAAGCCAGATTCGGCAAATGCCCACGACGCGGACAAAGAACTTTATTTTCCAAAACAACAAAGATTTAACGTTTACCAATCAGCAGGCTGCTTGGGGTTTCGACGAACCCACCGTCTCGAACGGTTGCGCCTACGCTGACTTAGACAACGACGGTGATTTAGACATAGTCACCAGCAATCTGAACGAACCGGCCCGCATTTACCGCAACACGAGCCGCGACCGCGCTAAACCAAATTACCTCGCTGTTCGATTGAAGGGGTCAACTGCCAATCCATTTGGCGTGGGCGCGACGGTAACGGTTGAAGCAACCGGCGGGCGTCAGGTGCAGGAATTTTACCCGACGCGTGGCTTTGAGTCGTGCAGTCACGGAAGCCTACTGTTTGGTCTGGGCACGGAGTCGGCGAATGTTCGCGTAACGGTTCAGTGGCCGGACCTGAGCGCCGGAACCATCCGAACGCAGGTCATTAATAACGTAACGCCCAACCAAACCCTGACGCTGGAATATGGCCGATCAGTTGCGGGAAATCAAGCCCAACCGGTTTTGGGAAAAACGCTATTTGCTCCGGCAAACTCCCTTGACTTCACGCACCGGCTTGATTCGACCAACAATTTTGATCGGCAAGTTTTGTTGCCCATGCAGTACTCGGCAACTGGCCCGCGCATGGCCGTGGGCGACATAAACGGCGACGGTCACGAAGACTTGTTTGTGTGCGGTAGCGCCGGTCAGCCGGGACGGCTATTTAAGCAGAACGCCGATGGTACGTTCAATTCTGTACCGGTTCCTGGCATTAAGGATGCCAACAGCGACGCGGTACTGGCCGATTTCAACGGCGATCAGCGGCTGGACTTGTACGTCGTCAACGGCGGTTATGGAGTTGGTGCGCCCGACAAACGACAAGATCAGTGCTGGCTCAATACCAACGGAACGTTTGTTGCCCAGCCGCTGCCCCGCGAGGCTGAAAGCGGCAGTTGCGTTAAGACGCTGGACGTAGACCGCGACGGCGACTTAGACTTATTCGTGGGTGGCTCCATCAAGCCGTACCGCTTTCCGGCTGCCGACGAAAGTTTTCTCTTCATCAACAACCGGTCCGCCGGCGCGGGGCGGCCTAATTTCACTAAACAGTCGCTCGGCGCACTGGGTATGGTGTCGGACGCGGCCGTGCTGGACATGGATAAAGACGGTTGGCTGGACGTAGTGGTAGTTGGTGAGTGGATGCCCGTGACGGTGCTGCTGAACCGGAATGGCCGGTTGGGCACCGATCAAACAAAGGGTTACGAAACGTTAACGGGCTGGTGGAACCGCATCGAAAAAGCGGACTTGGATGGTGACGGCGACGAAGATTTAGTGGTCGGCAATCTGGGCCTGAACACGCCCGTTCGCGCCAGTGCCGAACAACCGGCCACGTTGACGTACGACGACTTCGACCAGAACGGAACGCTCGACTTCTTTATGAGCTACACCATCGGCGATCAAACGTATCCGGCCTATTCGCGGGATGAAATCTGCGAACAAGTACCGTCGTTGCGCAAGCGGTTCACCAATTACCGCGACTACGCCAACGCCACGCTCGAAACTTGTTTCGATGAGCAACAACTCCGTCAGGCGAAAAAGAAACGTATTACCGAATTGCGCACGCTCGTCTTAGAGAACAAGGCGGGCGCGTTTGTACCGCACCCGTTACCAGGGCCGGCGCAGTACGCGCCCGTGTACGGTATTCTGGCCGACGACTTTGATCGCAACGGCACGACGGATTTGCTCTTAATGGGCAACAACTCCCGGATGCGGTTGCGCATTGGTAAAGTGGACGCCAATCACGGTCTATTGCTAAGCAACCGCGGTGGTTGGCGATTTGACGAAGTACCCTCTGACAAAACAGGGTTATTCGTGCGGGGCGACGTGCGCGACGTAAAACGGGTGGGCAACTACGTGATGGTAGGCGTAAGTGGTCAGAAGCTACTGACATTTGGTGAGCGGGCAACTCAAGCGCCCCGGCACCGTAACTCGATCAATTTAACCAAAAAATGAAGCGTACACTGGGCCTATTGGCCATTGGAATGTTGGGCTTGTGGTCGTGCGGACGCGATTCGGACACGCTGTTTCGGGCGTTACCCGCATCCGAAACCGGCGTTGACTTCGTCAACCGAAGCCTCGACAAAAAGGATTTTAACATTTTTAATTACCGAAACTTCTACAATGGCGGGGGCGTCGCCATCGGCGACGTAAACGGCGATGGCCTGCCCGATCTGTTTTTAACGTCCAACTTTGAGGAAAACAAGCTGTACCTCAATCAAGGCGGGATGAAGTTTAAAGACGTGACCCAACAGGTGGGCATCGTCGGTAAAAAGTTCTGGTCGACGGGCGTCACGTTCGCCGACGTGAACGGCGATGGGCGCTTGGACATCTACGTCTGCAATTCCGGCAGCCGCGACGCGCGGGGGAATCAGTTGTACATCAATCAAGGTGTCAGCAACGGCCTGCCCCGGTTCGTGGAGCAGGCGAAAGCCTACGGCCTCGATGACGGCGGCTTCTCGACGCACGCGGCCTTTTTCGACTACGACCGCGACGGCGACTTAGACATGTACTTACTCAACAACAGCTTCACGCCGATGGACCGGCTGGGCTTTGCCAACACGCGCGACGTGCGCGATAAGCTGGGTGGCCACAAGCTGTTTCGGAACGAAGGTTCTGGTTCAAACAGTGCCACAAAGCCGTTCACCGACGTCAGTGAGCAGGCAGGCATCTACGGCAGTCTGATTGGCTTTGGGCTGGGCATCACCGTCGGCGACGTGAATGGGGATAACTGGCTCGACATTTACATTTCCAACGATTTCTACGAGCGTGATTACCTGTACATCAACCAAAAAGACGGCACGTTCAAGGAAGACATTAAGAACCAGATGGGCCACATTAGTTTGGCTTCGATGGGCGCGGATATCGCCGACGTAAACAACGATGGTAACCTCGACATTTTTGTAACGGACATGCTGCCGGATGATGATTACCGGCTCAAAACCACCACGTCGTTCGACAGCTACGAACTGAATCAACTGAAAGAATCGCGCGATTTTCACCACCAGGATTCGCGCAATATGTTCCACCTGAACAACGGCGACGGTACGTTTTCGGAGATTGGACGCATGTCTGGCACGAGCGCGACCGACTGGAGTTGGGGAGCGCTGCTGTTCGACATGGATGGGGACGGTCACAAAGACGTGTTTGTCGCCAACGGTATCCTAAAAGACCTCACCGATCAGGATTACGTGGCATTTCTGGCTGACAACCCGGACTTGCAGTCGATGATTGAAGGCACCAAACGGTTTGATTACAAAGAGTACGTAAACAGAATGGGGTCCAGTCCGCTGCCCAACTACGCGTTTCGAAACACGGGTAACGGAATGCAGTACGAGAACAAAGCCGACGAGTGGGGCTTGGGCGAACCATCGTTCTCGAACGGCTCGGCCTACGGCGATTTAGACGGCGACGGTGATCTGGATCTGGTTGTCAATAACAATAATTCGCTGGTGTCAATCTACCAGAACCGGGCGGTAGAGCGGGACAAGAAAAGTTTTCTACGGGTACGGCTGAACGGTCACGGACAAAATCAGAATGCCATTGGTGCGAAAGTGTACGTGCACCAGGGTCGACAAACGCAGTACCTCCAGCAGATGCCGAACCGGGGGTTTCAATCGTCGGTGGAGTTGACGCTGGTGTTGCGCCTGCCTGCAGTCGTGAACTTGCCACTGCA
>CAXUEB010000130.1:7897-9599 GCA_964249775.1 uncultured Spirosoma sp.
GACGGTGATTTGGCCCACCGATAAGAAGCAAGTTGTTCATCGGCCAAAAGCCAACACGACGCTAACCCTAAACCACAAGGACGCAAGTCAAATCGCCACGTGGGCCAAACAGCCGGCTCCTACGACCAACCTGTTCGCCGACGTGACCGAGCCGATGAAGCTCGACTATGTGCACAAGGAAAACGAGTTTGTCGATTACAACCGTGACGGGCTGCTTAAACAGATGCTGTCGCGTGAAGGCCCGGCGCTGGCGGTGGGCGACATAAACGGCGACAGCCTGGACGACGTGTTTTTGGGTGGTGCGGTGAATATGCCCCGGTCGCTTTACCTGCAACGGCCCGATGGAACGTTCAGCGCGCAGAAGCAACCGTTTTTGCAGGATGCGCTGTATACCGAAGACGTAGCGGCCCTGTTCTTCGACGCCGACGGCGATAAGGACTTAGACCTGTACGTCGCGACGGGCGGCAACGAATTTGATGATCCGACGTACCAGGCCGACCGGTTCTACCGCAATGAGGGTAAGGGAAACTTTACGTGGGAGCGAAAACTACCCCAAAGTTTGGCCAATAACTCCTGCGTCACGGCGGCCGACTTCGACCGCGATGGCGACCTTGACTTGTTCGTCGGTGGGCGAATGGTGTCGGGGCAGTACGGGCAGAACCCCGATCAACTGCTGTTGGTCAACGAGGGTCGCGGTGCCTTCCGCAAAGCAACCGCCGAACTGATGCCGTTCTCGAAGGAAATTGGTATGGTCAAGGACGCGGCCTGGGCCGACGTAGATGGTGACCGCTATCCCGACTTAGTGTTAGTTGGCGACTGGATGCCGATTACAATTCTGAAGAACAAAGCCGGTCGGGGCTTCGAGCGGTTGGAAAACGAAACGCTGGCCAATTCCGGCGGCTGGTGGAACGCCGTCCAGCCCGCCGACCTCGACGGCGACGGCGATACGGATTTTGTGGTTGGCAACCTCGGCCTGAACAGCCGGTTGGTAGCTTCGGCAAAGGAACCGGCGCACCTGTACGGCAACGACTTTGATCGCAACGGGTCGTACGAGCAGATCATCACCTGCTACCGACAAGGACACGAATGCGTTATGGTCCAGAAGCCGGACTTGCAGAAGCGCATTCCGTCGATCAAGACAAAATACATTAAACACACCGATTACGCGAAGGCCAATCTGGAAGATATTTTTTCCGCTCAGCAGCGGGAAGGCATGACGGTTAAGACCGTGCACACGGCCGAAACGGCGATTCTCACGAACAATGGCGGGGGTAGTTTTACCTTGAACGCCCTGCCAATTCAAGCGCAGACGTCGCCCATCCACGGCATTTTGACGGGCGATTACAACCGCGATGGCAAGATGGACATTCTGCTGACGGGCAACTTCTACGACGTGCTGACCGAACTGGGACGCTACGACGCCAACTATGGTTTGCTGCTGCTTGGTAACGGCCGTAAAAGCGACGGTCAACTAAGCTATACACCCACGAAGCCCCAACAAACTGGCTTTTTCGTGCGTGGGCAAGTACGTCGGATGCAGGCTGCGCGCGGGACCAACGGTCGGGAGTTGGTGGTGCTGGCGAAGAATAACGACCGGGCGGAGGTCTTTGCCGTTACGAAGGCCGCGAAACCATGAGAAGTTTAGTTTGGCTTTTGGCCCTTAGTACGGCTTTGTTAACCAGTTGCGGGCGCGACTCGGTAA
>CAXUEB010000130.1:9609-14452 GCA_964249775.1 uncultured Spirosoma sp.
CGTCCGAAAAACCCTTATTCCACCTGCTGGATTCGACGCAGACCGGTATTGGGTTTCGCAACCGACTGCACCACACCGATAGCTTATCCATCCTTGATTATCTGTACTTCTATAACGGTGGGGGCGTAGCCGCCGGCGACCTGAACGGCGATGGCCTGACGGACCTGTACTTCGTTTCCAACCAGGAAGCAAACAAGCTGTATCTAAACAAGGGTAAGTTTACCTTCGCCGACGTAACCAACCGAGCGGGTCTGGCGGGTCAGGCCGACTGGCAGACGGGCGTCACAATGGCCGACGTGAACGGTGACGGGCGCTTAGACATTTACGTCTGTGCCGTTAGCAAGTTTAAAGGCTTGCGGGGCACCAACGAACTATACATCAACAACGGCCCCGGCCGCGACGGGGTGCCGACGTTCACCGAGCGGGCGGCTGAATACGGGCTGGCGTTTCGGGGCTTTTCGACCCAGGCCGCTTTCTTTGACTACGACCACGACGGAGACTTAGATTGTTTTCTGCTTAACCACGCCGTGCACACGTCGCGCAGCTACGACGCCGTTTCGACGCGCACGATCCGCCACGCCGAATCGGGCGACTACCTGTTCCGAAACGACGGAAAAACGTTTACCGACGTTAGTGAGCAGGCAGGCATCTACGCGGCCGGCATGGGTTACGGGCTGGGTGTTTCGGTGGCAGACCTGAATAATGACGGCTGGGAAGATTTGTACGTCTCGAACGACTTTCATGAAGACGATTATTATTACGTCAACAACCACCGGGGCGGTTTTATTGAAAGCGGTCGGCAGGCGTTTGCGCACACCAGCCGCTTTTCGATGGGCAACGACATCGCCGACGTGAATAACGACGGGTACCCTGACCTCATTACGCTCGATATGTACCCGGCCGACGAAGCCGTTGAAAAAGCGTCGCAGGGCGAAGACCCGTTGGATATCTACCGCTACAAACGATCCTACGGCTACATGGATCAATACAGCCGGAACTGCTTGCAGATGAGCTTGTCCGGTAAGCGATTCATGGACGTGGGTTTACTGGCGGGCGTTGCGGCCACCGATTGGAGTTGGTCGCCCCTGCTGGCCGACTACGACAACGATGGGTTGAAAGACTTGTTTATCGCCAACGGCATCGTACGCCGACCGAACAACCTCGATTACGTGAAATACGTATCGGACGAGACCCACCGGTTTGATCCGGCTTACACCGACGAAACGGCCATTGCGCAGATGCCCTCCGGCAAGGTGCACAACTACCTGTACCGCGGCACACCGGACGGGCAGTTTGACGATATGTCGCTGACGTGGGGCTTTGAACGGCCGACGTTTTCGTGCGGGGCCGCTTACGCCGACTTAGACAACGACGGCGACCTGGACTTGGTTACCAACAACGTCGACGACCCGGCCGGGCTGTATCGCAACGACGCAACCGAGTTGTTTCCGGCTAATAAGCACTTGACCGTTCGGCTCAAAGGCGATGCACCCAACACGTTTGGGGTAGGAGCGAAGGTGGTGCTTAAGAACAAGGACAGCGTTCAGGTGCAGCAACTGATGCCGACGCGCGGGTTTGAGTCGTCGGTCGCGCCGGAGCTGCTGTTTGGTTTGGGCGGACGTAACGTTGTTGATTCGCTGATTGTGATCTGGCCGAGTGGGCGCATGGAAGTTCGCACGAACGTAAAGGCGAATCAGTTGCTGACGTTGCATCAAACCGACGCCCGGCTCGACGGTACGCGCTACCGCTATACGGCACCGGCCGGTCAACCGCTGTTTGCTGACGTGACAACGACCGATTCGTTGCCGTATCAGCACCAGGAAAACAAGGATTACTTTGACTTTGTCCGCGAGTCGCTGATGCCGTTTCAGGTATCGACGGAAGGCCCGCACTTGGCGGTGGGCGATGTTAACGGCGATGGCCTCGACGACGTGTTCGCGGGCGGTGCTCGTTGGCAGGGCGGGCGGCTGTTGGTGCAGCAACCCGGCGGTCGGTTTAAGCCGACCGCTCAACCCGCGTTTGCCAACGATTCAACCTGCGAAGATGTGGACGCGGCCTTCTTCGATGCCGACGGAGACAAAGACCTTGACCTGTACGTCGTTTCGGGCGGCAATGAGTTTTACAACAAAATGACTGAGCAGTTCGACCGGCTGTATTTAAACGATAGTCGGGGTAACTTCAGCCGCTCAACCAACGCCCTGCCGCCCATGTACGACAACAAAAGCTGCGTACGGCCTTACGACGTGGATCGCGACGGCGATCTCGATTTGTTTGTGGGCGGGCGCGTCGTGGGGTTTGGCTACGGCAAAATACCGAATTCGTACCTGCTCATCAACGACGGTCGAGGCCATTTTACGGACCAAACCGACCAACGGGCCGATGGACTGCGTAAGGCTGGCATGGTTACCGACGCCGTTTGGACCGATTACGACGGCGACCGGGACGCTGATCTGATTGTCGTCGGCGACTGGATGCCGGTGCGTATCTTTGTCAATGACAACGGGCGGTTTAAGGAACAAGAGGAAGTTACGACCGACGAAACACCCCTGAACGGCTTCTGGCAACGCATCGTCGCGGCCGACTTCGACGGCGACGGCGACGTGGATTTGATGGCGGCTAACTTGGGCACCAACACCAAACTACGCAAAGGTCCCGACGCACAACTGCGCATGTGGGTAAAGGATGTCGATAACAACCAAAGCACGGAGCAGATTATTGCCTACAATCGGGGCGAAGATTGGTTTCCGCTGGCATTCAAAGACGAATTGGGTAAGCAGATGCCGAGCGTTATCAACAAACGTTTCACCGATTACGTATCCTTTGCTGGTAAGACGCGGGGCGACGTATTGACGGATAAGGATTTAGCGGAGGTTGAAGAGGTTAGGGTCAATCAGTTTGCTTCGGTTTACCTCGAAAATCGACAGGGTAAGTTTGTCGTGCATGAGCTACTCACGTCGGCGCAGGTGTCGAAACTGTTTGCGCTGTATCCCGTTGACATCGATCAGGACGGCGATCTTGACGTGCTGGGTGGCGGTAATTTTTACGGCGTCAGCATGTACCAGGGCCGCTACGATGCCAGTTGCGGCTTAGTGCTGCGCAACGACGGAAAAGGTCGTTTCATAGCCCTGTCCCCAATCAGTACGGGCTTCCTGCTCGATGGCGAAGTGCGCGACATTCGGGTGGTGCAAACCGGGCGCGGGCCACTAATCGCCGTTGCCCGGAACGGGCAGTCGATACAATTGTTCCGACCAACGGCGCGCCCAGGGCTGGCTAAGAAATAAGTAAACGGCTGGAATTTATCGCCATATAGTCTTGTTATTTGGTAGAGTAGCCACGAGGCACTCTGATTATTTTGCTAACCTACCGATTGACAGATAAATGAGAAGATTGTTTGCGTTGGCAACGGCCCTCATGCTGGGCTTGTTTAGCCAAGTTGTGAATGCTCAGGTAAGCACCGATTATGACCGTTCGGTTGATTTCGGTCAGTATAAGACCTACGCCTTTACGAAGCCGGAGGTTAACGTGAAGAACCCCGTTTACAGCAACCCGCTGTTGATGGAACGTATCCAGGGTAACTTAGCCCGCGAGTTGGGTGAGCGCGGCCTGACCCAGCAAACGGCCAGCCCTGATCTGCTGGTGAAGGTGCACACGTACACGGAAGACAAGACCCGCACCGTATCAAATGGCCCAGCCTACAGCCCGTTCTTCCCGTATCGTTGGGGCTTCTTTCCGTACCGCTTCGGCTTCTGGCCGATGTGGGGTGGTGGCTACTACGGCGGCTGGAATCAAACGTACCAGCAGAACTACACGCAGGGCACGTTGCTGGTCGATATGCTTGACGCCCGCACTAAGAAGTTGCTCTGGCGCGGTGCCATTCAGGGCGCTGTCGACAACCCCAATCGCTTGGACCGGCAGGTTGCCCGTGGTGTCCGCAAAATTATGAAGGATTATCCGGTTAAGGCCTCGTAGCCGAGTCCCGCGATTGTCTTGCCCCGACTGACACGCCGTTGTTTGTCGGGGTTTGTTTTTTGTCCACCGTATGCACCAACTGGACCGCTGTAAGTAGCGTTTCGGTAGGCGATTATGTCGCCGAATAATCCGAAATTTTCCCTTAATTTTGTAAGTCCAGACGAGTTCAAAATGCATCTGATTTTGGGCTATAACTTGTTTATTTTCTTATGAACGTTTCGCTTCGATCGGGTTGGTGGATGGCTTGGCTGCTGGTCGGACTGGCCGGTTGTCAGAAGCCCGCAACGCCCGCCGAATACAACCCCAAAGCGGCCAATCCCGAGTACTACAATGCGGCTTTGAATAAGCTGACGCAGGTTATTATTCACGACATCTTCTCGCCCCCCGTTGCCAGTCGGATCTACGCTTATGCCAACCTGGCCGGTTACGAAGCGCTCGTGCCGTTTGATGCGCAGTACGAATCGCTGGGTGGCAAGCTCAAACGCTTTCAAGCCGGCCCCAGGCCCCAGGCTGGTCAAGAATACTGCTTTCCGCTGGCCAGTACCCGCGCGTTTCTGACCGTGGCTCGCGCGCTGACGTTTTCGGCCGAATTTTACGATGAGTTCGAGAAATCGTTTTACGAGCAGTACCAGAAAGACGGCGTTCCCGACGAGGTGTATGAGCGCTCGATGGCGTACGGCGAAGCCGTGGCGAAGCACGTGCTCGACTACGCAGCCAAAGATAACTACAAACAAACGCGGGGGTTCAAGCACACGGTGACCAACCAGGACGGTACGTGGGTGCCGACGCCCCCGGCGTACATGGATGCCGCCGAACCGCAGTGGAACAAGCTGCGCTGCTGGGCGATGGATACCTGCAATCAGTTCATGCCGCC
>CAXUEB010000131.1:0-1738 GCA_964249775.1 uncultured Spirosoma sp.
CGTTTGTACGTACCCCGGTCACGGTTACGTCAAGTACGGCGTCATCTACGCCACCAACGCCCCCAAACGCTTACCCGCCCCCGAAGAAGACCGCAACCTGCCGAACCCCGACCGGGTAGCTCAAGCGACGCACGCACAGCATCACTCGGCCGAGTCGGGCCACCGAGTGTCGGGCCACCCCTACCCCGTGCAATTGCCCGCCGTCTACCGAACGTTTATGCCCGATTGTGGTCCGGCCGCCATTGTCGTGGGCCTGCCCGGTTCCGATGGTGGTCAGTCCTACGTGTTCGACGCGGGGCCGTGCCGCCTGCGTTACGCCTGGTCGGGCGGGTTCGTGGACAACACCGAGCAGTGGGACGGCAAAGGCCAGCGCCTGACCAAGATTATGGGCGAGATTTACTACCGCGATACGGGCGAGTTTCCGTGGCGCATCGGTTCAGCGGCCAAGGCGGCTACGCCAAGTCCGCAGTTCAAAGGCTACCGGCTGGTGAACCGGTATCCCGAATTTCACTACGTCGTCAACGGCGTGGAGGTGCGCGAGTTAATTAAACCACTCGCTACCGGCCGGGGCTTCGTGCGGACGTTTACAATCAGCCCGACGAAAGAATCTATCGCGTTTGTGGCCGGCGCGCAGCCGGGTATTCAGATGCGGCCGTCGGTCGGTCGTTTCCAGAACGGCGAAGTGCGGCTGCCGGCCGGTACCCGTCAGTTTACCCTTACTGTTTTTACCAGCCCATTGTAGTTCATGTTTACCTTTCTACTCGCTGCGTCCCTGCTGGCGTTGGCTCCGGCCGATACGATTACGGATTATTACGAAGTTGAAACCATCCCAACGCCCCCCGGTTTAGTGGCCGAAACGGGCGGCTTAGCGTTTCTGCCCGACGGGCGGCTGGCGGCTTGCTTCCACCGGGGCGAGGTGATGCTGTATAACCCGAAGACGAAAACCTGGAAGCTGTTTGCCGAAGGGCTGCACGATCCGCTGGGTGTGGTGGCGGTCAGTAACCGCGAACTGCTGGTCATTCAACGGCCCGAACTGACGCGCCTGACCGATACCAACGGCGACGGCGTAGCCGATCAGTACACGACCGTGACGGATCAGTTCGGCATGTCGGGCAACTACCACGAGTTTGCGTTTGGGCCGGTCCGCGACGCCAAAGGTAACCTGTACATCAGCCTCAACGCGGCCTCCAACGGCGCGGGCATCCGGGAGGAAGTGCGGGGCACTTACGATTCACTCGGCAGGCAGGGCCGGATGTACGCCTGCGTGCCTTACCGGGGTTGGGTGATGCAAATTACGCCCGACGGGAAGGTTCGCCCTTACGCCAGCGGCTTTCGGTCGCCTAACGGCATAGGCTTCGACGCGCAGGGGCGGCTCTTAGTCACCGACAACCAAGGCGACTGGCTCGGCACGAGCAAGTTGTACCACGTCGAAGCAGGCAAGTTTTACGGACACCCGTCCAGTTTGGTTTGGCGGGCCGGCTTCCCCGACGTTGACCCACTCACCTTGCCCGTGCGGACGCTCGATAGTATGCGGACCGTCGAAAGCATTGCGTTTCCGCACGAGGGGATGGCTCATTCGCCAACGCAGGTGGTGTTTGACAATACGGGCGGTAAGTTTGGTCCGTTCGCGGGACAAACGTTCGTGGGCGAAATGGATTTTCCGCACCTGCTGCGCGTGTTGCCCGACGAAGTGGATGGCCGGATGCAGGGGGCGTGCATTCCCTTTTTTGCCAAAGCC
>CAXUEB010000131.1:1748-5526 GCA_964249775.1 uncultured Spirosoma sp.
GTAGTTTGTGGCTCGGCCAAACCGACCACGGCTGGCTGGGCGATCAGGGTCTTCAGCGGCTGCGCTACAAAGGAGCAGCCGCGGGCGTTCCGCTGGACATTACGGCGATGAAACTAACGCCGACCGGATTCGACCTGACCTTTACCCTACCCTTGGACGAAGCGACGGCTGAGAAAATTGCCCATTATAAATGCCGCAGCTACTACTACGAATACCACCGTGCTTACGGCTCTCCGCAGAAAGACGTGCAATCGGTGGGTGTTTCAGCCGTTCGCTTGTCGCCCGACCGCAAAACGGTTTCGGTTGATTTGGACAACCTTCGGGCCGGCCGCATCTATGAACTCACACTGGGCGATTTGCAAGCTAATCAGGGCCAGAAGAAGTTGATGAATCGGCTGATTTGCTACACACTCAATCGGTTGAAGGCATGAAAAGTGCAGAGTGTAAGTCAGCGGATGCTGCGTACACCCTGCACTTTTCATACCTTACTCCCTTACTTTCCAAACATCGCCGTTACTTCGGCAACGCGCTTGCCCTGGAAGCGGGCCGCGTTCAATGCAACCTCATCCGGCGGCACGGCCCCGTTCTGACTGATGTGCGAGGTACCGTAAGGATTACCGGACTGGAACTGAATGGGGTCGGCGTAGCCGGGGGCTACGATGATGCTGCCCCAACTGTAGAACGTATTGTTCAGGGCCAGTAGCGTACTTTCGTGACCACCGTGGGCCGTAGCGACGCTCGTAAACGACGACCCGATTTTGTTAATCAGTTTACCCTGTCCCCACAGTGGACCCGTCGTGTCGATAAACTGCTTCAACTGCGCGGCCGGCAAGCCATAGCGCGTTGGCGTGCCCAGAATAATGGCATCGGCCCATTCCAAATCGTCCAGGGTAGCTTCGGGCACGTCCTGCGTTTCGAGCCGGTGCGCCGACCAGCCTTCGTTGGAAGCAATGGCTTCTTCGGGAGCCAGTTCCTTTACTTTCAAGACGCGCACCTCCGCACCAGCCTGCTTGGCGCCTTCTTCGATTGCCCGCGCCATTTTGTACGTCGTTCCCGTCGCGCTGTAATAGATCACTGCCACTTTTGCCATGATTGAACCTGTGTTTCGTTGACAATTAAATGTATATACATTTAACGTATCTACTTATAAAAGGACAAAATTGTTCCAGCGCAAGCAAAAAAAAGCGACGATCAGCTTGATCGTCGCTTTTTTTTGCTTGCGCTAACGGATCGTACTACGAATTGCCCAGTGTGCGATCCGATTCGTTAATGCGCGTAGCGGGCATGGCTCCGTCGGTTAATGTCGTCCGGTTCCAATCCGCATCGGGTACGGTTTCATTGTCCATGCTGCTGCTCGGCTGCCGATACGCCGTCATAGGGCTATCCTCGTCGGTGGATGCATCGTCGGCGTTGGCGGGTATTGCCGGCTGACCCCACGAGGCCCGCTTGGCTTCGTCGATGTCGGCCTGCGACATGCCTGGCGTATCGTCGTTCTCGGCTACGGTCGCTTCGGCCTGAGCTACGTCGCCCGGCACATCCGTATCGCTGCTACCGGCCACGCGCGACGGCAACTCGTTTTCTAAGCTTTTATCGTTCAGTTGACCCAGTTCGGGGTGAATCCCCATCGTACTGTGCATCTGCTGAGCCGCGTTCGACTCCGTGCTTTCTTTGCGGGAATTGCTGCTTACGCTCATGACTGTGGTTTGTTAAGTGGTTAGCGAATCAATAGCTTGGCTGATTGCTTAGATCGGTGCCCGTTTCGGCCACTTCCTCTTCGCGCTCTTTTTGCTCCTGCCCGGTTGGCACCGAGTCGTCGGTTTCGTCAGCGTCGTCATCCTGCGCTTTGGCGGCTAATTCGGCGTTGGGAACACCTACCTCCTCGGCTGATGCATAATCGTCCGGGCCGGCGGTGGTTACGTCGGCGGTTGCCGTATTGCTTTTGTTGGCGTTGCCGGTGATGCTTTCCTGCGCTTCGTCGGTTATCTCCATGGTGCTGTTGTCCATATCGTTCATGCGCAGCACGCCGTTCTTACTGTCCATATCCATACCGCCGAAGCCCCGGTTGTTACGGCCGTCCTGACCACCGCGCACCTGCACACTGTCGAGACCGTTGGCCGAATCGTCAACCAAGTCCTGCCGTTTGTTGTCCATCTGGGTTACGTCGGCGTCGGCATCATCCGACCCAAACGGGCCTTCAGTGCGGCCGTTGATCTGCGCGTCGTTGCGCTTCACATCTTCCTTATTATCATTTACGTCGCTGTTCATAACACGGAGTCGGCTTGTGTGCTTGAATAACTGACCGGACCGGAAAAGGTTTAGGGTCGTATTAGCCTCTTAGTAGCGCGCTTCAACGGGTCAACCGACCGAATAATATATTTTACTACCGAACAATAGACGTTTAGCCGAATTGGTAGTAGTTGGGACTGGCCAACGACTTATTTTGATGCCTCGCTGGGTGGGCAAGACCTGTTTGGATGTACCCTCATTGACTACCCACGCAGGGGCACCTAAATCAACACAAAGCACAAAATTTAATAGTTGGATAAAGCGTAATGCAAAAAGCGGGCTGACCTTGTCGGCCCGCTTTTTTACATCTATTGAAAACGGGTATCGATTCGATCGATACGTACTTAGGCAAAAATGATTACGCAATGCGTAGTTTTAGTTTGGAACGTCCCAGTTGAGTCAGCCCTCGGCTAAACGTGCTGGCCTGGCTTAGTGAGGTCAGCCCGTTGGTGCGTTTCACGCGGCAGGAAAGCATGGACAGTGCGTTTATCATCGAGTGCATCCGTATGTGGGCCAGCAGCCTAAGTTGGGAGACGGTGTTGATTCTGGACAGTTTTATCTAATTATCCACACGCTCTAACGGGTTAGATGGATTAGTTGCACGAGACGAGTTTCTTAATCAATCCGATTACGTAGCCAGTTGCGACGTAGCATTCATGATGGCTATAGGCCGCTTGTTAGTAAAGTTTGTTTGCTGAGAAGTGAAACGAGACGTTTCACAAAATTGGCGTCTTGGACGGAACGTTTCGGAGCAGTTCGCCCGCCCGCCGGAAGCCGGTTTCGCCACTATTCAATACGTTCACCCCAAACGCCCGCACTGGATCAGGATACGAGAAGCTGAACACGCTCATCGAAAGCTGCGCAAGCACGACGATGCCAATGGGTTCTCGCTGCTGCGCCCGGCGGATGGCATTCGCAATCACTTCGTTGTGTTCGGCGATTCGGCCTTCGCCCAGCAGGTGAAACGCTTCTTCGACGGTTGCGCCCGCAAACGTCACGGATTTGTCCAACCGCTGAGCGGTTTCCAACAATAGGTTCTGCGTACTTTTCACCGTAGGACCGTGGGTAGCAACGACCAGAATGGCATTCGCGGAACCCGTTTTCGATGCGTCGGCGCTGGTTAGAACCGCTTCTTCCATCATCGCTTCGTCAATCTGCACCACCGGAACGCCTACCGTTTCCAACTCAGCCCTGACCGACCCAAACGCGCGGTTCATGGTCGAACAGGACAGCAGAATGGCGTCGACGCCAACCAGATTGAACAGGTCTTTGGCGTACTGGCAGGTCAGGTCAATATTCAGTTGCGGTGGGCAAGGCTCGCCTTTGTGATGGGCTTCCATGAAATTTAACTGGACGGCCTCATTACCAGCCTGAATGATTTGAACGCCCGGCAGCATCTTTTTGCCGAAATACGTCGACCACAAACTCCCCCATGACGAGCCGATGACGCCGCCCACCTTTTTACCCCACACAGCCGCATCTTTGTCAACGC
>CAXUEB010000131.1:5536-8696 GCA_964249775.1 uncultured Spirosoma sp.
ATCTAATACGGGGACGCCGGTCACTTTCATGTAGTCGCCAAACAAGCGAATCGGATCGACGGATGCGGGTTGTGTAGGCATATAAGTATTTATTTTATCTGTAGCCACTTCGGCCGTAACAAGACAAACAACATGACTAATGAAAAGGTGAAACACCCGGCCAGTAACCAGAAAATAGCGTTGAAACCACCCGTTTGCTGCGCCACTTCACCTACTTTCTGCACTAAGAACGCACTGGAAACGGTTTCGGCAAAACCGACCAGCGCGGCTACGGTTGCCACCCGTCCCGGCGATACGTCCTGCTTGAAAGCCTGCTGGTTGGCCTGCCAGGCCGCCAAACCAAAGATGTATACCGACAGAATCAACAGCGTAGCGCTGACCGACTCAACGCGGGGCAGCAGCAAAATCGACATCATTAGCCCGTAACTGCCGACAATTACCCACTTGCGCGACCGCAGCACCGGCAGGCCTCGTTTGCTCAGCCACCAGACTAAGCCACCGCCCAGCCATAACCCTAAATCCTGCATGAAGTAGACCAACGTCAGCCGGTCGCCCAAAGATTGGTTGTAGGCTAATTTCCAGGTCTGAGTCAGGTACGTAGGCAGCCATTGCGACATGAAATACCAGCCGGGCAGCAGCCCCACGCCAATCAGTGCCACGCCCCAGAACGCTGGTAAACGCAGAATCTCGGGCAATGACTGTCTCTCAACGACTGCGGTGGTTGGAGAAAGCGGGCTGGAGGCTGGCCAGTGCAAGGCCCGCTGTTCGGGCTTTCGGAAAATGAGCAGCCAGGGAATCAGCCACAGAACGCCCAGCAACCCCGTTACGTAAAAGCTGTATCGCCAGGTGTATTGCGTCGAGAAGTAGATTACTAATTTAGGGGCGGCCAGGGTAGCGAATACGGCTCCGCTGTTGAAAATTCCGGCCGCCAAACTCCGCTGACCGGCCGGAAAAATGCGGGCGATGATAAGGAGACAAAGCGGGAAGTTAGCGGCTTCAAACACGCCCAGCAAATACCGCAGCCAGACTATATCGGTAGCGCTCCGGGCCTGACCCACCAACAGCGTACTGGCGCTCCATCCAATGACCATCAGGGGAAAGAACCAGCGGATGTTGCGAATGCGGTCGATGAGAAAGCCGATAAACAGGTGGGCAAAAGCATAGGCGTAAATGAACGCGGCCAGCAACCGGCCCCGGTCGGCGTTGGTCAGGCCAAACTCCCGGCTGATGGGTTCGATAGCGACACTCAGGGTTTGCCGGTCGAAGTAGTTGAGAAAGGTGGCCAGGAATAACGTGCCCAGCACCCACCAGCGCCAAGTGCGTTCGTACCAGCTTCCGGCGGGTGCCAAAACCGGGGCGACCGGGCTTGCTAACGGCTCATTCATCATTCGTTCGGATTAGGAATAGCTGAACTTGGAGGTTGGTAATCAAGGCGTTTTCTGGCTCATATGATTCAATTTTGGCACCAATGACTTCACCGGCCACCTACTTTTTGATAAGCCCGCAACAACGTGTCGACCTCGCCCACGTTGCCGGGAAAAACTACGTACGAAAGGCCCGGATGCTTACTGCCTTCGCCTAATTGCCAGACGGGTACACCCGGTTCAAGCTGCCCCATAACGGTTCCCCGATTCATAGACAATCCTTTTCGCGCGATGTCGAGCGACGTAATGCCGCCTTTAGCAATAATAAAATCGGGTCGCGCGGTCAGGCGACGCACCAAAGTCGACAAAAAATCGGAGATCTGTTCGCCCGCCCGTAACCGGCTCTCGTGGGTACCCGTTAGGGCGTAGTCGCGTTCGGTAAACACGAGCACGGACCGGTTGATGTTCAGATAATGGTCGACCTGCTCGGTCAGGTTGCGCACGTACTGATTGTCTTCGTCCGAAAACACCGACGCCAGTTCCACTTCGAGCCGCGCCAGCGTAGGAGCCTCCGCCATCAGATGCCGGACCTGCTCGGTTGTTTTCCGAACGTGCGACCCCACCACTACCAGACCAGCGGCTCCGGTCGGTTGATTATCCAAGAGGGGCTTGTCGGGCATTCCCGCCCGCACCTTCACAAACGAAGCCGCCGTCCGGTAGAGAAACCGCTTTCCGGCCCTTTCGGCGCGGCACAGGCCCAGCACCACGACGTCCAAGTCGTCGTCACAGAGGGCATCGACCACAATGGGCACGCCCCCGTCGGCGGCCATCAGCAGGTCGCAAACCCGGTCGGGGCCGCCGGTTCGGATATCGGTTAGGGTGAGTTGCCGCACCTCGTTGGCTTGCCACCGGCCACCGCTTTTTTCAGACACCCAGGCGGGCAGATACCCCGTCGAAAAACCAAATACCGGGTCATGGGCAAACTCGGTCCGGTGCGCTTCTACCCATTGGTCATGCTGCCGCACGTAGTGCATCCCGTTGAGCGTCACCCGGCCACCCTCACCAAAATACGGCACAACCAGTACGCCGTCGAAGGGACCAAGCGCCTGCGTCAACGTATCTACTTCAGCGCCGTAGTGCCCCCGTAGCGTCGAATCGCTACGGCTAATGATTCGCAAAGCGGACGACGGTACTAACCGGCTCAGCCCTAACCGGCTCAGCCGCGACGCAATCTGCCGATGCAAATCAATGGATGTTTCGGCGGTGTAGGCCCGGCTGTTGGTCAGCACAAAAATCACCTCTTCATCCTGTAGTAAGGGAGCCAAACCATCGTCATCCCAGGTTGTCAGAATGGGCACGTCGTGCACCGTTTGGCAACCCGTTGGATCATCGTCCAGCACCAGCAACCGAATATGGGCTTCGCGGTTCGCCCGCCGGATAAGCCACCGGGCATCCGGCACACGCCGGACATCGGGAATAGACTGAAAAGTAGTGAGGGTTTCGGTCATTGAACAGAACCTGTAATAAACCGTACAATTGTATACAACAAAATGGTAGTATACAATCCATTTGCGTTAGATAATTCTCTAAGTTTTCAAAATAATGCTTTACTCAACGCAAACATGAGGTCTATAGTCAACACGTGTAAAGAATAAATTTGGCGTTAAGCAAATCTTTGTATACAATTGCTGGATATTTTATGAGAATGCAAAAACCGATCGACGACCGAATCGAGCAGTTAAGGGAAAAAGCGTATCAGATACGGCGACTTTCCATTGAAATGATTACCTACAGCC
>CAXUEB010000131.1:8706-14379 GCA_964249775.1 uncultured Spirosoma sp.
CGATGGCCGAACTGCTGGCGGTGCTGTACTTCCACGACCTGAAACTCGATCCGCAGCAACCTACTCTGGAAGTCCGCGACCGGCTGATTCTGTCTAAGGCGCACGGGTCGCCCGCTCTGTACGCTGCGCTGGCCCTGCGGGGGTTTATGCCCATCGACAAGATTTACGAATACTGCGAAATCGGCGGCTTAGAGGGGCACACGCACATTGGCAGCGCCCCCGGCATCGAAGCATCGGGTGGGCCGCTGGGCATGGGCCTATCGGTGGGCGTCGGCATGGCGCTGGGTCTGCGCCGGAAAGAAAATCCCCGGTCGCGGGTGTTCTGCATCCTCGGCGACGGCGAATCCAACGAAGGCAACGTCTGGGAAGCGGCCATGTCGGCCGCGCACTACCATTTAGACAACCTAATTGCAATTGTGGATTACAACAAAGCGATGGCGAAGGGGTTCGTCTGGGATTTGATGAGCATCGAGCCGTTTGCCGATAAATGGAAGGCCTTTGGCTGGAACGTTCTCGAAATTGACGGCCATGACATTCCGGCTATCATGCAGGCGCTGCACACGGCCCGCTGGGTAAAGGCCAACGGCTCGCCAACGGTCATTATCGCCCATACCGTAAAGGGCAAGGGCATCGAGCGGGCCGAGTTCAATTACAAATGGCACACCCACGCGCCCGACCCCAAAACCGCCGACGCCATGCTGCGCGAAGTGGCCCGCACGTATGGCTACCCCGAAGAAGGCTACAGCCGATTGCTTACCGAAACCGAAAAAGAAACATTTTATGGCGGAGAATAATCACACAGCCGACGAACTGCGCGACGCGTTCGGGCAGACGCTGCTGGAACTGGGCCGGGAGAACCCCAACGTGGTGTTTCTGGATGCCGATCTGCACACGTCTACGAAGGCCACCTGGTTCAAGCAAACTTATCCTGACCGCTTTGTGCAAGTCGGCATTGCCGAACAGAACCTGTTTGGCATCGCGGCCGGGCTGGCGCTGGAAGGGTTCATTCCGTTTCCATCGACGTTCGCGGCCTTTGCGTCGCGCCGGGGTCTCGACCAGATTGCGATTTCTATCTGCTTTGCCGAACTAAACGTCAAGATTCCCGGCTCGTACTGCGGCATTCCGACCAGCCGGGCGGGAGCTTCGCACAACTGCATCGAGGACTTGGCCGTGATGCGCGCCCTGCCCAACATGCGCGTAGCCGATGCGGGCAGTAACGAAGACCTACGGGCCATTATGAAAACGGCCGTTGCCACGCCCGGCCCGGTTTATTTCCGCGTCACCCGCTATTCCGTACCCGAATTGTTTGGCCCTGAGCATCGGTTTGACTGGGGGAAAGGCGTCATCCTGCGGGCGGGGCACGACGTAACCCTTTTCGGCACAGGTATCATGACCCACTTCTGCTTAGAAGCGGCCGAACGGCTCCAGCGGGACGGCATCGAAGCAGAGGTGGTCCACCTGGCCTCCATCAAACCCATCGATCGGAACCTGATTGTGCAGTCGGCGCGAAAAACGGGTTGCGCCGTAACGGCCGAGAACGCCAGCATTCTGGGCGGCTACGGCGACGCGGTGAGCGAGGTGCTGGCGGAAGAATACCCCGTGCCCATATACCGGATTGGCGTGCGGGATAAGTGGGTAGAAAGTGGCGGCATCGACGAACTGTTTGCCCTTCACCGAATGACACCCGCTGACATCGCGCAGGCGGCTTCTGCTGTCGTGCGGAAAAAGGCGAAGCGCGAGCAGGCGGTGATTTCGTGACGAGTACGATTCCTAAACCTTTCCCATGACCATCAGGACATTTTGGCGTTTACTGACGCTCGGTATGATCTTGGCCGTTGCGCCGATTGCAGCCGCGCAACGGAACGAAGTAACAATTCAGGGAACCCAGTTTCTGCTCAACGGCAAGCCGTTTCCGTTTACGGGCATCTCGTTTTTCAACGCCATCTACAACCCGGCCTTCAACAAAAGCTTGGCGGACCGGAAAAAGTGGTTAGAAACGTTTGGGCGCTACGGTATCAACGTATTACGGATTTGGTCGCAGTGGGACAATGGACGGGGTTTTGTCGACAGCAGTCCAACCACCACGCTTTACAACCCCGACGGAAGCCTGCGGATGGAGCACGTAGCCCGGCTGAAAGAAATCATCCGGGACGCCGACGAGATGGGCATGGTGGTTGAACTGGTCCTGTTTTCGCAGGAAAGTTACTACGCCAACGTCCGGCTGGGCGGGCCGGAAGCCGATAAGGCGGTGGCCACTATCACCCGCGAATTAATGCCCCACCGCAACGTAGTCATTCAAATCTGGAATGAGCTATCCGAGCGGGTACTGGACCATGTCAGGACGGTAAAGTCGGTGGACAGCCGGCGTTTAGTAACCAATTCGCCGGGCGTAGCGGGCATTTTGGGCGATACCAAACAAAACGAAACGCTGGATTTTCTGACTCCCCACACCAGTCGGCAGAACGCGGGGCGGCATTGGGAAGTGGCCCCGCAGGAGATTGCGTACCTGCTAAAACGGTACCGCAAACCGGTGATCGACGATGAGCCTGCCCGCAACGGAACTCCCAAATACGGCGGACCGAAAGAAACCACGTATCCGCACGACCAGATTCTGCAAATCGCGCAGGTCTGGCAATCGGGCGGCTACATCGTGTATCACCACGACATGTTCCAAACCGGCTACAACACGCCCGCCGTACCCCCATCGGGCATTCCCGATCCGGCGTTCAATCCTTACCATAAAGCCGTCCTGGAGTTTATTGCTAACCGGGACCGGTACATAAACAAACTGGGTCCGGCCAGTACACCGGAACCCAAATAAAAGCCCTCTTAAGCCGATCCCGATGCGGAACGTATACCCGTTTTGTGCCCTGCTCCTTTGGCTGACCATCGGGCACCCAGCCGTTGCCCAGACGCGCGTCGCCAAATGGTCGGTGTTTGAGCAGACGCTGCGGGCAACGGAATCGTACACCAATCCGTACCGGCAGACGGGCGTGCGGGCGGTGTTTACCGGACCCGGCAACCAGCGGCAGGTTGTCAACGGGTTCTGGGACGGGGAAAATACGTTCGTTATCCGGTTCGCGCCCACCGCCGAAGGCACCTGGACGTACGTGACCGAATCAGCCGATAAAGGACTGCACAACCGGCGCGGGCGTCTGCGCTGCACGGCCCCCCGCCCCCGGCAGCACGGCTACGTCCGGCGCGACGAGAAGCACCCGTATCATTTCGTGCACGACGACGGCACCCGGTATTTTATGCTCGGCAATACCTACTACGAACTGTTGGGTAACGTCGCTGGGGGTGGTTCCTGGCAACAGGCCATCGACGGCACGGCCCGATCCGGCATGAACAAAATCCGCTTCAACGTCAGCGCGGGATCATCCAACGCCAAAGGAAGCCCCTACCCCGACAGCAGCCCATACGGAGCGACCAACGATGCGCTAAACCTCAACCACTGGCGCAACCTCGACACGGTCGACCGCGCCCGCGCGTTGATGGACAAGCCGTGCAGTACATGGCCGACCGGGGCGTGGTGGCCGACCTGATCCTATTCTGGAATGCCGACCGGGTATACGGCACGCCGGAGCAGGACGAAGCCTACGTTCGGTACGCGCTGGCCCGGTACGCGGCTTACCCAAACGTAATCTGGTGCTTAGTCAACGAATGGAACTACACTAAAAAACCCAAGCCGTACTGGAACCGCATGGGGCAGCTTATCTGGCAGGAAGATCCGTGGGTCAAAAGCGCCGACGGACAATACCGGGCCTTATCGATTCACCACCAGACCCGGATTGATTTTCAGTATTTCGACCAGCCCTGGCCTACGCACGCCATTGTGCAGTACGGCGTCCGCAACGGGCAGCGGGTGCAGACGGATGAGTGGCAACGCGACCCGAACAACCGTTCCCGCAGCCGCTTTGGCGACGCCTGGGGCAACGAAAGCATCACCTACAACCTCGGCCATCGGATGCCGGTCGTCAACGACGAATACGGCTATATCGGCGAACCCGACGACGTTAGTGAGCAGCAACCCACCAAAGTGCCGCTGACCCGCGAAAAGCACCGCAATATTCTGTGGGGTATCTACACGGCCGGGGGCTACGCATCGGCGGGCGACAAGTTTGCGTATACCGACCCGCCGGGCATGCCGTATTTCTCGGCCGACTGGCACGACACGCCGGCCTACGGCGATGTGAAGCGGTTGGCCGATTTTTTCACGACCAAAGGGCTGACGTACTGGACAATGGCGAGCAACAACGCCCTGATTACCCAAGGCGAACGGGTCTATGCGCTGGCCGAACCCGGACGGCAGTACGTGTTTTATGCCGCACAGGGTAATCGTTTTACGGCTACGATTGCACCGGGTACCTACCGCGCCCGCCGGTTCGATCCGGCAACGGGCGAGGACGTTCCGCTCGGTACAGTGCAGGGCGGCCAATTGAATACGTTCACCCTTCCGGTGGGAAACGACGGCGTCATCTATTTGCAGACTACTGACTCAGCCGCGCGACCCTAACCTCACTACGCTTCGAGAAAGTCTAAGTCCTTGCCGAAGGTTTCTTCCATCTTCCAGAGGCCCAGAAAGGCAATCACGATCGTCAGCAGGCCCAGCAGCCCCGCGCCGGATACGATCCCGAACTGGTCTTTGAAAAGCAAAAACAAAGGCGTCATGATGTTGATGCTGCCCCGCACGAAATTGGGCACCGTGGTGGCGACGGTCGCGCGGAGGTTGGTGCCAAACTGCTCGGCGGCAATGGTGACAAACAAAGCCCAGTAACCGACCGCGAAACCCAAGCAGCTACACAAGGCGTAGAAGAAGGTGGTGGATTGGAACGGTACAAACAAATAGACGGCAACCAGCGCGCCCGTTAGGGCCAGAAACAAGCCTAACACTTTCTTTCGGCTGTTGAAGTACTGACTTAGTATGCCGCTCGACAAGTCGCCGATGGATAAGCCGATGTATTCCCACATGACGGCTTTACCGGCCACGATGGGCGCATCCAAGCCCAACGCCTGCCCAAATTCCGGCGAAAAGGTCATCAAGATACCGGCGACAAACCACACCGGCAGCCCAATCAAGATGCACCGTAGGTATTTGAAAAACTGGGGCCGGGTGGCAAAGAGCTGAAAGAAGTTGCCCCGCGAAACGCCCGTTTGTTTTACGTGGGCAAACATGCCGGACTCAAACACACTCACGCGCATGAACAGCAGCAACAAGCCTAAACCACCGCCGATAAAGTACGCATTCCGCCAGGCAAACTGTTCGGCAATGAAGTACGCCAGCACCGCGCCCAGCAGCCCCACCGACGCCACCAACGACGTGCCGTAGCCTCTAATCTCCTTAGGTAAAATTTCGGCAACTAAGGTAATACCCGCCCCCAGTTCACCGGCCAGCCCGATGCCCGCCACGACTCGCAACAGGGCGTACTGATCGACCGTGGTGACGAACCCATTGGCGATGTTGGCTAACGAATAAAGTAGGATTGACCCAAACAGCACCGAGAGCCGCCCCCGCTTGTCACCCAGGATGCCCCAGAGAATGCCGCCCACGAGCAGCCCGCCCATCTGCATGTTGATGAGGTAGATACCCTGATTGAGCAGGTTGGCGTCCGAAACACCCAAATCCCTCAGACTTTGCACCCGGACTATGCTGAACAGGAGCAAGTCGTAGAT
>CAXUEB010000132.1:0-4694 GCA_964249775.1 uncultured Spirosoma sp.
ATACCAGCATCAGGATCTTGCCCTCATTGCGGGCTACCATGTCTTTGGAGAACAGTTTCGTCAAGTGAACCAGCGCCGTCAGGTTGACCTGAATAATACTCAGTTCCTTTTGAAGGTCCGTCTCGGTGGCGAACTTGCCGTACTCGCCGAAACCGGCGTTGTTGACCAGCGCATTGACGGTAATGTTCTGCGCCCTAACGGCATCGTAAATTTCCTGCGGAGCGCTGGGGTTGGCCAGGTCTTTTTCAATAACGGTGATGGTCGAGGTGCCGAACTGCTGCTTGTATTTATCGGCCAAGTCCTGAAGTTTATCTTCACTGCGGGCGACCAGCACTAAGTTGTAGCCATCTTTGGCAAACAAAGTCGCCAGTTCGCGGCCGATGCCGCTGGATGCCCCCGTAATCAGGGCGGTTTTTCCTGCTTCCGTCGTCATAAGAGTTGAGTTGTTAACTTAGGTTACGCCTTACTCAACCCCTGGACGGAAGGAGATGTTTGGAAAATCATTTCACCACCACCCTCATGTCAATCTTGCGCAGCGTGGGGCGCGGCACACCCGAGGTGTCGCGTCGGCTGACGCCCGTACCGCGACCAATGGCGTCGATGCGCACGAAGTCGATGCCCGATGCCATGAGTTGCTGCTTGATTTGATTGACCCGTTTAAACGACAAACTTTTGTTAGTCACACCGCCACGGGCGTCGTTGGCGTAGCCAATCAGTTGAATCTGCGTCGACGGGTGTGTTTTCAGTAAAGTAGCCAGTTCGCCAACGGTGGCCTGCGCTCCCGGCGTCATCGACAGCGAACCGGGCTGGAACGCCAAGCCCGGCACTGCAAATACCCGGCCCTTGGGCAGGGTTGGGTTGCCCAAATACGGCGTTAGGCGCTGCGTCAGGCTGCCCGCTGCGCCCAAAGCGGATGCCGTCGGCGTCGTTCTTGTGGCGGTCGCCGACGCTGGTCGGGCCGTCGAGTCAACCGGTACGGCCAGCGACCGGGACACCGTGTCGGCCTTGGCGGTGTCGGTTGTACCGGCCGTTACATCGCTTACGGCTTCCTGACTATCGTTGTGTCGTTGGGTATTTTGGTACAAGTAGTACACACCGGCCAAGACTGCCAGCGCCAGCAGGGCACCCACGCCCCACTTACCCAGCGAGCCATTGTCGTCGTCCGAATCAACGGAGTTATAGCTGACGGTCGGCCGTGTAGCCACGGTTACGGGGCGCGACGGGGAGCCGGGCGCAGGGGTGACCGGGCGCACCGGCGATTCGACGATGGTACGCCGGGCGGGCATTGCTAAACCCGCTACGACTTGCTGAAGGCCAACCTTTTCGACCAGCTTAGGCATGAACTCGTCGGGTACGGCATTAACCAGCGGTTCGCGCTCTGAAAACAGCGAAGCGGCCAGTCCGTCGGCGTCTAATTTGCGCTCCCTGACTTGCTTACCCAGAATGTGCAGCACGACGGTTGTAACCAAACCCAGCAGCGAAATGGCCGATGAGTTCCGAATGCCAGCGTAGGTAGAAATCATGTTGCCAATCGAACTTTTCATGGCCGGCAACAAGTGGC
This sequence comes from uncultured Spirosoma sp., assembly GCA_964249775.1. Classification (GTDB taxonomy): domain Bacteria; phylum Bacteroidota; class Bacteroidia; order Cytophagales; family Spirosomataceae; genus Spirosoma. Next base: position 1,562 of record CAXUEB010000132.1, read on the forward strand.
TAATGACATCGTTGCCCTGCGTGATTAAGACGTTCGTTTGACCCGGATCGCGCAAAATCGTTGCTAAGTTGTCGGTCAGTGCCCCGTCGTAACGGCCCTTCTGAATATGATTGAAAAGCTGATTAACGCCAATTTCGCTGGTGGTCCGTTTCATCAATCCACCAATCACGGTATACGCCAGCCCATCAACGGCTTTGCTGGATTTTTCGCCCGGTTCGTCTATGTACAGCGCAATGCGCGACCGTACGTCAGGGGTCATTACTTCGTTAAATGTATGGAGCAAATTCATAGAATAGTTGGCTCAAGCGGACTGTATTCAGAGCGATTGACGAGCGGTGTAGCACCAAAGACGATTAATTCTCCTGGGCGATCCTCGTCAGGCGAATCTACGCCAGTCGGGATAAAATTAGGTAAGGTTTAACAAAGGTTGCACACGACCGTCTGATAAATTCCCGATTTTACCGTTTTGGTAACCGTTCGATGGCTTGTTGGTACTCCGTTTCAACGGCGCGCAGTCGGTTTTGGCAAAACGTAATTAATTCGGTAGCCAACCGAATCTTATCGGGCAGTTCATCAAGGGGCACTTGCTCGTTTTCAATCTCGTCAACCAACTGGGCTAATCGGTCGTAAGCGTCCTGGTAAGTCATCGTACAAGAGTAAGTCAGTAGTCGACAGTCGTTAGAAGTTGGTCGAAGCCGCAACGACTTCAACCCGTAGGGTGCCATCCGCCAATTGAACCTGCATAACTTCCCCGGTTTGCACACGAGCGGCCGTTGTGACGATGCGGGCGTTGCGAAGTAACAAGGCGTATCCCCGTTTTAGTACGTTGGCGGGGTCGAGGTGTCGGACGGTTACCGCTTTTTCGGTCAGGCTGGTATGGCAGTCGCGCAGGAAGTTGTGGGCTACAAAACGCAGCCGCTCGGTTTCGGCGTCCAACTGCTCGCGGGCGTTCAACAGGGCCGTCTGCGCTACGCCGTGCAACCGATCGCGCAGGTACAGCGCGTTGGCTTCAAACTGCCGATTGTGTTCAATCAAAAAAGCGGCTGCCTTGGTAGGAGTTTTCACGCTTTCGTGGCAAAGCAGGTCAGTGATGCTAACGTTGCGTTCGTGCCCAATCCCGGCCAGAATCGGAATGTCGAAGCCGGCTACCGTTTGGCCCATCAGTAACGTATCAAACGAACCAAAATCCAACTGCGAACCGCCCCCGCGCACAATCACGACCGCGTCGTACGGAACGCCACTGCCCCGAATGCGCGCTAACTGCCCGCAAATGGCCCGCTCGGCACCCTGCCCTTGCACCTGCGTTAAATATTCGTCCACCGCAAAGGCGTAGCCAAACGGGTTTTGCGCCAGCTCATGACGAAAGTCGCGCCAGCCATCCGAGTTGGGAGCCGAAATTAAGGCAATCCGCTGCATGACGGCCGGCCGGGGCAGGAGTTGATTGGCCGTGATATATTGCCCGGCCTCGACCCAGACCAAGTCAGGGTGCTCCCGCACGAGCGCGTCGAGCACCGCCTGCCGCTCCCGTTCGAGGTTGCCCAGCGTATAGGACGGGTCGATCTGAAGGATTTCCAGCCGCAGCCCGTACACGGGATTGAAGTTGACCGATACCAACAATAGCAGTTGAATGTTGCGGGCAAAGGCCACGCCCGTTGCCTGCTCGAAGTCGCGGATGGTGTGGTAGTGCCGACGCCAGATGCAGGCTTCCATCTTGGCCAGCGTCTCGCGGCCCGACTCGCGCTCAACCAGCGTCAGAAAGCAGTACCCTCGGTCGGGGTAATTTTTGATGTCGCTCGTTTCGGCCACCACCCACACGGCTTTCTGCCCGAAGGCTTGGTCCACAACGGCTTCAAGGGTAAACGCAAGATCAGAAAGGCGGATGGGAGACATTGACGAAAGAATGAAAGAGTGAAAAAACGAAAGAGCAAGATCAAGTGCGCCAGCCGCTCTTTCGCCCTTTCATTGTTCAGCTCTTTGATTATTGTCCTTCAAACTGCCGCAGAAAGCGAACGTCGTTTTCGGTGTACAGGCGGAGGTCGTTGACGACGTACTTTAACTGCGTGATGCGTTCGATGCCCATGCCGAAGGCAAAGCCGGTGTATTCTTCCGGGTCAATACCACAGTTGGCAATTACCTGCGGATCGACCATGCCCGACCCGGCAATTTCGACCCAGCCGCTGTGCTTGCAGATGTTGCAGCCTTTGCCGCCACAAATCTGGCACGAGATATCAATCTCGGCGCTCGGTTCGGTGAAGGGAAAGTACGACGGCCGGAACCGAATCTGCGTGCCCGGCTCAAACATCTCCCTGACGAAATGGTAGAGCGTGTCTTTCAGTTCTTTGAAACCCACATTGCGGTCGAGATACAACCCTTCAACCTGATGAAACAGACAATGCGCCCGCGCCGAAATGGTTTCGTTGCGGTATACCCGACCCGGCATAATCGAGCGAATCGGCGGTTTTTGGCGTTCCATCAGCCGAATCTGCACGTTCGACGTGTGTGTTCGCAAGAGCATGTCGGCGGATGGGTCGTCGGCGCTTTTAGCGACGAAGAACGTGTCTTGCATGTCGCGGGCCGGGTGGTTTTCGGGAAAGTTGAGCGCCCCAAAATTGTACCAGTCCGACTCGATCTCGGGGCCGTCGGCCACGTCGAAGCCAATGCGCTCAAAGATCTGAATGATCCGCTGCCGCACCAGACTTAACGGGTGCTGCGTACCGGTCAAGTTGGGAACGGTGGGTAAAGTCAGGTCGACGGGTGGGGTAGCGGCAGCCGCGCCGTTTTGCTGTTCTTCGATCGCTCGGTTGAACTCCTCAAAACGAGCTTGGGCTAAATTTTTCAGTCCGTTCAATTCCTGACCAACGGTTCGCCGGTCTTCCGCCGGAACGCTTTTGAGACCCTCAAATAACTCGGTGATTACGCCTTTCCGGCTGATGAACCGGAGTCGGAATTGCTCCAGCGCTTCTTTCGACTGAACAGTATAATGGGTAATTTCCCCGTAGATTTCTTCAACTTTTTCCAACATACACGGTAACTTTAAGCCAAAGCGACAAGGGCAAAGATACGCAAAACTCAATACAGCCCCCGTGCGCACGGGCCGCTCTCAAAAACCAATAAACCCAGAATTAACCGGCGA
>CAXUEB010000132.1:4704-11871 GCA_964249775.1 uncultured Spirosoma sp.
TCCTTTAATTGCCCAGGAGAGTCATTGAGTAAACGGTAAAATAGAAAGCGCATTAGAGTAGTTGTTTGAATAGAGGATTAAATCTACGTTTGGCGCAAGAGGTAGGTCTGATTGTTGCGATTAGCCAAAGAGATTACACAGCCAGTGACAACCGGGCATCTGACAAGCTCGGTGACGCAATTGGTTGACTGTCAACAAAATTAAGTTTCACTTGTAACATCCAAAGAGACTATGAAAACATTCGCAGCCGAGTCCATCTTCGATCCCATGTCTATGCCGTTCCACAAAAGTGTGGAAAAAATTGCCGATTCTTCATGCTTGCAGAAATTACTTATTCCTTTCTATGATCGCAAGCGCACGGTATCCGTTGATGAGATCGTTCGGCTCGAAGGTTCAGGAAATTACACGAACTTCTTTTTGAAAGACGGCACCAAAATGCTGGTTTCGCGCACGTTGAAAGAGTACGAGACGCTGCTCGACGGTCAGGCGTTTGTGCGTGTTCACAAGTCGTGTATTGTCAATCTGGGCTTTGTTCGCAAATTTTTCGTTAAAAAGGAAGGTGAACTGGAATTAACGGATGGTCAGCAGGTAAAGATTTCCCGCCGGCGGGCGCAGATGTTCGTTGAGCGTATTCGCGACTTTCAACCGGCCGTGCTAAGTTAATTTTTGGGGTGAAGTTGTTTTCCCCGAATAGGTCCGTAGCAGACCGTTTAGCTTAATGCGTAGTTTTACGTATTAAATCGAGTACAATCCCCCAATCAGCAAGCGCCCGTTGTGGCTCAACTGCCTGACTAAGAGTACGTTTCGTTCATCTGAGCGGATACTCTTGGTCAGGTAGTTTTTTTGGGGGCGTCGTGAAGAAAGTAGTTTTGTTTCGTAATTATCTAAACGACACATAACCAGACCTTCTTCGACATGGAAACTAACGCCTTGGCAACGGCTCAGCCCACCGCGCTCGCGCCCCACTTCCCGGCTTCTTACCAGCGAGGCACGCACCGCATTGCCTTGCCTTATCTAAATCGAACCATTTTTATTTCCGTAGACGATGTGCTGTGCTTGCAGGGCGAAGGCAACTATACGTTCCTCCACACCCGCGACCGTAAGCGCTATTTAGTCTCGAAAACGCTGAAAGAATTCGAGAAAACCCTGGATGGCTCCCTGTTTCTGCGAATTCATAAGTCGTACATCGTCAATCTGGCTTACGTTCAGCGGGCCGTGTTTAGCAAAGAGCGGCAGGTGCGGCTGGCCGACGGTCGCGAAGTAGCCATCTCGCGCCGGCGCATGAAAGAAATCACGCAGCAACTGAGCCGTTTCTGGCAGACGTTGTATAATTAGATAGTATGCCAGTAAGGTATCAATGGCTGACCACTAAGATACCTGAAACCATTTAGTGGGTTAATTAAAACAAACAACCGTTGCTGCAAACCCCGTGAATGGGGCGGACAGCAACGGTTTGTTTTTAGAGGGGAGTAGGGTGTAGGGGAACGCGTCAGCTACTTACCCCTTACACCTTCGTTAAAACAGCTTGTACGCTAACGTGACCTGCCACGACTTGAACCGCTGATTGAAGCGCCCCGAACTGTCGTTGATTTGAGCAACGTCGGACAAATTACCTTCGTACCGCACGTCGAGGCCGAGCGAACCAATGTCGAGGCCCCCGCCGATCTGGTAGCCATAATACGCCTTCGACCAGGCATCGTTCAGCGAACCGTTCGTGTATTGCCGGACCGCGTCGCCCAACCGTTGATTATTGTCCACCCGGAACGATGCCACCGGACCCGCCATCACCCGAATGGGACCGCCTTTGATGCCGAGCAGCACCGGCACGTCAAAACTGGTCGTTTGCACGATAACGCTTTCCGTTTGGCCGTTGCGAACAATGTCGAACGAACCCGACCGGGTGGAATACAACACCTCGGGCTGGAGAAACAGATTCTTCCCAAAGCGGGTGTAGATACCGAACGACGTACCGGTGCGGCTGTCTAAGCTTTCCCGAATGCTGTTGCGAAACGTCTCACCGTCAACGCCTACCGACGGCGAACCGTTGGCGTTGGTGCCGGTCGAGACAAAGCTGCCGAACGTGAGTTTAGAGAGGTTAACACCTCCTTTGATGCCAAGCTGGAACTGGGCGAACGATAGCGCCGGAATCAGCGTCAATGCCACCCCAATCGCGGTAAAAAGCAAGTTCTTTTTCATAAACAGATTGTGTAATGATGAAACTTTAGGAGTAACGACGAAGCGACTGGGTCGGTATCCAAATCAACTTATTTTGAGGAAATGGCGTTAAATCAATAAGCAGTATCCTACGTCCGGTCGGCAACCTCGATTGTTCTACCGGTTGGACTCAGGCCAGTTAGTTTCGTTTAATTTCACCCGTATTTTTCTTTAAACTGCCGGCTGCATCCTGCCTACCACTCAAACATGGCAAAACTAAAAACGACTTACTTCTGTCAGAGTTGCGGTCAGCAAACGGCCAAATGGATGGGCCGCTGCCCGACCTGTGGCGAATGGAACACGATTGTTGAAGAAGTTGTCCAGAAGGACGAACCCGAAAAAGGCGGCTGGCGCAGCCCCTCGGCCGGTCCGGGCAATGTTCGGGTTGCGGCCAAGCCAAAGGCGTTGCACGCCATTAACTACGAAGAACAGCCCCGACTTGCTACGACCGACGGCGAACTAAACCGGGTGCTCGGGGGCGGCATCGTGCCGGGGTCGCTGGTGCTAATCGGGGGCGAGCCGGGCATCGGTAAATCAACGTTGCTCCTGCAAATCGCGCTTAGCTTAGCCGGTATGCGCGTGTTATACGTGTCGGGTGAAGAAAGCGAGCAGCAGATTAAGATGCGGGCCGAGCGCTTAGATGCGCCGACCTCCGACTGCCACATCATGTCCGAAACATCCACGCAAAATATTTTCCGCGTGGTCGAGCACTTCGAGCCGGAAGTCTTAATCATCGACTCGGTGCAGACCATGCAGTCGTCGCTGGTGGAGTCGGGGGCGGGCAGCGTTTCGCAGGTGCGCGAGTGCACGGCCGAGTTCATGAAGTACGCCAAAGAATCGGGTGTGCCGGTGTTTATGATCGGCCACATCACCAAAGAAGGTTCGCTGGCCGGGCCGAAAGTGCTCGAACACATGGTCGATACGGTGCTAACCTTCGAGGGCGACCGCCACACGACCTACCGGATTTTGCGTACCAATAAAAACCGTTTCGGCAGTACCGACGAGCTGGGTATTTACGAAATGCTTGGCGCGGGCCTACGGCAGGTGACGAACCCCTCGGAAATCCTGATTTCGCAACGCGACGAAGCCCTGAGTGGTGTCAGTATCGGCTCAATGCTGGAAGGCAACCGGCCGTTGCTGATTGAAACGCAGGCCTTGGTCAGCGTGGCGACCTACGGCACTCCGCAACGGAGCAGCACTGGCTTCGACGCCAAGCGGCTGAATATGCTCCTGGCTGTGTTGGAGAAACGGGGTGGCTTCCGGCTGGGACAGCAAGACGTGTTTTTGAACATCGCCGGTGGTCTGCGCGTCGAGGACCCGGCCATTGATTTAGCCGTGTGCGCGGCCGTTGTGTCGAGCTACGAAGACATTGCCATTGCGCCGTCGGTGGCGTTCGCGGCCGAGGTTGGCTTGGGGGGCGAAGTGCGGGCCGTGAGCCGGATCGAGTCGCGCATCGCCGAAGCGGAAAAGTTAGGGTTCAAGAAAATTTTCATCTCGAAGTACAACCTGAAGGGTTTGGACACGAAGAACTTTAGAATCAACGTCAAGCCCGTGTCGAAGTTAGATGAGGTGTTCCAAGGCGTGTTGCTGTAGGATTTTTTGGTAGATTTGGCGAAAACACGAAGACGTATGCGCTTGGTCATAGACGTTGATAAGCAGTACAAAAAACTTTTTATAGAAGCCGCTAAGGCAGCAAAGGCAAAGGTGCAGGTTGATGAGCAGTATCTGACCGAAGCCGAAGAGGATAAGGCATTGCTTAAATTAATGGATGAGGGGCGGAAAGAAGGACGAATGAGCAAAGAGGAGCAAGCGGATTTTAAGAGTTGGTTAATGAATCGATAAGGAGATGCTACCCATTAGCCGGGATGCGTGGCAATTTCCTCTGCCTACCCTATTTACTTGGCCCGCATGAAACTCGAAATTGATAATTCATTCAGGCGAGACATCAAAAAATTGCCGGAATCCATTCTTGATGAGTTGAAAGCAATTTATACTGCAATTGAAGAGACCCAATCGCTGGATGACTTGTCTTACTCTGTCAAAAAGATGGAAGGCAGTAGGAAGCTCAAGGCGTTTCGACTGCGACTTGGCGAACACAGCGACTTTCGCATTGGCTTTTACTTGGAAGGCGATACGGTTGTCCTGTCCCGCATTTTAAACCGAAAAGAAATCTACAAAAAGTTTCCGCCAAAAAGGTAACGGACGCTCGTCATGACGGTTTCGTCTCTTCCTAACGAGTGGTGTTGGTTGTTTATCGGCCCGAAACCATTCGTTGTCATTGTAGTTAAACGTGTAGTGACATTCAACCGAAAAACCACAGCACGTTATGAGTTACGTCAAAGTTGGAACCGACGAATCGGGTGACGACATCAAACTGCATTATCAGGATTTAGGCACGGGTAATCCCGTTGTGCTGATTCACGGCTGGCCGCTTAGCGGAGCCATGTGGGATTACCAACTGGCCGAGTTGCCCAAGCACAATCTGCGCGTAATTGCCTACGACCGCCGGGGCTTCGGCCAGTCGGCGAAGCCCTTCGACGGGTACAACTACGACACGTTCGCCGACGATCTAAAAGCGCTACTCGATGCGCTTGATCTGCATAACGTAACGTTGGTCGGCTTCTCGATGGGCGGGGGTGAAATTGCCCGCTACATGGGTCGTCACGGCGGAGCGCGGGTGTCGCGCGTAGTGTTTGTGGGTTCGGTAACGCCGTATCTGCTCAAAGACGACAGCAACCCCGACGGTGTGCCTAAAGACACGTTCGACGACATGGTGAAGCAGATCAACAAGGACCGCGCGGATTTTCTGCAAACCTTCGGTAAGCAGTTTTACGGCGTAAGTTTGGTGAGCCACCCCGTTAGTCAGGCGCACTTAGACGGCGATTTCATGCGCGCTTATTTGGCTTCTCACAAGGCCACGGTCGACTGCGTGCGAGCCTTTTCGGAAACGGACTTCCGCCAGGATTTAACCCAGATTCAGGTGCCGGCGCTCATCATTCACGGTGACGCGGATAAGACCGTACCGATTGAATCGTCGGGCGAGTTGACGGCGAATGCCTTGCCCAACGCGCAGTACATCGTGTATGACGGCGCTCCACACGGCTTGTTTTACACCGAGAAAGACCGGTTGACGCAGGACCTGCTGACGTTTATGCAAGAGGATGCGTCGGTACGTCAGTCAACGACGGCGACAACATATTAACCGTCAACGCAAAACGTTCACGCAGCGTAGCCAAAGGCTTTCTTCACAAAAAGAGAGCCTTTGTTTTGTAAAGTAAGTCGTGAAGAGTCAGCGACGCGGGGCTGACGGGGCAACGGTTCCCGCAGCGAATTATGACCGTTTTGTGTGCGGTTAACCGCCTTAAAACTGCCGGTACGTTTTGACGTAGTTGGACGGGGTTTGGCCGGTAATCTCCTTAAACTGCCGGTTGAAGTTCGATAGCGTGCGAAAGCCGCTTTCCCAGCTCACCTGCGTGATGCTGAGCTTGCCAGTAGCCAGCAACTTGCAGGCGTGACCGATGCGAACTTCGGCCACAAACTCAGAAAACGTTTTGTTGGCGCGGGCCTTGAAATAGCGACAAAACGCGGGGGGCGACATGCCCGCCAGATCGGCAACCGTTTCCAGATCAATGTCGTCCTGGAAGTGCGTCAAGACGTAGTCGTGCACCAATTGCATTCGGCGGTATGCCCGCGATGGTGTGGATGCACCGGCTCCGTTCGTTTCCGCGGGTTTAATGGTGTTGGAGTAGCCGGGGCTGGTCAGCAGGCGGTAGTCGGTCGTGTGCGAAAGGTCGTTGAGCAGGCTCAGCAGGCGCAGCAGCCGCCCAAACCCGATGGGTTGCTGGCGAAGCGCCTGCATCGTCTGAGCCGCCTGATCGCGCGCGGAACCGGTCCATTCGAGTCCCTGCCGGGCCTGATCGAATAGCAACCGAAGGGCGGCCATTTCAGGCTTTTCAAAAAACTCATTCCCCAGGAAGTCGTCCGTAAAATAAACCACGATACCTTTGGTCATCCGGTCGGTCGACTTGGTGAAGTAAGCTTGATCACTGCGCCAAAGATGGGGTAAATTAGGCCCCAGAAAGACCAGATCGCCGGGACCGAAGGGTTTGATCGAATCGCCAATGAAACGCGTTCCGGTGCCGGCCTCGACCAAAAACAACTGGTAGTGGGGATGAAAGTGCCAGTTTGGGTCGAAGTGCGGTTCAATCAACGTTTTTACGGTAAACGTTGCCGCCACCGGTTCAATGTCTTTACGCAGCGGTTGTTTCATAGATTAGCTGCTTTTTAACAAAATAGAAGAATCAGTAAACGCTTTCAAGTAAAAATACAGTCAGAATTGGCTAATAAAAGCTACATCCATTGGTAAATTACTGTTTAAATTTGTTTAATTTTCTCGGGACGAAATATGAATAAGCTGGGAATGAATCTGTTTGTTTGGACGATGACGATGGATGAAGACTTATCTGGTACGTTGTCGTTTCTGAAACAGAGCGGGTTTGACTTTGTCGAAATGCCGATCAATAACCCCGACAACGTTACGAAGTGGGAACGCATCGGACGTCAGTGCGCCGAACTTGGGCTGGGCGTTCAAACCTGCACGATTTGTAACCCGACGCACAGCCTCATCAGTCCCGACGAAACGGTGCGCCGGGCCGCGATTGATTACCTGAAAAGCGTCGTTGACTGTTCAGCCGCGGCCGGGTCTCTCATTCTGATGGGGCCGATGTTTGCCGGGTTTCGCGTATTTACGGGTAAGCCCGCAACGCAGCAGGAGTGGGACTGGTCGGTGATGGGCATGCGTGAAGTGGCCGAACACGCCGGGACGCAGGGCGTTACGCTGGCCATCGAGTCGCTGAATCGTTTCGAGATTTATTTGCTCACCTGCGCCGACGATGTGGTTCGGTACGTTGAAGCCGTCGATCACCCCAACTGCCGAGCCGCCTTCGATACGTT
>CAXUEB010000132.1:11881-14197 GCA_964249775.1 uncultured Spirosoma sp.
GCCGACGCCATTCGCACCTTATCGCCGTACTTAGTGCACGTTCAGATTTCGGAAAACGACCGCTCGACGCCGGGGCGGGGGCATATCAACTTTGATGAAGTTTTTACCACCTTAGACGAAATTGACTACGACGGCCCGATTGCCATTGAAGCGTTCGGCCCTAATCCGCCCGAACTGGCCGCAGCGACGCACATTTTCCGGCCGATGTTTCAATCGCCAGAGCAGTTGGCGGTCGATGGGCTGGCCTTTTTAACGGGTAAACTAGCGAATCGGACCGCCGAAGCGGAGCAAAAGAGTGCTATGCTGACCCCTTGACCTTATTGACTCCGCCCAATTTCACTCTTTATGGTAAACATCGCCATCGTTGGCCTCGGTTTCGGGGCCGAATTTATTCCAATCTACCAGCGACATCCGGCCGCGAACATGTACGCCATTTGCCAGCGTAACGCCGAAAATCTCAATAAAATCGGTGACGAATTTGGCATTGAGAAGCGGTACAGCAACTACGACGAACTGCTCGCTGACCCGGCCGTGGACGCTGTGCATATCAATTCGCCCATTCCCAACCACGCCGAACAAACGCTGAAAGCGCTTCGGGCGGGTAAGCACGTCGCCTGCACGGTGCCGATGGCGACGAGCGTGGAAGATTGCCAAGCCATTGTAGAGGCCGCGCGCGAATCGGGCAAGAAATACATGATGATGGAAACGGTGGTCTACAGCCGCGAGTTTCTGTTTGTCAAAGAGATGTACGAGAACGGGGAATTGGGCAAAGTGCAGTTCCTGAAAGCCTCGCACCAGCAGGACATGGACGGCTGGCCCGACTATTGGCCTGGTTTACCGCCCATGCACTACGCTACGCACTGCGTCGGGCCGGTAGCGGGGCTGCTCAGACTCCAGGCCGATTACGTGTCGTGCTTCGGATCGGGCACGATTCGCGACGAGCTGGCCAAGATTCACAACTCACCGTTTGCGGTCGAGTCGGCGCACATCAAGTTCAAGGACAGCGATTTGTCAGCTTACGTGTACCGGTCGTTGTTCGATGTCGCGCGGCAGTACCGGGAAAGCTTCGAGGTGTACGGCGACAAAAAGTCGTTCGAGTGGCAGTTGATTGAAGACGAGCCGCCGGTGATTCACACGGCTAAAAAGCCCGAACCGGAGATCCCCGAAAAAGTAGAAGTGCCCGACTACGCCCGTTACCTGCCCGAACCGATTCAGCGCTTTACCACCAAAGGCGTGTACGACGCCGACGACAGTCAGCATTTGTCGTTTACGCAGGGCGGGGGGCACGGTGGTTCGCACCCGCACCTGGTTCACGAGTTTGTATCGGCGATTGTCGAAGACCGCGAGCCGTTTCCTAACGCGGCTCAGTCGGCTAATTGGACGAGCGTCGGCATTCTGGCGCACGAGTCGGCCCTGCGGGGTGGGGAGATCATGAAACTGCCTGACTTTTAACGGCAACTTTTAGAAACAACATTTATCTAATGATTAATCAAATGTTAGCCAAACAAACAAAGGCATTGTTGGCTGCGGGCGCGCTGGCTCTACTCACCCAATGCGCCCGCCAATCGGCTCCAAAGACTACGGTTCGGGAGGAAGCGTCCCGGCCGCGCCGAACAGAAATCTTATTTCTGGGTGACAACGGTCACCACAAGCCCGTCGAGCGGGTGCCGCAACTGATGGCCGCGCTGGGCAACCGGGGCATCAACATCACGTATACCGACAAACTGGACGATCTCAACCCGGAGAACCTGGCCAAGTACGACGGGCTGTTGATCTTTGCCAACTGGGACAGTATTCCTAAGCCGCAGGAAAAAGCCTTGCTGGATTACGTCGCGTCGGGCAAGGGGCTGATTCCGGTGCACTGCGCGTCGTACTGCTTCCGCAACTCGGCCGAATACGTCGATAAAGTTGTGGGTGGGCAGTTCTGGCGGCATCGTATGGATACCATTCAAACGCGGTTCACGCAGCCGAGCAACGCCATCGTGGCCGGTTTGGAATCCTTCAAAGCCTACGACGAAACGTATTTACACAGTCACCTGCAAGCCGACAACAATGTGTTGGCGGTTCGAGAAATCAAAGCGGATCAAACCAAAGACCGCCCCGACCAGAAGGAAGAGCCGTACACCTGGACGCGCACCTATGGCAAGGGTCGCGTGTTTTACACCGCTTACGGCCACGATGAGCGCACCTGGAGCCAACCCGGTTTTCAGCAGTTGCTCGAACGCGGCATTTTGTGGGCCGTGGGCGACGACGTAAAGAAACGACGCGACGCCTTGAACCCGCAGGCGTTTGCGTACCACGCAGCCAACCTACCGA
>CAXUEB010000133.1:0-4830 GCA_964249775.1 uncultured Spirosoma sp.
GTGCTACACGGATCAACGGTTCACGTTTATTTTTCGGATTCTTTCGTAAACTTGTCCCTCAGTCACAGCCGGCAGACCCCTTATCTGCCCTACACCCTTGCTCATCGAAACCCGCGCTTACGCCCGGGCGGGCCTGCTCGGTAACCCGTCCGATGGTTTTTTTGGTAAAACCATTGCCGTTTCTGTCCGTAATTTCGGCGCGTCCGTCACGCTCTACCGCTCGCCGGAACTGCATATCGAAGCCCAGCCGCAGGACACGAACGTGTTCAAGAGTCTGCACCACCTGCGCGACGCCGTTGCCACGCTTGGCTACCACGGGGGCGTGCCCTTGCTGAAGGCCGCCGTCAAGAAGTTTGCCGAATACTGCGAAGCCGAGCAGATTCGGTTGCCCAACCAGAACTTTTCGATTCGCTACAACACGTCCATCCCCCGGCAGGTCGGGCTGTCGGGTTCCAGTGCGCTGATCGTCGCCACGTTCCGTGCGCTGACGCAGTTCTACGGTATCGAGATTCCGCAGCCGATCTTGCCAAACTTGGTGCTGGCTACGGAGACGGAAGAACTGGGCATTACGGCCGGCTTGCAGGACCGCGTCATTCAGTGCTACGAAGGCTGCGTGTACATGAATTTCGACCGGACGACGATGGAGCGGCAGGGCTACGGGCAGTACGAACCGCTCGACCCGCGCCTGCTGCCCAAATTGTATATCGCCTACAACACCGAACTTGGCAAGCAGTCGGGGCGGGTGCACAACGACGTAAAAGGACGCTGGCTTAAAGGCGAAGAACTCGTCGTCAACACGATGAACGCTATTGCCGACGTTGCCCGGCAGGGCCGTGAAGCGCTGTTAACGCAAAACACCGACGTTCTCCACGAACTCATCAACCACAATTTTGACCTGCGCCGTCAGATTTATACCATCAGCGAACGCAACCAAAGCCTAATCGACACGGCGCGGGCCTGCGGAGCGTCGGCGTCGTTTACGGGTTCGGGCGGTTCCATTATCGGCCTTTACCGCGACGATGCCATGCTGAACCGCCTGTTTGTCGAACTCCGAAAAATTAACGCCCGCGTCATAAAACCGTATGTTGTATAGAATGGCGAAAGAGCGAAAACTGATGCGTCAGCCGCTCTTTCACTCCTTCACTCTTTCTCCATGATTAAAAAAGCCGTCATCCCCGCGGCCGGGCTTGGAACCCGGTTTCTGCCCGCCACCAAGGCGCAGCCCAAAGAAATGCTGCCCATCATCGACCGGCCCACCATTCAATACGTCGTGCAGGAAGCCGTTGATTCGGGCATCGAAGACATCTTGATTATCACGGGAAAAGGTAAGCGGGCCATCGAAGACCACTTCGACCGCAACTACGAACTCGAAACCCGGCTCGAAGAAAAAGAAGATCAGTTGCTCTTAGACGAGATGCGCCGGCTGTCGGACATGGCCAACCTGCACTACGTCCGGCAGCGCGAACTCAACGGCCTCGGTGACGCCATTGCTTACGCCCGCCATCACGTCGGCGACGAGCCGTTTGCGGTGCTCTTGGGTGACACCATCATGGACGCCGTCATTCCCGTCACGCAGCAACTCATCGACACCCACGCGCAGTACGGCTGTTCGGTGATTGCCGTGGAAGAAGTACCGCACGACAAGGTGAACCGTTACGGCATCGTCGGGGGCAAACCCCTGAGCGACCGAATTCTGGAATTGGATACGTTGGTCGAAAAACCCGCCGTCAGCGAAGCGCCGTCCAATCTGGCCATCGCGGGGCGTTACATCCTGACGCCCGAAATCTTCACGATGCTGGATCAGACGCCGATGGGCAAAAACAACGAAATCCAGCTCACCGACGCGCTCCGGCTGTTGCTCCGGCGCGAAAATCTGTACGCCCACCGCATTGAGGGTAAGCGCCACGACATCGGCAACAAGCTGGACTTTCTAAAAACGACCGTCGAGTTCGCGCTCAAACGGCCGGAGTTCGCCGATAAATTTCGGGCGTTCTTAGAAGAGATTCTGCGCAAAGAATAAAGTATGTTTTGGGGCCGCTGCGCCTTTATCGTATTGTCCAATCAAAACCCAATTCGTTCTCAACGATGAACTACCCCTGTTTGTCAGCCGTCGGTCTGCTGACGCTTGCCCTGATGCTCAACAACCCAACCACCGCCAACCCCATCAAGCCGGCGTCGGCCGCTAAGAAAGGCAAATGGGTGCAACTCTTCGATGGTAAATCCACGGCCGGTTGGCACAACTACCTGAAGATGGGCCAACCCGTTTCCGACAAGTGGGTCGTCGACGACGGAGCGATCCACTTCAACGGCGGTCGGGGCGGTGGCGATTTAGTCACCGATAAGGAGTACGGCGATTTTGAGCTGGAAGTCGAGTGGAAAATTGCCGAAGGTGGTAACAGCGGCATCATCTACCACGTCCACGAAGATCCGCAGTTTAAGGCGACGTATCAGACCGGCCCCGAAATGCAGGTGCTGGACAACGAGCGCCACCCCGATGCCAAGCAGGGCCGCGATGGCAACCGCACGGCCGGGACGCTCTACGACATTCAGAAGCCCGTTACGCCCGGAGCCGCCAAACCCGCCGGCGAGTGGAACAAAGCCCGGCTCGTCATCAGCAAAGGCCGCGGTGAGCACTACCTGAACGGCAAAAAAGTGGCCGAGTACGCCACGAGCGGACCGGAGTGGGACGCCATGATTGCCCAGAGCAAGTTTAAAACCTGGGAAGGTTTCAACAAGTATAGCACGGGTCGCATTGCCTTGCAGGACCACGGCGACAAGGTCTGGTACCGCAACATTCGTATTCGCGAACTCTAAACTGTTTGATTGTTTGCCTGTTCGTTTGTTCGGTTGTTTTGCCAATTCGTAACAGACAACAATCAAACAACCAAACAGACAACCCATTTTTCCATGCTCCGCCGAAACGTTTTAAAGACCTTGACCGGCAGCGCCCTTGCCCTGTCGATG
This sequence comes from uncultured Spirosoma sp., assembly GCA_964249775.1. GTDB lineage: Bacteria > Bacteroidota > Bacteroidia > Cytophagales > Spirosomataceae > Spirosoma. The sequence continues at coordinate 2,965 of CAXUEB010000133.1, forward strand.
ACCGATTCACTCGCCAACGCCATGACCGAATCCGAACCGGCGTATACCGGGGCAACCGCGCTGAAAGGCCGTATCAACCACTCGGTGTGCCGGTGGTGTTACAGCAAAATTCCGCTGGACGATCTCTGCAAAGCCGCCAAAGACATTGGTATCAAATCCATCGAATTAGTCGGCCCGGATGAGTGGCCCACGCTCAAAAAATACGGCTTAACCTCGGCCTTGCCGCAGGGCGCGGGCAAAGGCATTGAGCAGGGTTTTAACGACCCCAAACTGCACGACGAACTTGTGGCCAGCTACGAAGCCATTTTTCCAAAGTTGAAAGACGCGGGTTATAACACGGTGATCTGCTTTTCGGGTAACCGGCGGGGCATGAGCGACGAAGAAGGCGCGAAGAACTGCGCCGTGGGTCTGAAGCGGCTGATGCCCAGCGCCGAGAAGTACGGCATTACGATGATTATGGAGTTGCTCAACAGCAAGGTCAACCACAAAGATTACATGTGCGACCACACGGCCTGGGGCGCGGACCTCTGCAAGCGCGTCGGCTCGAACAACTTCAAACTTCTCTACGACATATACCACATGCAAATCATGGAGGGCGACATTATCCGCAATATCCGGGAGTTCAGCCAGTACATCGGCCATTACCACACGGGTGGCAACCCCGGCCGCAACGAGATCGACGAGACGCAGGAGATTTACTACCCCGCCGTAATGAAAGCCATTGTGGAAACCGGTTTCAAAGGCTTCGTGGCGCAGGAGTTTATTCCCAAACGCGACCCGCTAACGAGTTTGAAAGAAGCCGTGCTGCTGTGCGACGTTTAGTCAACGAGCAAAGCGAATGGAAAGGCAGACCATATTGGTCTGCCTTCTTTTATGTCTACCATTGGAGTCAACGGCACAATCCGGGCAAATCCGGCACACTAAAGGACATATCCTTTTGCCGTCTGACTGAGCCTGTTCAAGACTGTATCGTTTCGACCTTAGCTAATGCCCTACGTTGGTCACTACATCCTGGTCAAAATCAAGCCCCTGTTTTCGTAACACCTGCTCAACCCGGAAGGCGAAAAAGAACAAGTACCCGAAGCAAAGCAACGCCACACCATACGATAACTGAATGCCAATCCAGTCGGCTATCTTACCCTGTACAACGGGAATGATGGCCCCGCCCAGAATCATCATAATCAGGTAAGCCGACCCCTGGTTCGTGTATTTGCCCAAACCCGCCGTTGCTAACGAAAAGATGCTGGGCCATAAGACCGAACAGAACAGCCCCCCGCTGATAAAGGCGTAGAGTGCCACATCGCCCGTTGTCAGCAGACCGATGAGCATGGCCCCTCCCCCCAACCCTGTGAAGATGAGCAGCGTCCTGACGGGCTTCCCGGCACTGACGAAAAAGGCACCAATGACCACCAGAATGCAGAGTGCATACGGGTACATTACGCGCACGTCTGAGCCGCCGAAGGCGGCAATGCTCAACACAATACCGAAGGCGACAAAAGGGACAACGACCGTCAGCACCCGACGGGTGGTCAGGCTGAGGTTGAAGTTAGGGATAGACCCCGTCCACCGGCCAATCATCATACTGCCCCAAAACAGAGAAACAAACGGCGAAATCTGGGAGGAAGTAAGCTGGCGTGTCTGGGCCAGGTATTCGCCTAAGTTGCTGCCGATGGTCACTTCCACGCCGACGTAAACAAAAATGGCGATCATGCCCAGTACTAACTGCGGGTAGCGTAACACGCCCGTTCCCACTTCTACCTCCTCGTCGTTGGTAATGCGCGGCAGTTTAGAAACCCGAAAAAACAAGGCCAGTGCCACAAACAAGGCCCCTACGATGAGGTAAGGTACTTTGACCGATTCGACGCT
>CAXUEB010000133.1:4840-13751 GCA_964249775.1 uncultured Spirosoma sp.
TCGACGCTGGCGTTGGCAGCGGCATCTGCGGCAATGCTGCCAAAGATAGCCAGCGACACTAACGTTGGACCAATGGTGCCACCCAAGTTGTTGACCGCTCCGCCCAGGTTGATGCGTTGCGCGCCGGTTGCCGGATCGCCCAGCGCAATCATAAACGGCTGGGTGGCGGTTTGCTGAAGGGAGAAGCCCAAACCGACAATGAACAAGCCCAACAGCAGCAGCACGTAGGACTGGAGTTCGGCCGCCGGGTAAAACAGGAGCGTTCCAATAGCCGAAATCAGCAACCCATATATAATGCCATTCTTGTAGCCAATCCGGTTCAAAATATCCGTTTTGAGCGAAGCCGATACGAGTAAGTACAAAACGGAACCCACGAAGTAGGCCGCGTAAAAGGCAAAGTCTATATACTGAGCCTGGGTTTGGGAGAGGTTAAACTTGGCTTTGAAAAGCGGAATCAGAATACCGTTGGAAGCGGCCACGAAACTCCAGAAAAACCAGACGGTCATCAGCGTATAAAGGGCCGAGCGGTTGGCAGCGGTGGCAGTCTTTTGGGTTAGGGTTTGCATGGCAGGCGAGTTCAGCCGCCAAATTAGTGAGCTGTTCCGTACGGTGAAAAGGATTTTCCAAAAAGAGCGAAATTTAAGCTATGCCGCATTTAGGTTGGGCCGCCTTCAACAGAGCCCCGGGCATCATGGCAGAAAGCCGTGTCCAGTAGTGTGACGAATTTACCCAAAATGTGCCACTAAGCCCACCCTTCTTCTCAAGACAGAACTACTGCCATAAATCACTCAAAATTTTATACTACCAGCCATTCATTCACATTCATAAGGGTCGGCCTATTCATACGTAGTCACGCAAGCTGTGGCATTGCATGAACATTCACGTTTAAAAATTGAATCGGATGAAGAACAGGTACAAAGCGTCGGGTGGCCCGTGGTGGCTACTCGTGTGGTGGGTGTTGGGTTCAACCCAGCCGGTGGGAGCGCAAACAACGGAGTCTCCCGTCGTTCAGTGGCAGCGGGTAATTGAGTCCGCCGGTAACACCAGCATTTTCGACGGACAGGTTGATGTGGCAAAAAACAGTCGAGGTGGTTATTTCATTCTCGCCAGAGACCGTCGAATCCTATCGGTAACCGCTTCAGGTGATATACTTACAGATACGCCAATTACTGGAGTTGCCGACGATGGCAGTATACTACCCGCTTTGGCAACGAACGGGTTAGCTTCTACTTCAGAGGGTCATATAGTGGTTGGCGTTCGTACTGACTTGGCCTGGTCAATCCAAAAGCGGGACGCTGGCGGAGCGCTCGTGTGGTCTCGCACAGTTGGCAGCAATGCCGCTAATTCAACTTACGAGGTAGCTGATATAGTATCCAATCCGGATGGGAGCTTTGTCGTCTTCGGAACCGATGGTTATAGAAGGGGGAACGGATCAAACTCCGTATCTGTCCAAAAATTTACCAAAGATGGTGTTCGAGTATGGATTAAGGACCGTATAAGCGACAACTTAGGCCTATCCAATACTTACGTTGCGCAGGCAGTTACCACTTCGGACGGCGGTTACTTGCTGGTTGGCGGCATCTCTTCATTCCCCAACCGCGACGCCCGTAGCGGCTGGGCGGCCAAACTTGACGGTCAGGGTAACGTAATCTGGCAAAAGCAGTACGAAGAGCGGGCGTCCCTGGATGGGGTCATTCCCAATCCTTACTTCAACGGGTGGTTTATCGCGTCCGGCGTTAATAACCTCAACGCGAACGTCACCAACACGCTGAACATTACGCCCGACGGCGACCCCGCCGGGGGCTTTTACCAACCAGGCCGGGTAGTGGGTGTTCCGGCCGTGCTGGTGGCGGTTCCGGCGACGAATACGATTCCGCCGTTTCATACCTACTTAGACAATGCCGCTCAGAACGGGGGCGATTTTCGGCTGACCAATCTGGCGCAGTCGGACCAGTGGGTCTGGACGAAAACCCTCGGCGGGTCGGGCAACGACGTTCCGCAGGATATGATTCGTACGGACGATGGGGGCTATCTGCTGGTTGGTACAACGACATCAACCGACGGCGACGTCATTGGCCGACAATCGAATGCCATGGCCACTTGGATCGTCAAAGTAGGAAAAGCCGCGCCGGCCAATCCACTGACCCTCCTCCCGCCCACGTACAACTGCCAGACGGGAACCATCACGTTTCATACCACCGGTGGCGACGGTTCGTCCATCACTTACTCGGCCCCCGGTATTAGCCGCGGCAACCCGACCGATAACGCGGGTACGGTGGAACCGGGTTTACGGGCCGATCCGAAACCTATCCAGATCCAAGCGAAGCAGAGCGGTTATGCTGTTAGCTACACCTTCAATCTGTCGGCGGCCTGTAATCCGGTGTCCCATGCGCTTCCTTCGCCAATTCTGGCAAACGTCCCGGACCAAACGCTTTCGGTTATTGATCAATACGTATCCTACCCACCCATTGAATTGGGCAGTGGTGCTTACAACCCCGCTGTGTCGGACGATTACAAATCCTGGGCAATTACGGCAACGGGTCTGCCGGCCGGTTTTTCGTTGAGGACCGGCGTCTTGATGAACACTTTCTTCATGGTATCCATCTATGGCACCGGCGGGTCGGTTGGGGTGTATCCGGTCACGGTTACCGCGGTCAATACCCGAGCACCCAACGAGCCGACTTTTGTTACTAAGTTCACCATCACCATCGTTGACCAGCCCGCTCCCGGCGGTGCGCTCACGTTGTTGGCCCCAACCTACAACTGCCAGACGGGGGCGATTACGTTCAATGTCAGCGGGGGCGACGGTTCGGCTATCACGTATTCGGCTCCCGGCATTACCCGCTCTTCGCCGACCAGTAATGTCGGTACCATTGAGTCGGAACTGCGGGCCGATCCTAAATCCATTCGGATTCAAGCCACCCAAAGCGGAGTAACGACCGCCTTCGTCTTCGATCTACCCGGAATTTGTGGTGAGCGTGCTCGAAGGACGGCAACGAACGAAAGCACCGATGGTCTACGGGTAATCGTTCTGGGCAATCCAACCGACGCCGACCTGACCGTTGACGTGAGTGGGGTTAGTGGTCAGGCGCTGCGACTGGAATTGGTCGACGGACGCGGGCGGTTCCTGACTACGCGATGCGTTGAGCAGGCCGGAGCTACCGAACGCCACACGTTTGACCTACGGCAACAAGCGCCGGGCGTACTGCTGCTGCGGGCGGTGACTAACTCGCAGACAACGGTTGTTAAAGTGCTCAAAAAATAAGTACGTTCGGTTGCCCAAACCGGGTGCGTCTGCCAATAGTAACGCACCCAGTTTGGGCACATTCATGCTAACTACCTGTCTTTGCTGGCTACCAACGAGTAAAAGATAGTTCGTTGCTTGTTGCGTAAGTCGACCAATAACGGTCGGACAGGTTTACGATTGCACCTTACCCGATCAGATTTTGTTATGTTTGTGAAACGGAGAAGGGGCAGTTACGCCCGCGTTAGACATGGATAATCGTTCTGTTGAGAAAGCCACCGGTGCTATTGCCGATAAATACCGTCTGTCAATTCTGCTGGAGCTATCCCGCAAGGGTAGCCTGACCTGTTCCGACGTGCAGGAGATGACTGGTTTGTCGCAGCCCTGCGTGTCGCACCACGTTAAACTACTGACCGAAAGCGGCTTGGTAAACGCCCAGAAGGAAGGTCGGAATCTGCACCTGACCTTGAATAAAGAATCGTTACAGCAGTTATCAGGCTTCCTGGAGAAACTAACTTAATTTTATTTTACATAAACATCTAAACTTTTAAATATTTGATGGTGTTATCCGCCCGAAGTCAACTTAAAGCGCCGTTCCCGACGGCTTCTAACCAATGGCAAAGAAATTGTTTGAGCCAACAACTCTGGGCAGCTTAACGCTCCAAAACCACATTGTGATGGCCCCCATGACCCGCAACCGGGCCACCGCCAACCACAACGTAACCGACATCATGGCCACGTATTATGCTCAGCGGGCGTCGGCTGGGTTGATCGTTACCGAAGGAACCGCTCCCGCGCCCAATGGCGAAGGCTACGCCCGAATTCCTGGTATTCACAGCGCGGCTCAGGTAGCCGGCTGGCGGCAGGTGACCGATGCCGTTCACGCCAAAGGGGGCGCGATTTTTATTCAGTTGATGCACACCGGGCGGATCAGTCACCCCACGCACTTGGCCGAAAACGCCGAGGTTGTTGCGCCGTCGGCCATCGTTGCCGGGGGCGAGATTTATACCGACGAGCAGGGCATGCAACCCCACCCAACGCCCCGCGCCATGACGACTGAAGACGTTAAAACAACGGTTCGGGAGTTTGTGACGGCGGCCAAAAACGCCATCGAAGCGGGCTTCGACGGTATTGAACTGCACGGGGCCAACGGCTACCTAATCGAACAGTTCATCAGCCCCGACTCGAATCAGCGTACCGACGAGTACGGCGGTAGCCTTGAAAACCGCAGCCGCTTCCTGCTGGAAGTGGCGCAGGCAGCGGGTGAGGCCATCGGCTTCGACAAAGTCGGCGTTCGGTTGTCGCCCTACGGCGTTTTTAACGACATCAAGCCTTATGCCGAGGTCGACGACACCTACCGATACATTGCCCAGAAACTGGACGAGCTTGGCGTGGTCTACCTGCACCTCGTCGATCACTCGTCGATGGGCGCGCCCGTCGTGCCGGACCAGATTGTGGCCGACATTCGCGAGCGGTTCACCGGTACACTGATTCTGAGCGGTGGCTACGACGTTGACCGGGCCGAAGCAGCCCTGCAAAGCAACAAAGCCGATCTGGTGGCCATTGGTCGGCCGCTGCTGGCCAACCCGGATTTTGTCGAACGCGCCAAAGCCGGTGCTCCGTTGAACCCGCCCGATTTCACGACGTTCTACACGCCCGGCGAAAAGGGCTACATTGATTACCCGGTGCTGGAAGAAGCGCAGGCCTAAATTTCCGATTCCATCCACGCGATCACAAAAAGCCCCATCGAATACTCGATGGGGCTTTCTCGTTGTGAACAAGTACGAGAACCAGATACGACGTTAATCACTACACCAACGCTGCGTTCAGCATCTGCTCCAGAATGAGTCGTCCGTCGGTGTTGCCCAAGGTGGGGTCGGCGGCCCGTTCGGGGTGGGGCATCATGGCAAAGACGTTCTTAGCCGCATTGGTAACGCCGGCAATGTTTTCCAAACTGCCGTTCGGGTTAGCGGCTTCGGTGATGTCGCCCGCTTCGTCGCAATACCGGAACAGCACCTGCCCGTTGTCGTTTAGCCGCTTCAGCGTATCGGCGTCGGCAAAATAGCGGCCTTCGCCGTGGGCCATTGGAATCTTGTAGGCCGGGCGATCCAGACCCGCCGTCAGCAAGGCGTCGGGCGATTGGGGCGTCAGGTAAATGTTTTTGCAGATGTACTGCTGATTGCTGTTGCGGAGCAAGACACCCGGCACCAAGTTGGCCTCGGCCAAAATCTGGAAGCCGTTGCAGAAGCCGGCCACGTAGCCACCCCGGTTGGCATGGGCGATGACTTCATTCATGATGGGCGAGAAGCGCGCCACCGCACCCGTGCGCAGGTAATCACCGTAGGAAAAGCCGCCGGGCAGGATAATGAAGTCGCAGCCTTGCAGGTCATGGTCTTTGTGCCAGAGCTTCACGACCGACTGATCCAGTAACTCAAGGGCGTCCACCGCGTCTTGATCGCAGTTAGAGCCGGGAAATACAACAACGCCAAATTTCATACGGTAAAAATAAGATACGGATGGTACGAATACCCGCTGATTTTCAAATTTAATCCGTGAATATCCGTCGCATCCGTGCCATCCGTCCGGCCCGTCGTTACGGTTCTATTTCACGTCTACCGACTGCCCGGCAACGGACGCCCTGCCGCGCTCAAACGTCAGATCAATCCGGCCAAGGTTGATACCCCCGAAGCCAACCTGGTTAATCCAGACGGGTCGCCCATCGCGGTTGTTGACCGTTACCGGCGCGTCCAGGAACGTGTGCGTGTGACCACCGATGATAAGGTCAATGTGTTGGCTTCGCGTGGCCAAGACGTTGTCCGAAACGGTCGCGTCTCCGTACTTGAAGCCGAGGTGCGACAGGCAAACGACGTAATCGCATTTCTTGTCGGTCCGCAGTTGATTAGCTACGTCGTTGGCCGTCTCGACCGGGTCGAGGTACTTGGTTTCTTTGTAGAGCGACTCAGGAATTAATCCGTCGGGGCGGATGCCGAGTCCAAACACGCCCACGCGAATGCCGTCTTTGGTAAACACCTGATAGGGCTTGGTGTGTCCGTCCATGACGGTGTTCTTAAAGTCGTAGTTGGCGATTAGGAGGGAAAACCGGGCTTTGCCGAACTGCGTCCGCATGTTGTCGATACCGCCGTCGAAATCGTGGTTGCCGATGGTGCCCGCGTCGTAGCCCAGTTGGTTCATAGCTAAGATTTCAGGTTCACCCTTGTAGAGATTGAAATACGGCGTTCCCTGAAAGATGTCGCCCGCGTCGAACAGCAGGACGTTACGGGAGCGGCCATCGACTTGCTCGGCCCGGACGCGGCTGATAAGCGTCGCACGCCGGGCGATGCCACCCCGGCCGGCGTTACGCCCGCCGTCCATTGGAAACGGGTCCAACCGGCTGTGCACGTCGTTGGTGTGCAGAATCGTCAGCGACGTTGACTTGGGCCGTTCCACACCGGCCAGCGCTTCGGGCCGGCCCGAACCCCCGCCGGCGGCCGTACCGACGAACTTTAGGAACTGGCGTCTATTCGATGATAATGCGTCCATCAGCTTGGGGGTTAAACGGTTGACCGGTTTTGCCTTGTTCGCGCATGTACTCGATCAAGGCATCTCGGATCAGGTAATTGACGTTGTCACGTTGCTTAATCGCCTTCAGGAAGTTCGCGCCACCCCCGCCGTCGGCGACGTAATCGCTCATGGCGACGGTATACGTCTGGTCGGGCTGGAACGACCGGCCGTTGGTCAGCGTCACCTGACGCACAGCCTTATCGTGCAGAATGGCCCGTATACCGCCCACTACCAAGGCATCGTCGTGGGCCGCGAAGTGGTTTAGAAATTGCTGCAACTGCGTACCGGTCATCGTCAGCACCACCAACTGATTGTCGAACGGCATGACCTCAAACACGTTGCCGGTGGTAATGTTGCCCGCGGGCAGGCCGTTACGGATGCCGCCGTAGTTCAAGTGCGACACGTCGATGGGCTTGCCGTAGCGTTTACTGGCTTGTTGCAGCAGGGCGTCGGCCAGCAGATCGTCCAAGGCCGATTCGGGCGCGCGCTTGTCTAACGCCTGGGGTAAGCGCACCAGCACTTCGTTCATCGTCTGACCAAGGCCCTGCTGGTAAGGTTTTAGAAAACGAGCAACGCTACTGTCGGCCGGAGCCGCTACCGAATCCACACCGATGCGGGTGGCGGTTCGGTTGGTGAGGTGGTGGCTGGTTTGGCAGGCCGACAACCCGATTAAAGCCAACCACAAAAGTAATTTCTTCATTTGTCGTTCAAAAGGTTTAACTAAGCAATGTCAGTTCGTCATCCGCGTGTTGAATAAACCATTGTCCATGTTGACGCTTAGTACGCCACCGGCCGGCAACTTAACCGCGGTCCAGTCGCGGGTGGGCCGGATGGTTTGCCAGTCGTCGGACCCGGCCCGCACCTGAATGGGTAAGGCAAACCCGTTGGCATCGGCTCGCCAGCGGTAAGTGACAATGCGCTCGCTGGCCTCGTTTGGCGGGTTCACTTTGTATTCGAGCGTCGGTAGGTTGGGATAGCGCAGATACTGATCGAACAGGGGACGCAGGTCAACGCCGGTTCGCTGACCCAGAAAGTCAACGACCTCATCGGTAGACACAATCGACCGTTTTTTCTCCGTAGCCAAAGCGTTGATGGCCGCAAACCATTTCGCGTCGTCGCCCACGGCGTGGCGCAGGGTGTGCAGCATCCAGGTGCCCTTGTAATAAATGTCGGTGTCCTGCTGATCGGCGTTCACACCCAGCGGCCCCAGCATCGGGTACTGATTTTTGATGAGCCGACGCTGGGTATTGAGGTACTCGATCGCCCGCGGCAGCCCCTGCGTGCACTCCATGAACAAGGCTTCGGCGTAGGTGGTAAACGACTCGTGCAACCACATCTCGGCGTGGTCGGCGCAGCTCAGGCTGTTGCCAAAGTACTCGTGGCCGCTCTCGTGGATAATGATGAAGTCGAATCCATACGGGTTGTCCCGGTATTGATTGCCGTAGGCCACCGCGCTTTGGTGTTCCATACCCCAGTAGGGCGTTTCGACTAACTTGTAGCCATCGCGCCCGAACGGGTACGCACCAAAGTACCGTTCGTAGCAGGCCAGCATGGGTTTGACCTGCGCGAAGTGGGCTTTCGCCCGTTCCAGATTACCCGGCAAGACGTAATAATCCAGCGCCAGTTTCTGGCCGTCGCGGGCGGTGTACGTATCGGCAAAGTGGGCGTAGTCGGTGATGTTGAGCGTGACGTTGTAGTTGTTGATGGGGTAGTGCACAAACCACATCCATTCGGTTTGGCGGCCGTCCGGCGTGGGTTGCTGGCTGACAAACCGGCCGTTGGATACGCAGGTCAGCCCTTTGGGTACGCGGCACGTGATGCGCATCGAATCCGGCTCGTCGGCCAGGTGATCTTTGCAGGGCCACCACAAACTCGCGCCCGTGCCTTCGCAGGCGACCGTCACCCAGGGTGCGTTTTTAGCCGTCGTGGTGTCTTTGCGCCAAACGAAGCCGCCGTCCCAGGGCGCGTTCTTGGCCACCTGCGGAGCACCGGCGTAGCGAATCGTTAGCTCGTGCGTCGTGCCAACGGGTTGTGCCCTGGGCAGCGTGACAAAGATGGCGTTGCCGTCGCGGACGTAGGGGAGGGATCTTGGGTTGGCACCAGGAA
>CAXUEB010000133.1:13798-14110 GCA_964249775.1 uncultured Spirosoma sp.
GGTGGCTGGGTCGACGCTCAGGTTGAGGTCGTAGAAGGTTACGTCGTAGCCCGTGCGTTCGGGGCGCAGGCCGCCCCGTAACGAATCGGCGCGGGTAAAGCGCTGGAGCGAACCGGTTGACGATTGGCCCAGGCCGCATCCGGCCGACAACAGGGCGAGCCATAAGCCAACGGTAGCCTTCGTCAGAACAGTCATGAAGACGTTTTGGGAGATGTTGGGCAAAGGTCGCGGAAAATTTGCGTTGCGTTGCATTCGAGCCTGGTCAGACAAGCGCATCTAAACGCAGTTCAAAGCCTGGTAATACGTCTTCAC
>CAXUEB010000134.1:0-2242 GCA_964249775.1 uncultured Spirosoma sp.
GGAGCGCCCGGTGTCTTTGGTGTAGAAATACAGCGAATGGCCCAGCAATTCGCCATACTCGGCGGTGGGCGCAAACTTCTCCCCAAACTCCTCCCGCGACTCGGCCCCCATCCGAAACGCAGCCCCGGCCTGAAAGCCCACGATACCATCGCCCGACGCGTCGCAGAACAGCGGAGCGGCCAAGTCGTACACCGTACTGTTCTGGGAACAAAACGCCTTTAGGCCGCTGATGGTCTCGGCGTCTGCCTTCTCCACCTCGTACACCGCCGTATTCAGCAGCAGTGTGATATTGGGTTCCAGCACCACTTTTTCCAACAGGATGGTGTCGAAAATCAGCGGGTTACCTTCCGGGTTACGGTACCAGTTCTCGACTAACAGTTCGTCAATCACGCCCCCTTCCCGCGCCCAGCGGTTGTTGTTGCCCATGTGGGAGGTCGCGCCCAGCACCCACAGCCGCACTTCGCTCGACGCGTTGCCGCCCAGCACGGGCCGGTCCTGCACCAGCACCACGGAAGCACCCGCGCGGGCCGCCGTGATGGCGCAACAGACGCCGGAAAGCCCGCCACCGACGACAATCAGGTCGGCCTCGTGGCGGATGGTGTGTAAACTTCGTTGATCAGTAACGTCGAACTTGCGCATTGGAAGGGGAATCAAGTAAGGATGAATAAGGCGACTGACCAGCCGCGTTCAGCGTCGATAGTCGGAATTGGTACGGTTTATTCGTGTCTAAACCGCTCAGGTGAAAGAACCCGCTCTGGGCGGCACTGACCCGCACTTGGGTCCAGTTCGCGACGCCGGCCGGCCGGTATTCGATGACGTACCCGGTCGCTTTGGGCACGGGGACAAAACAGACTTCCACTCCGTCACCTTGTCGAATAATGCCCTGCACGACCGGCGCGGGTAGTAGCTGCCCACCGTCAGGACGGTCGGTGGGCCAATCCAGCCGGTCCGCCGGTGCGGGTTCCCCGCCGGGACCGGGCCGCACCACCGCCGTTGCGATGACGGTTTGTTCCGCCGACCAGGCGCTGGGGTAGTTGTTGTCTTTGACGCGCCGAAGCCGGAAGTAATACCGTTGGCCGTTGGTCAACCCGTTCACGGCCAGGACGCCTTTGGTACTCGCCTGATAAACCGTGGCCGCCGTGTAATCACCCGATTTTTGGGTGTATTGAACCTGAAACAGGTAATCATCAACCTGCGTGGCGTAACCCACGAAAAAGCCGCCGTCGGCCGGTTCGACGTGTTGAATGACCGGGGGCGGATACGCATCACGCTCCACCCGAACCGATTGCACATTAGCCGGTTTGCTTTCCCCCGCCGGGTTGACGGCCACCACCGCGACCTGATACGTAGTGTCGAACGCCAGTTTTGGAACGTCGACGTAGGTATTGAGCGTCACCGGCGTTTCAGCCATCAGGCTACCCACGCCGTAGCGAACCTTATGGCCGGTCGCGGTGGGACTGGGGGTAAACGTCACCCGAATTAGGCCCGTGTTCGGTGTTGTATTATTCATTTCCGTCCGACCGCCCATTGCCGACAGGACGGTTGGGGACTGTGGTTTACCCAAAAACAGCGTCGTGTCGTACACCGCGTAATGTAACGGCGTCACCAGCGCGACCTGAACGGTACTGGCCTTGTTTATACCATCCCACGGAATGGATTGCCGGATGGCTGCGTCGCCGGGCTTGATTGAAGGTAATCGGGCAAATCCGCCCCGTACCAGTTTACCGTTGTCGTCAAGTGCTTTCCAGACCAGCCAGTAGCCGGTCAGCGTATAAGCGGGCAAATCGAGCGCCGACCGGGGCGTCAAGGTGACCGTAGCGCCGTTCGCTGAGACGTTCGTAACGGTCATCGTCCGCACCGGTGCCAGTTCCCGCCGAAATGAATACCAAGCGCGCTTCTTCCGCCGAAACACGTCGACCACGCCCCAGGGGCGGTTTTGGGAGGTTTCTTTCGTACCCACGTAAGAGCTGCGGTAGTCGTTGAACGTCCACAGGGAGCCGCCAATCAAGTAGGGTCGGTTGCGAATTGAGTCCACCATCGCCTTCGCGTCCACGTCGGTATCCAGGTCTTCCTGCAACTGAGTGTAGCCGTATTCCGCGTAGAACAGTACCTTGTCGGGGTAGCGCTGGTGAATTTTGTCGGCGGTCTGGCCAATGCCTTTTCCGTAGCTGTTGATCAGGCCGAGGTTTGAGAACTGAAGCGGGGCGTTTCCATGGCGGGCCGCGGTGTGGCTCACCATCGT
>CAXUEB010000134.1:2252-6816 GCA_964249775.1 uncultured Spirosoma sp.
CCGCCGGACGTGCTCAACCGCCGACCGAACGTACTCCCGCGCACCGGGGTAATCGCCAATCTCGTTGCCGACGCTCCAGGCGATGATGCACGGATGATTGTACTGTTCCGCAATCAGGCGGCTGAGCCAATCTTTCGGCAGCGGTTGTTTGTCGTCGGCCAACGGGTCAAAACCCCAGAGCGGTATCTCGGACACAATCAGCATACCCCGCTCATCCAAGTAATCGAGCATCTCGGCGGGCAGCGGCAGGTGCGACAGCCGGGCCAGGTTGGCACCGAGTTCCTTTAGCATGTCCACGTCTTCTTTGATGCGCCAAAGGGGTAACGTATTACCCGTGGTGCGGTCGTCGGGCACGAGGTTAAAGCCCATTGGACGAATGGCTTCGCCGTTGAGCTTGAAGGCATACGGCTGTGTGCTCACCTCGATTTTGCGCAGGCCAAAGCGATTATCGACGGTTTGGCCGGTTGTCGTTAGGCTGACCCGGGAGGTGTACAGAAACGGATCATCAAAGTGCCACAGGTGGACTTGCTCCCTTGTCAGACTGGCAGTCACCACGGCCTCGTCCTGCCCGTTAGGCGGCACCGTAGCGGTAAACGGCAGCGTTCTCCGGTAGCCATTAGGAGCCGATAGCTGGACTTCGCCCCGCACCGTCCGGGTCGTGGCTCCGTGGTTTTGCAGAAATACCCGGACGCTGACGGCGGCCGTGCGCTTCGTCAGATCAACCGTTGGCGTGATGTGCTGCCGAACAATGCGGATCGGATCCGTCGCTATCAGGGCAACCGGTCGCCGGATGCCGCCCCAGTTCCAGATGGCCCCGCGCCGAAAGGTATTGTCGGCGCAGACGATTACCGCGTTTGAGCCACCGTAGTTCAGCTTGTCGGTGACGTCAAATTCAAACGGTAGATATCCGCTGTTGTTGGTGCCCAGCAACTGCCCGTTGAGCCAAACTTTGCTGTCGTGGTAAACGCCTTCAAAGGTTAGCCGCACGGTTTTGCCTTTCAGGTTAGCGGGGATCGTCAGCCGTTTCCGATACCAGCCTTTCCCGACGTAATTGGCGTACTCATTCCGTAAGTCCCAGTTGCCCGGCACGGCCAATGAGTCCCAGCTTTCTGTATTCATCGAAGGTTGAAACCACCCCAACCGCTCACCCGCGTTGGTGGGGTCGGGGCGAAACGCCCACGTGCCGTTGAGGGAAAGTTGCCCAAAGGTTGTGTGCGCCCCCAGCAGCGTAGCGATTATCCAAAACGTTAATTTCATAAGGGTTGGACGGTTTCGGCGGACGGTGTTGGGTGAACAGCAACCCGTTGGGACGCCCGCCACGGAAGGCCGGCTGCCAGCAGAATAACGGTGGCCATGATGGCGGTCGGACCGGCTCCCGACGTGGCTAAGCCGCTCAGTCCAAACAAGATCAGGGCCGTGAATACCAGCGACCCGGCAATGACCCGCAGCCCGAAGCGGTTCTGCTCCTGGATGGCTAAGCCCTCTTCAGCGGTTTCGGGATGGCGTTGCGCGTCTTCCCGCTTCTGCGCCCGAGCCGCGCGGTAGGCTAAGTAGTCCGGGGCGACCGCGTTTCGCGACCGCTGGTAGAGTTCGTAGCCGAGCAGCAACAGCAGCGGCAAACCCACGCCGATGGCCGTTTCCCACGCCCGCGACAGTTTAAGGTCAAACAGCAGCGGCAGAAGAATTTTGGCAAATAGGTTGACGGCCAGCCCGATTCCCGTAATCAAAAGGGTGGCCCGGCTGGTCAGGCGTTTGGAAAACAAAGCCCAAAGCGGAGGAGCCAGCAGCGGCCCGCCCGAAATAGCCGAGATGCTCAGCACGACGTTCACCATGCCACCAGCCGCCGGCACGAGCAGGGCAATCCCAATCATGCCCAACCCAAACACCCACGACGATCCCCGCGCCACCCGAATCAGTTGGCGATCCGACGCGTCGGGCCGGATGAGACCCTTGTAAATGTCGTTCGTAAACACCGCCGACACGACGTTCAGGGCGGTGTTGGCGGAGGCCGAAGTCGAGAAATACATGCCCGTCAGCATCAGGCCGAGCAAACCGGGCGGCAGGACCAACTGGCAGATCTTGAGGTAGGCGTTCTCCGTATCCAAGCCCGCCAGGGCCGGGTTGATGACCTTGTAGATCATCGGCGGCATCATCCAGATCACCGGGCTGATGAGGTACAAACCCGCGAACAGAAACGCCACCTTCCGGGCGGATTTGGGGGTATCGACGCTGGTGTAGCGTTGAACAAACGTCCAGTTACCGCCGATGTAGAAGACGTGGTACAGCACGAACGCCAAGACAAAGCCAAGCGTGTACTCGCCGTTGAGGGGACTAAAAAAATCGGCGGGTACGTTGCCCACGAATCCATCCACCCCGCCCACCCGGTCGAGCGAGAGGGGCAGCAGGATAAATACCGCTGCCGACAACACAGAGAATTTCACAATATCTGTAACCATAAACAAAAAAAAACCGCCAACCGCGGTATAGGCAATCATGAAAATGCCCAGCCCGATGGTCGTCGGCACGAGCGGCAGGTTCAGCGACGAACTGACCAGTTTAGCGACCGGATACAGCACCGAGCCTTTGATGAACACCGACACCAACGTAAAGATGAAGATGTACACCTTCTGCACGGTCAGACCCAGCCGTTCGCGGATAAACTCAGCCGCCGTGAGCGCACCGGTTTGTTTCCAGCGCGGGGCTAAGTACAGACCCGTCACGAGCGCACCGATGCACATCGTCCACTGAATGGTAATGGCCACCCAGCCGTACTGGTAGGCGATGCTACCCCAGGCCACGAACGTACCCGCCGAGAAAAAGCTCATGAACAAGGACAAGCCGCCGATAAACCACGGCACGGCCTCGCCCCCGGCAAAAAACGATTTCAGGTTGCGCCCCGTCCGGGCAAACAACAGCCCAATACCCAGCACGAAGGCCGAGAAGATGACGATGACGGCGGTGTCAATGGTCGTGTTCATGGGTTAAGGAAGAGGTGAGTAACGGCTTCTTACGTGCGTGGTAAAGGGTTCAATTGGCCGTCATGAATCTCCAAACGACGTTGCCGACCGAGTTGGGTTTTCCCGCTTCCGGGGTTGATAGGGTGCCCTGCCAAACTCCGTTCTGCCGACAGACCCGGATCGTGCGCCAGGTGTACTGACCTTTTTCATAATCGTACGTTTCCCCGTCGTCGTAGAGTCGAAATCCGGCATTACGGCGAGCAGCAGCGGAGCCCGTCGAACCCTTTGGCCAGCGGCTGTAAAACAGGTAATAGCAGCCATCATCTTTGATCATGGTACCGCACCAGACGAAATAGCCGGGATGGGTAAACTTAGCCCGCTCCGGCACGGGTTGCAGCCGAAGCGCCGGTGTCTGCGCCTGACCCATCACCGACGTACCTGCCCCGCCGACCCCGATGAGGAGCAGACCGACCCAGACAAAGCGTATGAAACGGAGGAGTGCGGGCATGATGGTTTTGGGTTCTACTGAAGCGTAACGTCGGCTTCCTTGCTCAGGAAATCGTTGGTCGTCAACCCCACGCCGTCGGCGTCGAGCAGGGCCGCATCCGGCACGACCGAGATGGGCGTGATGCACGACGTCGACTTCTCGTTGAACGGCACGTTCGATTGGAGCCGGGCCGCCGGAGCGGTTGTAGGCCGAAATGAACGACCAGCGCGGTTTGTCGGAGGTATTGGCCTCGGAGCGGTGCAGCGTGTTGGCGTGGAAGAAAAGCGCGTCGCCCGGTTCTAGTTCGGCATAGACCAGTTCCATACCCAACTTAAAACAGTTGTCCACCATTGTCTGACTCGCGCCGACCTGTTCCCCGGCG
The DNA here is from genome assembly GCA_964249775.1 of uncultured Spirosoma sp. Lineage (GTDB taxonomy): Bacteria > Bacteroidota > Bacteroidia > Cytophagales > Spirosomataceae > Spirosoma. The sequence goes on from CAXUEB010000134.1 coordinate 6,079, forward strand.
AAGCCGTGCTCGACCCGCCCCAGTTTATGTGAGCCTTTGATCACCTGCAAACAGCCGTTTTCCACCGTTGCCCGGTTGAAGGCGACCATTACCGACAGCATCTGGTCGGGAAACAGAAACTGATTTTTGTACCAGTAGCCGTAATCCTGATGCCACCGCATCGGCGGTCCGATCCCAGGCCCCACCCACCTTCGGCTCCTTCATCATCAGTTTGGAGTGAAAATGACAGATGGCCGGGCCGTCGCTACGGGAGTTGTCGCCTAAAAGCAACTTGACGCTTTCGACCATCCGCTCGGAGCGGGTCATCAGGCCGTAAAGGTCATCGCCGGGCGTGAACCACAGGGCCAGCTTTGACTGCTTGCCCGACTGGTCAACCACGCCGTAGGCATGTTGGCTCAGCGTATCGTCGCTGGTGGCGGTAGCGTACAGGTTTTCGACTTCAGCCGGGCTAAAGAACTGCCGGGCGATGACGTAGCCATCGCGGTCATAGTCGCTGATTTGGTCAGGGGTTAAGCGAGGATATGTCATAAGCTACTGGGTTAAATCGTTTACTTGCCCGGTTGAGCGTTGGCTAATACGCCTGCCACGGAATGGATACCGCCGTCTTCACCTGCCTTTGTGCCTTCAATGCGCCATTCTAATTTCGTTGCATCATCGGCCATCGGGATGCTGAACTCGAACGGATAACTGCTGTCGTCAAGCTGCTTCCAAGGTTCGGTACCGGCCACGCGGTAATGC
>CAXUEB010000134.1:6826-11282 GCA_964249775.1 uncultured Spirosoma sp.
GCCGTGGCGTTTAACCAGACGTACCCGCTCGTCAAGCCGCGCCCGAACGATAACGTCATCGCCGACACCGTGCCGAATGGCGAGGCCGTAACGCTATAATTTTTGGGCGCGGACTGACCCGGTTTTACCCCGAAAACCTTTTCCTGAAACTGCGTCTTGACGGACAAGCCGTCGATGGCCAGCGCCGTAATGCCTTTCGGCGCAAGGCGAACCTTCACCGTGCCGTTGGTGACCGTGGTGGCCGGACTGGTTTGATTCTGTTGCCACAGCCGTACCGGGTAGGTACGGGCCATGTCAACCGGCACCACATTCGGGTTCAGTTTCACCGTTACCTCCACCGGATTATCGCTTTGATTCGTTAGGGCTACGTAGAAGTTACCGTTGCCATAACCCACCACGTAGTTAACCTGCTCATTGTCAACGGTCAGTACTTGTTTGGGTAGCCAAAGATTGACTCCTTTATCCCCGTAGAACTCCCCCGATTGGTGTCCGTACACGTTGCTTTTCAGGTACGCGTAGCCCTGCACGTACTCGTGCGGAAAGCGAATCGCGCCGTTCGACTGCGTGAAGGCTTCCGTGATGAGGTAGTCGAACAACAAGGCAATCTGTGGCCAGACGTGGTTGTAATACACCTGGTTGTACGAAATCTCATTCATGGGCCGCAGCGGGTAATCGGGCCGTTCGTAGACCGTCGTGAAAATGCCGTTGATATCGTAGCCGGGGTAGTTGGCGTAGCGCCCCACCACCGCCGAACGCGCTACCGACCGCAGAAACTGGTCGTTGGTATAGTGGGCCAGCCGCAGCAAAAACGGTGCGTAGTGCGTCAGGAAAATGGCCGGGTTTGAGGCAAACGTATTACAGGCTTCGGGCGTCAGGCCGATCTGCGACACGCGCCAGGCGGGTACGGTTTGCTCCCCGGCGACCATCAAGGGCATGTTTTCGCGGACGCCCTCATAGGAGCGGTAATCGACAATCCCGTTTTTATTTACCGTAACCGTGCTGTCGGGAATGCGCGGGCTAAACCAGCAGTATTGCACGTAGCGTTTGGCCCCAATGGCAGCCGCGTCGAGGTAGCGCTTCTCCTTGGTCTCTTCGTACAGGTCCAGCAGTTCGCTCCAGAGGGGTGCGAAATCCGACCAGAACTGCCCCGCGCCGGGTACGTTCGCGTCCCGAAAATCGGTTTGGGAGGTGTTCACCCGGCGTTGGATGTATGCATCCGCTTTTTGCTTGACGAGTTGCAAAACTGCCGGATCATGATTCATACGGTACAGACCGAGCAGGTTCGGCCAGGAATCGCCCGGACTCGGAATGCGCAGATTCAACTCGCGGGTGACGTTCTTCAGGCTGTCGGCTAAATACCGAAAGATGGGCGCACGATCTTGAAAAAACGTGTTCAGCGAGGCCAGTTCGGCTACTTCGACGTTCGGGCCGGCCATCAAACCCGAAGCGTTCTGCCGGGTGGCATTTTTCTGAATGGCAAACAAAAACTTTTGCCGCGACAAGCCAAACTCGATCATCGGCAACGCCCGTCGCTGGTAAACGCTCTCGTCGTCGGTCAGCAGGGCTACCGACAGCGGGTGCATGCCCGACACGACCTTGACCGTGTGCGCTACGTCGGTAGTGTAATCGAAACCGCGCAGGTCGGCGTTCCAACCCACGTAGGCGTCGTTCATGCCGTAGCTGATGAAGTTTTCGAGCGTCTGGTTTAGGTTGTTCGCGACATTTTTGCGGTAGTCCTTAAACCCGAAAATGCGCTCAGCCACGTATTCAAAAGCGGCTAATTGCCCGCCCCGGTAAAACAGCAGGCGGCACTGACCGGCGTAGGCTTGCCCCGCATTCAGCTTCGACTGACCACTGCCCAGCACCGGCGCGAAAAACTGCGGCTGCGCCTGCCCGGACTGGTTGCGCAGCAGGACGCCAAACGCCAGGCGGTCTAACTGCATCGACGGCAACCGAAACGGAATCTGGTCAGGATCAGCCACGACGCCGTAGGTAACGCCGTCTTTCTCGACCATCGTCGCGGGTAGCCCGCACATCTCTTCGACTGACAGAAACGACTGCGTCGGGAAGCGCTTTTCCTGCCAGACCCACGGCTGCCAGATAGCGTCGGCCTGGGCGGGGGCAAGTTCGGGTAGCCCGGCAAACCCCACCGAGTAATAGCCCGCCGTTTTGGGCGTCAGCCGGTAGCGGACAACGGGTTCATTCGTTTTACCGGGCAGCGTCAGCGAAGCGGTCAGGTCAAACTGGGCATTGCCCGGAAACGTCCAGACGATTTCGTTGCCTGCCTGTTTGGCGGACGTGGCCCGGAGCGTCACGGGTTGGGCCGCTTTAAAGAAGTCGAGCGTTGGGTCGGTGCTGTTGGGCTGTGTCCAGCCAACGAGTTTGAACGTACCCAGTTCGTTGTCGAATTTCCGCCCGTCTTGATACCGCAGCTTCGGATCATCGGCCCGCTGCATGACGATAAAGCGCGGTTCAATCCGGTACGTTCTGGCCGGACTACCCGCCAGACTGACCGTAACGGACGCATCGGTATTGACCACCAGCGTTGGTCCGGTCATTGACTGGCTTGCGACGGTCAGCGGACTCAAAAGAAGTAGTAAGCGGAAAATGAATTTAGGAACAGGCATAAGTTTCTACTGACTTGAAAACCTGTAAGGTCTTTAAGACCTTGCAGGTTTAGATGAGTTACTTCCAAGCGGCATTCTGCTCAATAGACGGATTCGCCAAGATTTCGCCGTTTGGAATCGGGAAGAACCGGTGCTTATCCAGCACGGGCCGGACGGTGTAGTACGAATTGAGCACGTTGGCCACCAGCTTGAATTTGCCGGTGCGGGTCAAATCGTACCAGCGGTCGGCTTCAAAACAAAGCTCCCACGAACGCTCCTGCAAGACCGCGTCGATGAACGCATCTTTGCCTAAGCCCGGCGTCAAGTCGGACAGGCCGGCCCGTTTTCTAACGACGTTGATGGCGGCATACGCTTTGGGCGTCGCGCCGTTGGCCCGCGCTTCGGCCTCGGCCGCAATCAGGTACACGTCGGCTAAGCGCAGCAGAGGAAAATTGTTTTCGCCGTTCTCGGCCACGGAGTTGGGGTCCATGTACTTTTTGACGATTACCCGGTCGCGGGGGTTGGCGTCGCGCTGACCAATCAACCGGCCCTGCGAATTTACGTACGCAGTATCCAAAAGTTGCCGTCGCTTGTCGGTGGGGTCAAACGACCGAAAAAACGAGAGAAAGCCAAAATGAGAACCGTAGGCCACTTTGCCGAACACCGGTGGTGAATTGGCGGGCGAAAAGAACCCGAGCATGTCGGTCCGGTTCAGGTTGGGCAGACTCGAAAACTCGGCGGCAAAAATGACTTCCACCCGCGAAGCATCTTCGCGCAGTGGATTGTACAAATCCAGCAGGCTGGGCATCAAACTGTAACGGTTGGTGGCAATGAGCGCCTGCGCTTTTTCGCCCGCCTTAACCCAATCGCCCGCGTACAGGTTGACTTTGGCCAGCAAGGCCGTAGCAGCCCCGGACGTGGCCCGACCCCGCTCTCGGGGCGTTGCGGGCAGATCGCGCTCGGCGGTAGCGAGATCGTTGAGGATAAAGGCGTACACGTCCTGCGCCGTGTTTTTTCCCTGTTCCAGCGTCACTATGTCCGTTAGGTCCGCCACCGTCTTCTGCTTGATGGGCACATCGCCGAAGGATTTCACAAGGTGAAAATGAAAGATTGCCCGCAGAAAAGCCGCTTCGGCCAGGATTTGCCGCTTGCGCACGGCGTCCATTGTAATGTTCGGGACGTTTTGCAAGACCTGATTCGCTCGGTCGATACCCTGGTAGCAGGTCGACCAGTACTGAGCCACCAGATCGTTGGTCGCGTCGTACGAAAAAACCGTGAACTGCTCCCGGCCCACAACGGCGCGGGGAAAGCCCTGATCAGCCGAGTAGTCCGGCAGTTGATACCCCACGCGGCCGTACAGGTTCGTAACGCCCGTGTAAACGGTGGTCAGGGCGGCTTCGGCGTCGGACGCGGATTGGTAGAACTGCTCCGGCTTCAGGAAGGAGTAGGGCTGCTCCTCCAATTGGCAGGATAGCAACAGACCGCCGGATAGCACAAGGGCAATGGTAAGATAGATGAGCTTTTTCATAGGAAGTGCGTTAGGGGCTTAAAAGGTTAGCTGTAAACCAACCAAATAGGACTTGGAACCGGGATAGCCCGAGTTATCGACGCCGAGGTTAAGGTTATTCTGGCCGGCCGTATTCACCTCCGGGTCGTAGCCCGAATAGTTGGTGAACGTCAGGTAGTTCTGCGCCGACACGTACACGCGTACCGACTGGATGTTCAGCGTCTGCATCAACGATTGCGGCAGGTTGTAAGCCAACTGAATGTTTTTTAACCGCAAATACGAACCGTCTTCAATCTGCCGGTTTGAAATCCGGTTGGCCGGGCGCGTGGTCGACGCGCGGGGA
>CAXUEB010000134.1:11292-14009 GCA_964249775.1 uncultured Spirosoma sp.
CGGGTCGTAGCCCGAATAGTTGGTTAACGTCAGCAGGTTGTTGCCGCTGACGTAGACACGTGCACCCCGCAGCCAGGTTAATTTACCCGTTCCGGTGCCGGGCATCGAATAGCCGAGCGTGATGTTTTTAAAGCGAACAAACGAGCCGTCCTCAATGAACACGTCCGACTGGTTGATGCGCTGATTCAAACTGGCCCGGACGTAGCGGTTGCTGGGGTTGGTCGGCGTCCAGCGGTTTACGATTTCCTGGAGCTGGTTTTGCGCCCCGCCGGTGTTTTCGAGCACGAGCCGCTGGGCAGAAAAGATGTCGTTGCCTTGCACGCCCTGTAGAAAAACGCTTAGGTCGAACCCTTTATACGCCAGGTTATTGGTCAGCCCGAAGAAGTAGCGGGGGTTGGGATTGCCGATGATGTCCTGGTCGGCGGCCGACAGCACACCGTCGCCGTTTAGGTCGCGGTAGCGGGCGTCGCCGGGGAACCGGCCCGCCGGAATGCTTTCGCCGGTTTGGTAGATGCCGTCGAAGAAGTAGCCGTAGAAAGCGCCGATTGGCTCGCCGACCCGCAGAATGCTGGTGTTGGTAAACGAACCGACGGCGTTGTTGCCCGAACTGCCCGCCGGCACAATTTCATTCCGCTTGCCGTCGATGTAGAGTAACTTGTTGCGGTTGGCCGAGAAGTTACCGCTTACGTCCCACTTCAAGTCACCCGTCAGCACCACACCCGTGACAGATACTTCCAGCCCCCGGTTTTCGAGCGAACCGAAATTACCAAACACCGAACCGAAACCCGATGAACTGGGCACCGTGCGCGACAGCAAGAGATCGGTGGTCTTCTTGTAGTAAATATCAGCCGTTAGCTGGAGCCGGTTGTCGAAAAAGCCTACGTCAACGCCCACGTCGGCCTGCCCACTTTTCTCCCAGCGCAGATCCGGGTTGGGAATGTTCGACGCGGCAATGCCAATAATCCGAATGTTATTAAAATTGTAGTTTCCCACCGAATTGAGCCGCGCCAGCGAGTTGTACAACGGAATGTCGGCGTTGCCCGTCGTCCCGTAACTGACACGCAGTTTGAGGTCGCTAACCCGGTTTTGCCCTTGCATGAACGGCTCCTCCGACACCCGCCACGCACCCGCCACCGAGGGGAAAAAGCCGTATTTGTTGTTTACCCCGAACCGGCTCGACCCATCGGCGCGGGCCGTCAAGGTCAGCAGGTAACGGCTTTTGTAACCGTAATTAATCCGGCCCGTGTACGAATCCAGCCGCCAGCTTTGCTTGTAACTGCCAACGGTGACTATGGCGGCTTGATTGAGGTTGTTATTTTTCAGCAAATCGTTGGGAAACTGCTGCGCCAAAATATCATCGTTGGCCAGCGTCTGGCTCTGGGTGGAAAAGACGCCGGTCAGCGTCAGGTCGTGATTGCCGAAGGCCCGGCGGTAGTTCAAAATGCTTTCGTGCAGAATCGTGTTGGTGTTGCTGTGTCCTTTGCCGCCAATTCCGTTCGCCGTCGAACCCGCCCGAATGTTGCGGGTAATGTACGAATCGCGGGTGTCGGCAATCAAATCACCGCCGAACGACGCCCGGTACGTAAGCCCTTCCAAGATAGTCCAATCAGCGAACAAATTGCCTAAGAAGCGCTGCGTCGTATTGCGGTTGAGCACTTCCGAAGCGATCCCCAGTGGGTTGTTGCGCTCCAGATACCGCCCCGAAAAAATGGCCGGGTTACCTAAGCTGTCGTACGGAGCCAGCGTGGGCGGGGCCAGCAGGGCCGAGGTAACGATGCCGGCGTTGGCCCCTTCGCCCGTCGACGCGGTGACGGCCCCGTTGTTAACGGCGTAATTATACGTCAGGTTGGCCCCCACCTTCACGCGTCGGCTAATGGTATTGTCCAGATTCAACCGCACCGAACCCCGCGTAAAATCGGAGCCAACGATAACGCCGTCTTGTCTGAAGAAATTGGTAGACAGATTAAAGAGCGTTTTATCGTTACCGCCCGACACCGACACCTGATGACTTTGGATGGGTGCACTCCTAAAGATTAGGCTTTGCCAGTCGGTGCCTTCACCCAACTGGTCTGCATTGGGAAAAAGCGGTTGGCCACTGATTTGGTTTTCAAGTTGGGCAAACTCGGTCGCGTTCATCAGATTCAGCGTTTTGTTGACCCGCTGCGTGCCGTAGTAGCCTTCGTAATTAACGCGGGTTTGCCCACTTTTGCCGCGCTTGGTCGTAATCAAGACTACGCCGTTGGCCCCGCGCGTGCCGTAAATGGCCGTCGCTGAGGCATCTTTGAGGACCTCCATGCTTTCAATATCGTTGGGATTCAGTGTAGACAAGACACTGAGCCGGTTCCCATTGGCCGTGCCGAAGCCAGCACCACCGGTTGCGACGGGGTTGTCGCCCCCCGAAATGGGAAAGCCGTCGATGACGTACAACGGTTCGCTGCTGCCGCTGATGGAGTTGTTGCCCCGAATGCGGACCGACAGGCTGCTGCCGGGCGCACCGGAGTTCTGCGTTACCTGGACGCCCGACGCCCGCGCCTGCAAGCCCTGCGCGAAATTGGCAATGGGCGTCTGCTTGAGTTCGGCGGCTTTCACCGACGATACCGAGCCGGTCAGGTCACTCTTGCGAACCGTGCCGTAGCCGACCACGACCACTTCGTTCAGCGACCGGTCGTCGGCCACCAGCGTCAGATCAATGGCGGACCGGTTGCCCACGGCTATTT
>CAXUEB010000135.1:0-8566 GCA_964249775.1 uncultured Spirosoma sp.
CACGGCTGGAACTTCATCGGCGGCAAAGACGGCCGCAACGTCAGCTACGAAACCGCCGAGGTGACCCGGCTGTACGTGAAACTCCGGCCGAAGTACGAACCCAAAGCCGGGGTCGCACCTAACCGGGCATCGCTCAAGCCAGACGAGCAGAAAGAGTACGACCTGTACGTCAAAACGAAAGCTGAAGTTGAAAAAAACCGGGCGCAGTATCAGGCGCAGTACCAAGGCATCAACCAATTCTTTACGCAGCTAACGGCGGCCGTCGACAACGTTAAAAAAGGGCTTAACGTCACGAAGTTAGACACCACAACGCTGCGGCAGGCAATCGATACCATGCGCAACACGGCGCTGAAACGACCCGCGACCGGTGTTTTGCGCGTGATGACGCAGCAGGGCGCGGGCGATTCGGACGCCTTAGTATCGGTGTTTGAGAAAGGGCTGGAGCAGTACAAGTCGCGCGCCGAATACAACTACAACCCCGATTTCGACAGCCGCGCCATCGTGGGCGATAACCCCAACGACCTGACCGAGCGCAACTACGGCAACGCCGACATTGCCGGTCCCCGCGCCGACCACGGTACCCACGTAGCCGGCATCATCGGAGCCGACCGCACTAATAAGCTCGGTATATTGGGCGTGGCCGACGCCGTGCAGATTATGGGCGTGCGGGCCGTTCCCGATGGCGACGAACGCGATAAAGACGTGGCCAACGCCATCCGCTACGCCGTTGACAACGGGGCGCAGATCATCAACATGAGCTTCGGCAAAGACTACTCGCCCGAACGCAAGGTGGTCGAAGACGCCGAACGGTACGCCCTCTCGAAAGGCGTGCTGCTGGTGCACGCGGCCGGCAACGACGGTAAAGACATCGACACGTCGGCGAACTACCCGGCTCCGCGGTTCATGGACGGCACCGAAATTCCAAATGTTATTACGGTTGGGGCCAGCGCCGAGCCAAACACGACCGATCTGGTGGCGAGCTTCTCGAACTACGGCAAGCAAACCGTGGACGTGTTCGCGCCGGGCAAAGACATTTACTCGACCGTGCCGGGCAGTAAGTACGAACCCAACAGCGGCACCAGCATGGCCTCGCCAGTTGTGGCGGGCGTGGCGGCCGTGCTCAAGTCGTATTTTCCCAAGCTGACCTACGCCGACATTAAACGCATCATCCTGCAATCGGCCACGCCGGTTCAAACCAAAGTGCGCCGGCCCGAATCGGCCGAAACGGTTTCCTTTGCCAGTCTATCGAGAACGGGCGGTATCGTTAACCTTTACGAAGCCGTGAAACTGGCCCTGGCGCAGGAAGCTGGCAACACAGGCCGGTAAAGCCGCAACGGACTTGAATGGGAGAAAGCCAGTTATCGCTGCCAGGCGTAACTGGCTTTTTTTGGGTCGTATAATCGCCTTTCGGTGGGCCTACGAAACGGCGATTCAGTCGGGAAGCCGTACCTTTGGCAGCCCCCACTAACCAACCTCGTCTATGCTCGATTCGGCCAAATTCCAGCTCGTTCGCATTCCAGCACCCGCTAATGACAAAGTGTCCCTGTCTAAAGCGCAAAAGGAATTTAACCGGCTGACCAAAAAGATTGGCGATTTAGAAGAGGAGTTAGGCGCGTTTCGCGCTGCGGCCACGACGCTGCACCAGCGCATTCAAACCGAATACGTTCCGCTGCTGACGGACTACAACCAACAACGGGCCAACCTCCTGCGGGTGTTTGACCGGGCGCACGACCGGCCCGAAACCACGAAATCCGAAAAGAGAAAACTCGTTGATCTAATCATCAATTTGGCGTATGACCTGATCGAAAAGCAGGGTATGGACGAGCTAAAGCCGATTTTCGATAAGTACGACAAAGACGGTTTTGACAAGACAACCGCCGAAGCCGACGGGCAAATTTCAGAAGCCATGAAAGACATGGTCAGTTCGATGTACGGCATTACGTTCGACGAAAACGCCGACGTTAGTACGCAGGAAAAATTCATGGCCTACGTCGAAGCGCAAATGCAGGCTAAGCAGGCCGGTGAGCGGGCGGATAAGCCAAAAGAAAAAAAGCCGAAATCAGCCAAGCAGCAGGCGCGCGAAGCCAAAAAGCAGTTGGAGGAACGCAACATTACCAAAGCCGTACGAACGCTGTACATGGATCTGGTGAAAGCGTTTCATCCCGACCGCGAACCCGACGAGACCGAAAAAGCCCGCAAGACGGAGATTATGCAGCGCGTGACGGAAGCTTACGAAAAAAGCGATCTGCTCGCCCTACTCCGGCTTCAGCTTGAGTTTAACCGCATTGACCAGCAGCACCTCGAAACCTTGGCCGACGACCAATTGCGCTATTACAACAAAATTTTGAAGCAACAAGCCGACGAACTGAGCGGTGAATTATTTGGCCTGCAAAACCAACTTTCGGCTATGCTCGGTAAATCGCCGATGCTGGTTGGATCGGCCGCGACCCTGGAACTGAGTTTTAACGGCGACGTGCGGGCGCTGAAGAAAAGCGTAAAGGACCTCAAGCGGGACATAAAAGACTTGTCGGATTCGGCTGTCCTGAGAGCCTGGCTTAAATCCTACCAGATTCAGAAAGCTGACGACTTCGACGGATTCGGGGCGTTTTTTGGCTGAGCGAACGGCTTTGGGTGCTGTTAGCATACCGTTAAGTTGGCGTTGCGCCCGGCCTTTGTTCGTAGCTTAGTTACCCGAAAAGTCCTCGCCCAACGGAGCCAAATTTGGTGCAAATACGGATTCCGTTTTTAGGCAAGGCTCAACGATTCGTTCCTACCTACTCCTACTTAGTCGTTGCGCCAATACGACCGCTCATGGGGGCGTAATCAACGCCACCGGTCTAAACGCCGGTGGCGCTTTTGTTTAGCGGAAAAAGCTTTCGTCCATCAACGAATGCCACCAGTAAGACCAAGCTGTACTCCAGCGCCGTTAGCCACAAGTTCTCCCGGTAAGGCAACGTACGGTACGTACCGTACGACAGCGGGATCAGCGCTGACCAGACCAGTGGGTATCGAAAGCGCGTAAAGACCGAAGCCGCCACGAGCGAGGTGATGTACCACGGATGAACCGTCGTGGCTAAGGCGTAATACAGCGTCAGCGTAGCCACTACTCGAATAGGAACCGAACCCGGAGCTTTCGGCCGGCGAAACGCAATCCATAGAATACTCAACGTCGTGGCAATCGACAGCCAGAACCCGACGCGTTCGATGGTGTTGTAGCCCTTAATCCAGTAGCCTACAGTTCGTAGCAAGTAATAAACGCTGGCGTTGAACTCGAACTTCTGAAAATACAGATTGAGGCTGGAAAATACGTTCTGAGCCAGTTCCAGACTGGCGAAGGGCGCGAACAAAGCCACCGTCAGAACACCGGTCAACGCCGTGTACAGCACACCCTTCCGCCAACCCAACTGCCGCACGATTAGCGGCAACAAAACTAAGGGCAACAGCTTCGTCCCGATGGCCAAGGCCAGCGTTGCGGCCGACGCCATCCATGGGTGCTCAAGTAGCCACCAGGTCGCCAATAAAACAAAGAAAATCATAACGGCCTCGAAGTGCAGATTACCGGTTAGCTCTAAGATGACCAGCGGGTTCAGGCCGTACAGCAGGGCACGATTCGGATTCCGACCCAGGCGACGCAGTAGCTTCGGCATCAGCCACAACGTTCCGATCTCGCTTAGCAAAATCGGGACGCGCAGCCAAACCACATTCCAGAATAAACTGCCTCCCGACAGCCAGGTTGCTAAGCCAAACAAGGCTTGGTTGACGGGTGGATAAACGGTGAAGTAATGGGGTGAATTGAGCTGCTGAAACAGCGTTTTGTCAAGTCCGGCTGCGTGGGCTACGTTTGTACCCAAAACTTGACTGGGCAAATACAGATACGGATTGAGCCCGTGCGCCACGAATCGTCCGTCCCAAACAAAGCGGTACACATCGTCGGAAAGTTGGCCGGGAGCCAACAAGAAGAGTAGCCGGAATCCAATCGCCGATCCAAACAGGAAGCGGTCAAACCATTTTGTTTCCTCTCCGCCCCTTTTTTCATTTAAAACCCAACCGTAACCTAAAAACAACCCCGCCAACAGTCCGATTAACCAACCGAACTGCTGGCGGGGCACCCCATACGCCAATGTGAGATAAGCCGCGGCCGACCCAATCAGCCAGCCAATCCGAAACCGCGGGCCGCTCATGCGCTCACCGACCGCAACGGCTGCGGTACCGCAGCCGTACCAGTAGACTGGGCCGGCTGACCAACGGCCCGGCGTCCAGATCGCCGGCCGCCGGCGTGAGCGAGCGAAAAGTAGCACACCATACCGAAGCCAACCATCAACATCGTGTGCAGGAAAAACATGCGGAAGTCGTGAATGAAATAACCGAGCACCAGTCCGCCCAGGAAATACAAGGCCATTAACCCTTCAATCAGGGTTAGCCAGTTGATTTTGCGGCTAACGTACTTGTTGGTCGCCCAGCTATCCTTGGCCGTCGTTACGTTGAACTTGGGCGTTCGGACAAACGGCGTTTTGCGGCCGATGTAGCCTTCAATCACCGCGATGGTGTTGTGCAGCGATAAGCCCATCATCAGCGACGAGTACATCGGAAAATACCACGCCAGTTTTGCCCTGTTTTCGCGTTCCAGCAGCCAGAACGGAATGCCGTAGAACGAAACCAGGATAAGCAGGTTCACCTGGCATACGTCGATCAGGTAAAACACCCACGCCCAGTCTGGGTGCTGGTTGCGGATGTAAATCAGCGGCACGCTCATCGTGCCCAGCACCAGCACTAAGATAAACGTCCCGCTGCTGAACAGGTGAAAAAAGGCGTGTAGTTTCGTGCCGAACGACACGCCCGGTGTTCGGAGCACCTTCCCAAACAGTTTACGGGCGCACTCGGCCGCGCCTTTCATCCAGCGGTATTGCTGCGACTTCAGGGCGTTCATGGCCACGGGCAGTTCGGCGGGCGAGCCAATGTCTTCGCGGTACACGAATTTCCAGCCCCGCAGTTGGGCGCGGTAGCTCAGGTCGAGGTCTTCGGTAAGCGTATCGCTCTGCCAGCCGCCCGCGTCGGCGATGGCCACCTTGCGCCAGACGCCCCCCGTCCCGTTGAAATTGGCCAGGAGGTCGGCCGCGTACCGCCCGCTCTGTTCGATGGTAAAGTGGGCGTTCAGCCCAAACGCCTGCAACTGGGTCAGCAGGGAAAAATCTTCGTTGAGGTGCTCCCAACGGGTTTGCACGATGGCCACTTTCGGGTCCTGGAAGTGCGGAATCGTTTTGAGCAGGAAATCCGGGTCGGGCACGAAGTCGGCGTCGAAAATAGCGATAAACTCGCCCTTGGCAAAGGCCAGCCCGTAAGCTAATGCACCGGCTTTGAAACCCTTGCGTTCGGGCCGCCGAACGTGCTCAATGTCGAAACCTTGTTGTTTGTAAGCACTAACTTTAGCCGCGATAATGTCCACCGTTTCGTCGGTCGAATCGTCCAGCACCTGAATATCAAGTTTGTCTTTGGGATAATTCAACAGCACGACCTTGTCAATCAAGCGCTCAACGACGTACAGTTCGTTGTAAACGGGCAACTGCACCGTCACACGCGGCAGGTCGGCGGGCCGAATGTGGTTGGCGGTTAGTACGGCCGCCCGGCGCTTGCGTTCCGTACGCAGGTAAATGATAATCAGACTCAACTGACCGCAGTTGTACAGAAATAACAGCGTGGCCGCTACACCGTACAACAGCACGACAAATACTTCCATGTGGATGATGACTAAAATTTATTGCGTTGGCAAACGGAAACCGAAGCGGATAGCCTTTACCAGTACTTAAAAATGGTGGTGATGATTTTGTAGCCCGCCAGCACCGTGCCCTTCACCGTACCCGAAATCTTAGAAAAGCCGATGCGCTTCCGGTAACTCACCGGCACCTCCCGAACCCGTAACCCCATCTTGGCCGCTTTCAGTTGCATTTCCACCGTCCAGCCGTAGGTTTTGTCCCGCATGTCCAAGGTCAGCAGGCTGGCAAACCGAATGGCCCGGAACGGCCCTAAGTCGGTGTACCGAACGCCGTATAGCCGCCATAGTAGTTTTGTTGCCAGCCAATTACCAACCAGTTGCTGGGGCGTCATGGACCCGCGTTGCCGGTTGCCCAGCGCCCGCGAGCCAATCACCAAATCCGCCGTACCGTCCAGGATGGGCTTGACCAAGGTGGGCATTTCGCCGGGGTAATCCGAATAATCGGCATCAATGAAAACAACAACATCGGGCTTTTGTTGCCGATTTTGAGCGTAGGCAAGGCCCCGCAGGCAAGCCCGCCCGTAGCCCTGAACCGGCTCGTCCAGCACGGTAGCCCCGGCGCGGGCGGCTTCGATTGCCGTTTGGTCGTTGGAGTTGTTGTTGACCACGACAACCTCATCGACTAAGCCGGCCGGCATGTCGCGCACGACGTTGCCGACTGAGTTTTCTTCGTTAAAAGCCGGAATGATAACCAGAATAATCAACGGTGTAACGATGTAGGAAATAAAGGGCACCGGTTGGCTAACGGCCGGCGGGCAGTCGGCGGCAACGGACCCCGTACTTGCTTTTTCCCGGTTCTGCCCCAAAAATAAGTATACTTGCCCATGGAAATTTCATTTATCGGCGCGGGCAATTTGGCCTGGCACCTGGCTCCGGCTTTAGAAAACGCTGGTCACCACATTAATGAAGTGTATAGCCGGCAACTGACGCACGCCCGGCAACTGGTAGGCAATCTGTACGACGCCCGTACGCAATCCGACCTCAACTTCGCCGACAGCCCGTCGACGCTCTTTGTGCTGGCTGTTCCCGACGACGCGCTCGAAGCCGTCTGCTCCCGGCTGGTGCTACCCGAAAACGCCTTAATTGTGCACACGTCGGGCACGCAGCCGCTCGACAACCTGGAACGTTGGATGGGCATTTACAGCGACGTGCCGGTGCAGACGGGCGTCTTCTACCCGCTGCAAACCTTTACCAAAGGGCAGCCGTTTATGCCCTTCGACGAAATTCCGCTTTGCCTCGAAGCCGCCGACAAAGCTACCGAGAACCAGTTGGTTGATTTGGGGCAGCAAATTAGCGACGTGGTTTACCTAATGACCTCTACCGAACGGCAACTGATGCACGTAGCGGCCGTGCTGGCGGGCAACTTCACCAATCATTTGCTGACCCTGGCGCATGACCTGACCGAATCGAACGGGTTGGAGTTCAACCTCTTGCGGCCCCTGATCGCCGAAACCATGCGCAAGGGCTTAGCGACCAACAACCCGGCCGAGGTACAAACCGGCCCCGCCCGCCGAAACGACCTAACCACGATTGACACGCACCTGACCCTGCTGGCGGGCTACCCGCAGTTGTCGGAAATTTATCAGGTAATGACGCAGAGCATTCAACAACTACACAGCCGGTAAATTCCAGTCTGGTCAACCAACAAACAGACCCGTTTGGCACTTCATTAGGTATCGAACGGAAAACAGCGCATGAATTAAAAAATAAATTAATCATTTTCTTACTTTTACAGTAAATAGTTACAAACGACCCGTATCATCTACGAATAAACGATTGCCGGGGCGTCGACGCATTCTTACCCCTATGAGTCCGCTGAATCAGTTGATGTTTCGGGCCTCGCCCCGCACCATCGTGCCCCAGAAGGCACCGGCGCGAGACCGGCTTGCTTTGTACGATTGGTACGGCCCCGTGGCGTACGGCGTTATCTTGCAAATCATCCCGCAGCCGGAGCTGGCCCAAACGGTTTTAGTCGACTTGTTTAGTTCTGATCAATTACCGCTGTGGTCAGACCAGCCCAGCGGTCAGGCTGCGGCTATCATTCGGCTGGCTCGTCAGAAGGCCCTCGCGGCCAGACCGACCGCGGCCGGACCGGAGCCTTCGTTGGTTAGTTCGCGGCCCATTAGAGACGAAAGCCGGCCTAAACTCGTTTTTGATTTAACGTTCCGCCGGGGCTATAAGCCCGGCACCGTAGCCGACCGATTGCAGATGACGTACGAAGATGTTTTGCAAGCCATTCGCACGTACGTTCATTCGTTTCGTAACCGTTAAACCCATACGGCTTTGAAAACGCATCAATACCTAACGAACGGTGTTCTGGAAGCTTACCTGCTGGGTGTTGCTTCCGACGAAGATAAAGAAGAGCTTGAGGATTTGCTTACCACAGACCCCGAGTTACTGACCCAACTCAACGAACTGGAGATTGAGATGGAGCAGTATTTCCTGCGCAACGCCGTGCCGCCCCCGCCCCACGTTCGGGAAACGCTGTTGAACCGAATCAGCGCCACCGAGGTGCAGAAGTGGCAAGAGCCAGAACGAATCTATTCTCGACCGACGAACGCGGAACCCGAACCGTCAAAATCCAATTACGTCGATGTCAGTGTCGATGACACCCACATTCGGGTGCATAAGTACTGGCGGCCGGCTTTCATTGCGGTGTTTATCTTGTCGAAAGTTTTTTTGGTGCTTGGCCTTTACTATTATTTCAAAGCCGACAGTCAGGCGCAGGAAATCGAACGGCTGAAGGCTGCCACCCAACAGACGGCCCCACTACCCCGTAGTACGACGCCGTAAGAC
>CAXUEB010000135.1:8576-13908 GCA_964249775.1 uncultured Spirosoma sp.
ACTTAGCGCAACCGTCGTCCGGTTGCGGCCAGCCCCTTACCCCATGAACCCTTTTCTCCGCAGCCTGGCCGGCTGTTTACTCTTTGCCACACCCGCGCTGGCCCAGTGGCAACCGCAGTTCGTTAACACCGACGCCAGTTTCCGGGCCGTGAGCGTAGCCGGAACCGATGTGGTCTGGATTGGCGGTACCAAAGGCACCTTTGTCCGCACCGCCGACGGGGGCCGAACCTGGCAAACCGGCACCGTACCGGACGCCCAAACCTGCGATTTTCGCGACGTACAGGCCATTGACGCCCAGACCGCTTTTTTGATGAGCGCCGGCCCAGCCGAACAGGGGCAGGCCCGCATCTACAAAACGGTTAATGGCGGCCAAACCTGGGCGCTTCTTTACCAAACTCAGCAACCGGGCGTCTTCTTCGACGGCATTGCTTTTTGGGATAAGCAACACGGAATCGTGTTCAGCGATCCCGTCGGAGGCAAGTGGTTTATCCTCACTACTGACGACGGCGGGCAGTCGTGGCAGCCCGTGCCCCAAACGGCCTTACCGCTCCTGCAACCCAACGAAGCCGCCTTTGCGGCCAGCGGCACGAGTCTCGTTGTGCAGGGCAAACGGCGGGTTTGGATTGCGTCGGGCGGTGCCCAGAGCAGCCGCGTATTTCGCTCCAACGACCGCGGCCGAACGTGGACCGTAGCGACTACACCCCTCCGGTCCGGTGAGGCTACGGGGTTGTTCGGTTTGCGGTTCTTCAGCGAAAAAGTAGGCATGGCCGTCGGCGGCAACTACAAGCAGGAACACCTACCCGGCCCGAACGCAGCCCTGACCCGCGACGGCGGTCAAAGTTGGCAATTAGTAGCCGAAACCAACCCGCCCGGTTTGAAAGAAGCCGTTGCGCTGCTTCCCGGCGACCGGCTGTTGGTCGTCGGTCCGTCCGGCACGAGCCTGTCGGCCGACCAGGGGCAGACGTGGCAGCGGCTCGATACCGAAGGCTTTCATTCGGTCGACTGCGCCAAAGGCACCTGCTACGCCGTCGGCGCGAAGGGCAAGGTGAGTAAGCAGGTGTTTAAATAAACTACAAACCCCTCTCCCGTCGTTATTCAGCCGTGTTGACTAATTAACCCAACCGGCTATGCCAGTGAAAGCGGCTTTATCCTTCTCCATTCTCTTACTCAGTGCGGCCTTCGTTGGTCCGCAGTCGGCCCACGCGCCAATCACCGGTTCCTTTATTTGCAGCTACACCGGCCGGGCCGCCAGCCCGGAAGTCGTTTGCTCGCCCAATTCGTCGTCCAATGGCCACGCGCAAAAAGTCGTCGACCGGATTCTGAAACCCATCGGTTTGATGCGCAATTTCAAAATTATTGAGTGCTCAAACACCGACAACTGCTTCGCGACCGTGATGAAAGGGCAGCGGTTCATTGTCTACGATGGGGCGTTTATGCAGAAGATCGAAGAAGAAACCGAAACCAACTGGTCAGCCATCAGCATCATGGCCCACGAAATCGGTCACCACTTGCAAGGCCATACTATCGACGGGCAGGGCGGTCAACCGCAGAAAGAAATTGAAGCCGACAAGTTTTCGGGTTTTGTGCTGCACCAGTTAGGCGCGTCATTGGAAGAATCTTTGGTGGCGGTTCGGGCGCTGGGCAACGAGCGGGCGACGATTACGCACCCGGCTAAACCGGCCCGCATGGATGCCATCCGTAAGGGCTGGTTAGAAGCCGAAGCGATGTATCCCAAAACGCGAACGGCCGACAAACCCGCCGTAGCCGTTGCACCCAAGCCCGTTCCGACAAACCCCATCACAACGCCCGTGATGCGCGCGCCGGTGGTTGAACGAGCACCGGCCGCACCCGTTCGGGCAATGGTCGGCTGCATCACGGGCGACTGCGAAGACGGCCGGGGCGTGTTTGTGTACCCAACCCGCGAACGCTACGCCGGTGAGTTTGAAGAAGGCGACAAGCACGGCGAAGGCGCGGAATACTACGCCGATGGCAAGCTCAAATACCGGGGTAACTTCCGCGACAACCTCCGCGCTGACTACGGCGTGTATTACTACCGCAACGGCGACAAATACACGGGCTGGTTCGCCAAAAACGTTCCGAACGGCAAAGGCGTCTACACCTTCCCCGACGGCGCGCGCATCGTTGGCACGTTTAGGAACGGCCAGCCAACCCGAGACTGCGTGTTGCACGAAGCTGAATAACCAAAAAGGACCGGCGACCCGGTCCTTTTTGGTTTAAAACGCCATCATCGTCTTTTCAATCACATCGCACGCTTCGTGCATCTGATCTTCGTTGATGACGAGCGGGGGCGCAAAACGAATCTTATCGCCGTGCGTCGGCTTGGTCAGCAGGCCGTTGTCTTTGAGCTTCAAGCAAATTTCCCAGGCGGTCTGTTCGCCCAAATCGGAGCGCTCCCGGATGACAATGGCGTTTAAGAGACCCTTGCCCCGCACGGATTTAACCAAGTCGGTTTTCTGACTCAGAGCCGTCATGCGCGCGCGGAAGATTTCGCCCATCGCGGTTGCGTTTTCGGCCAGTTGCTCGTCTTCCACCACTTGCAGGGCTTCCATCGTCACGACGCAGGCCAGCGGGTTGCCACCGTAGGTGCTGCCGTGTTCGCCGGGCTTAATGGTCAGCATTACCTCGTCGGAAGTCAGCACGGCCGACACCGGCAGGGTGCCGCCCGACAGGGCTTTGCCCAGCACGAGCAGGTCCGGCTTAACGCCTTCGTGGTCGCAGGCAACGCGCTTACCCGTCCGACCAATGCCCGTCTGCACTTCGTCGGCGATAAACAGCACGTTGTATTTCGTGCACAGATCGCGTACCCCGCGCAGGTAACCCGCGTCCGGCACCACCACGCCGGCTTCCCCCTGAATCGGCTCGACCATGAAGCCAGCAATGTTGGGGTCACTTTTGAAGGTGTCTTCCAGCGCGTTGAGATCGTTGTAGGGAATGACGACGTAGCCCGGCAGCAGCGGTCCGAAATCGGCCGTGCTGCTCGGATCAGTCGATGACGAAATGGCCGCCAGCGTTCGGCCCCAGAAGTTGCCGGCCGCGAATACCATTTTCGCCCCATCCTGCGGAACGCCTTTCACCAAATAAGCCCACTTCCGGGTTAGCTTCAGGGCGGTTTCGCCCCCTTCGGCCCCGGAGTTCATCAGCAGGGCTTTGTCGTAGCCAAAGTATTCACACAGGTATTGTTCGCACAGGCCGGTTTTGTCGTTGTAGAACGCTCGCGAGGTAAGCGTTAGCCGCCCCGCCTGCTCGACCAGCGCGTTGACGATGCGCGGGTGGCAATGGCCTTGACTGACGGCGCTGTACGCCGATAGAAAGTCGAAATAGCGTTTGCCTTCCACGTCCCAAACGTAGATGCCTTCGCCCCGCGATAGCACGGCCGGAATGGGATGGTAATTGTGCGCACCGTAGTTCCATTCCAACTGCATGGCCTGGTCGGCGGCCGAACGAGGTTTGGTCTGAAAGGACCCGGACCCGGCCTGAATAGGCGTTAGTGTTTCCATAATCGGTAGCGAACTTGGTTAAAAATGAGCGCGTTGATGAAGATTGGGATGCTTTGCAACTAAGCGGCTAAACAGTCCGTTTCTACTCAAAAATACGGCTTCTTGAACAGACGCCCAAACAACCAATGCCCACGCGACCCGCCAAAAAAAAGTTACCCAATTTAGCCGACGACGATTATTATTACACGCCCGAGGGATTTGTGGTGTTTACGGCCGCGTATCACCTGCGCCGGGGCTATTGTTGCAAAAATGGTTGCCGTCACTGTCCGTACGGATTCAAAAAAAAGGAGTAGTGAGTTGCAGATTATGAGAAAATTAGCCAATTTTGCGCCCTCATACGGAAAACGAGTACGGTAATGGCCAGAGTTTGTCAAATCACGGGAAAACGCACGCGGACGGGAAATAACGTTTCGCACGCCAATAATAAAACGAAGCGTAAATTCTACCCGAACCTGCAAAAGAAGCGGTTCTTTGTCGAGTCAACCGGCGAATGGATTACGTTGAAAGTGGCTACGTCGGCCATCAAGACCATCAACAAGAATGGTCTGGAAGCGACGCTTCGTAAGGCACACGAGCGCGGTACGCTCTCGTTGTAGTCTTCGTCAAGATCTTTTCTCAAGCCTCTTCCGCGCCGGAGGAGGCTTTTTGTATTTAGCTTGAGGGTTGCGTCGGGCCGCCAAAGCGGTTAGTCGTTTAAAGTTACCTCAAGCGTGTCTAATACCTCTAAACGACAATTCCCAAACGTTGAAACTCAATTTTGAAGACCTCATCGTTTCTGAGAACGATGATTACATTCTCATCAACAAGCCTCCGCACGTGGCCTCGCTCGACGAGCGAACTACCGACCGGACGGGGCAGAGTATCGTGCGTTTGGCGAAGGCGTATCATCCCGACGCCCAACTTGGACACCGCCTGGACAAGGAAACGTCGGGTATTCTGGCGATTGCAAAGCACCCCGACGCGTATCGGCACTTAGCCATGCAGTTTGAGCACCGCGAAGTAACGAAGCGGTACCACGCCGTTACGAACGGCGTACACGACTTCGACGGCATTTCGGTTTACCTGCCTATTTCGCCCATCAAAGACGGCACGGCCGTGCGCATCGACCGGGAAAAGGGCAAGATTGCCGAAACAATCTTCAACACCCTACAGGCGTTCCGCACGACGACGTTGGTTGAGTGTTTGCCGATTACGGGCCGGATGCACCAGATTCGGGTGCACTTAATGTGCCTTAAAGCCCCCATCGTCAATGACCCGACTTACGGCGGAGCGCCGATCTATCTGTCGGATGTCAAGCGGAAGTTTAATCTCAAACAAGGCACCGAAGAATTACCCTTGATTCAGCGCGTTGCCCTGCACGCCTACTCGTTGACATTCAGTCTGTTAAACGGCGAAGAACAAACGTTTGTCGCACCGTATCCCAAAGATTTTGGGGTGCTGGTGAAGCAGTTAGAGAAATTTAGTTAGAAGTTTGCGGACTGTTTCTAACCGTTTGCTATGTTTGTTCACACTGTTTTCTTTTGGCTAAGCCGTCCCGAAAGTCAGGACGATCGCAACGCCCTCCGCGCCGGCTTAGCATCGCTCCGGGGCATAAATCACATTTCGGCCGCTTACATCGGCACGCCCGCCGACAGCCGCCGGCCCGTCATCGACCATTCGTACGACTTCTCGCTGACGTTTGTCTTTGCTGACAAAGCCGCCCATGATGCGTATCAAGTGCATCCGGTGCACTTAGAGTTCGTTGCCGAATGTCAGCACCCCTGGGAGCGGGTGCAGGTGTACGATGCCGTAGGAATTGAGGAGTGAGAAGACAG
>CAXUEB010000136.1:0-13853 GCA_964249775.1 uncultured Spirosoma sp.
CGTTGTACTAACGGGCAATTTCAGGCCCGATGCCAAACCAATCATACCGGCCGCCCCTTCGGTGTTTTCGGGCAGGGTCGAAAACGCCAGGCCAACGCCCAAGATTGAGCCGATGAGCGTGTGCGAACTCGAACTGGGTAAGCCAAAATACCACGTACCGAGGTTCCAGATGATGGCGCTCAGCAGCAGGGCTAAGACCATTGCCACGCTGTGGTACACGTTTTGATCAACCAACAATTCAACCGGCAGCAGGTTGACGATACCCATCGCGACGCCAATACCACCCAGCAGAACGCCCGCGAAGTTGCAGATGCCCGACCACACTACCGCGACGGTCGGCTTTAGCGAATTAGTGTAGATTACGGTAGCAACGGCGTTGGCCGTGTCGTGGAAACCATTGACAAACTCGAAGGCGCAGGCAGCGAAAAGACTGATAAAGAGTAGGATAAAAACGTCTGTTTCTAATCCAAACATGGAGCGGTTAGTCTTCGGTGAGTAGCCGACGATGCATTCGTAAGCTGATAACGTCCACAAAAGTAAACCAAACCGAGAAAAGCGATATTACCGAATTGTTAAGACAGACGTAGCTCTTGTAGCTCCGACACCGCTCCGGCGGCCCAGTCTTGTCGGAGCTACCTTACTTCTTACCCGCCAACTGCCCGCAGGCGGCATCAATGTCTTTGCCCCGGCTCCGACGGACGTTTACCGTTACGCCCCGGTCTTCCAAATAACCCGCGAACCGGTCGAGCGTTTGTGGATCGGTATTTTTGAAGTTGGCTTCGGCGATGGGGTTATACTCAATGATGTTAACCTTAGCCGGTACGCGCTTCGTAAACCGCCAAAGCTCCTGCGCATCCTGAAGCGTGTCGTTGAAACTATAAAACAGGATGTATTCAAACGTAACGCGGGTGCCGGTCTTTTTGTAAAAATAGCCCAGTGCGTCGCCCAGCGCGGGAAGCGTATTGCTTTCATTGATGGGCATAATCTGATCGCGCTTCTGATCGTTGGCTGCGTGCAGCGACAAGGCCAGGTTGAATTTGACCTGATCGTCGCCGAGTTGCCGGATCATCTTCGCAATACCCGCCGTTGAGACCGTGATGCGCTTTGGCGACATGCCCAGTCCATCGACCGACGTAATGCGGTCGACGGATTCCAGCACGTTTTTGTAGTTCAGCAGCGGTTCGCCCATGCCCATGTAAACAACGTTCGATAGGGGCGCGTCGTAATGTTCGTTTGCCTGTCGGCTGATGGCCACGACCTGATCGTAGATCTCGGCCGCGTCGAGATTGCGCTTGCGGTCCATGTAGCCCGTGGCGCAGAACTTGCAGGTCAGCGAACAACCCACCTGCGAGGAGACGCAAGCGGTCATTCGATCCGCGTCATCGTTACGTAAGGCCGGAATCAGGACACCCTCGACTAAATTGCCGTCGTACAACCGAAACGACGACTTTACCGTACCGTCGCTGCTGCGCTGCTGCTGATCGACAGTCAGCGGCCGAAGCTCGAAGTGGGCGTCCAGCAACTCGCGCGTCGGCCACGACAGGTTGGTCATCTGCCCGAACGACTGCGCCGACTTCTTCCAAAGCCACTCGTGAATCTGTTTGGCCCGGAAACCCGGCTCACCGTGCTGCGTGAGCCAGTCTTTCAACTGGGCAGGCGTCGTCTTGCGAATATCTTGCTTCATTTATCGGTTTAGGCTTTCCTTCACGTATTCGTTTACGGTTGTACTCATCTTATCTTTTACGTGCTCCCACGTCATGCCATTGATACTCATAGGGTCAACTTTTTCAATTTCTGCATCTACAAAATACGTCATTGCCAACAGCACGTGACCGGGATCACTGTTTGTGTATTTTCGCCGGTAAAAATCCAGCATTTGCGACAACGTAAAATGCCTCAGTAGCTCCGCTATATCCCAGAAGTCCTTTTTCACACCCCGCGTTGCCATCGCTTCCAGTTTCATGGGAATAATGTCTTCAATGGCTAAAAAACGAACACTATCTGTCATTTCTATGCCTTTGAGGTACGGATATTGGTGCAGAATAAGGTCAACCTTTACGTCATCAATCGTTAACCAGATAGTCTGTCTACGTTGGTCGAGTAGAATCGTTTGCGGCAACGCAGTTTTAACGCCATTCAGTACTTCGTCGCGCTCAAAAGGTTCGTTCGTAAACAAATTCAAATCGACCGAAATCCGGTGGCCAAACCGTAACGAAAGATTCGTACCGCCAACAAGCGCAAACGCCGACAGTTCGTCCACACGCATCAGTTTGTTAAGCAGCAGTAAGGTATCAGGCTTGACCGTGTCGACAAAAAGCATACATCCTATCTAATAGTCCCAATGCGGGCGTCGAGTCTGTCGCTGTACATAAGCCTTAAAATCTTGTTCGTTCAATTCCAGAATTACACATAAGAACGATAAAGCCGTTTTTTTCAAGTAAGCCGCCTGCACAATCTCCTGCCTAACCCGCTCAAGACCGTAATAATTGAGCACCTCCAGAATGTCTTCCCAACGACCGTAGTTGAAAACCTTGCTCATCACAAACAGACTGTCGGTTTCAAAATCAATCTGTTCGAGATTTACGTCCCAGAACGCCACCGGCGATACATTCGGATTACTTGCGTGGGGTGTATTCATTGTTTTTCGGCTCGCCACTTTTTTCCGGCTTCGAGTCCTTTGGGCACCCAAACGGCGGCTTTGTCCATTACCGCCGGTGCCACCGGTCTAACGTACGGATACAGAAAGGCACCCTCGGTTTGGCCGGGCGGCATTTTTACACCCATGTAGCTAAACAACCAAAGCAGCACACTAATTCCGAACAGCCACGTAAAAAGCCCCACGGCCGCCCCGGCTACGCTGTCGAACGTGCCCAGCAGGGTATACTTGAGCGAACGCCGGATGGCAAACCCCAGCCGGTTGATAAGTAGGATGGTGGGAAAGAAGATCATGGAAAAACCCAGCCACGGCAACAGTTTACGGGCCAATTCGCGACTGATGTACGGGCTAAGCAAGTCAATCCCGAACGCCAGAAACTTGAACCCGATGATGATCGCCACCACAAACGCAATTACCGCTACAATTTCTACCAAGAGACCTTTGCGGTAGCCGTTGAACGCGCCCCACGCCAGGGGAATCAGCATGAACAGATCGAGACTGGTCACTGAAGAAGCGTTTTCACCATGGCCGAAATGGCTTTCCCATCGGCCCGACCGGCGAGTTCTTTGGTCGCGACGCCCATTACCTTGCCCATATCTGACGGGGCCGACGCCCCGACGCGCGCCATAATTGCCTGTAACGTTGCCTTTAACTCATCCTCCGATAGTTGCTTAGGCAAATACTGCTCAATGACGGCGATTTCGGCTTCTTCGGTCGCCAGCAGGTCGGCGCGGTTTTGTTGCCGGTAGATGTCGGCGGAATCCTTACGCTGCTTAACGGCTTTGGTCAGGATGCGCGTTTCGTCTTCGGGCTTTAGCTCGCCCGAACCACCTTCTTTGGTTTCTTCGAGCAAGATCATAGACTTTACGGCCCGGAGTGCCCGGAGCTTATCCTGATCTTTAGCCAGCATAGCCTGCTTAATGTCGGCGTCAATTTGTTGTTTTAGAGCCATAGTGCGAAAGGGCAAACGAGCGAATGGGTGAATGAGCGACTAAGAACCGTACTGAATTGGTGAACCTTCACGATTTCGGCAAAGTTACGAAACCAGCGGAGCCTTTTGCTCATTCAGTCTTTGGCTCTTTCACTCTTTAAAAGAAATGACCCGTCTCAGCGTCAACATCAACAAAATCGCTACCCTCCGCAACGCACGGGGTGGCAACAACCCCGACTTGGTAAAGGTCGCGCTGGACTGCGAACGTTTCGGCGCGCAGGGCATTACGGTTCATCCTCGCCCCGACGAACGCCACATCCGCTACCAGGACGTGCTGGACCTGAAGGAAGTCGTCACGACGGAATTCAACATCGAAGGCAATCCCGACGAGCGGTTTATCGAGTTAGTCAAGCGCGTTAAGCCCGCGCAGGTAACGCTTGTGCCCGACGCGGTCGACGCCATTACGTCCAACGCCGGCTGGGACACCGTTCGTCACGCCGACCACCTCCGGCAATTAGTGGAAACGTTTAAAGCCGATGGCATTCGCGTATCCATCTTCGTGGATGCCGACGAACGCATGGTCGAAGGCGCAAAAGCCGTTGGTACCGACCGAATTGAGTTGTACACGGAACCTTATGCAGCTCACTACGTGGAGAACCGCGAAGCGGCCGTTGCACCCTTCGTGCGGGCCGCGCAGAAAGCAGGGAAATTGGGTCTGGGCCTGAACGCGGGGCACGATTTAAGTTTGGAAAATCTGCGTTTTTTTGCCGAGCAGGTTCCTGGTTTGCTGGAAGTGTCGATTGGTCACGCGTTAATCAGCGATGCGCTATACTTCGGGCTGAACAACACGATTCAGATGTATTTGCGGGAGCTAACCTAATATGGTCAATCAACTAACCGTCGACGAATTCCTCAAGCAAGCCGAGCAACTGCCCATCATTGACGTGCGGTCGCCGGGCGAGTTTGACCAAGCCCACATTCCGGGGGCAATCAATGTTCCGCTGTTCGACAACGAGGAGCGGGCGCAGGTCGGCACGAAGTACAAACAGGCGGGCAAGGATTCGGCAGTGCTGCTGGGTCTTAATTTAGTTGGTCCTAAGCTGGCTAATTTTGTTAAGCAGTCGAAAAAACTAAATCCGCAGGACAAAGAAGTGCTGGTGCACTGCTGGCGGGGCGGAATGCGCAGCGGCTCGTTTGCGTGGCTGCTGAATACCGCCGGTCTAAGAGCTTCGACGCTGGCCGGCGGCTACAAGGCGTACCGCAGCGCGGTGTTGGCAGCCTTCACGGAGCCGCGAAACTTAATTATCTTGGGGGGAAAAACCGGCAGCGGCAAAACCGAAATTCTGAACGAACTGGCCCGTCTGGGGGAGCAAACTATTGATCTGGAAGGACTGGCCCACCACAAAGGCTCCAGCTACGGGGCGATTGGCCAACGGCCCCAACCCAGCAGCGAACAGTTTGAAAACTCAATTTTTACCGAGTGGCGTCAATTGGACGCAAATCGGCGCATTTGGCTCGAAGACGAAAGCCGCAACGTCGGTTCGTGCTATATTCCGATGCCGCTTTGGCAGCAGATGCGGGCCGCCCCGGTGGCGTTTGTCGACGTACCCAAAGCCGTTCGCGTGAACCGGTTGGTTGCCGAGTATACAGGCATCGACCATAATTTGCTTATCGAAGCCACCGAGCGCATTCGTAAACGACTGGGCGGCAAGGTGACGAACGACGCTTTAGACGCCTTAGCCCGTCACGACTACGCAACGGTGGCCGATTTAACCTTAGACTACTACGATAAAGCGTATCTGCACGGCCTGTCGCAGCGGGATTCCACAACAATTCACCGGCTGGACCGATTCGAAGACAATCCGACCGAAACGGCGCGTCAGTTAGTAGCATGGGCCGATGCTCAACCCGCCAGTGGCGTTTTACGGTAAACCCGTTGCAGTGGTAGTTCCAATGCACCCAGCCGGACAACGTCGTTGATAGATCGGTAATCAGCATCGTGCCACGCATTGGGCTGATCGGCACGCGAGTAGCTGCGAGCAAATACTTCTTCCTGGCTGACAAATAGAATATGCTGTAGACTTGGAATCAGGCGGTACTGATCGAGTTTATCGGATTGGTCATACGCCTTTGTGCTCTTGGACAGCGCTTCAATGATAATCTCCGGATTCTTAATGCGGACTTTTGACACGTGACCACTGGGCAGCGTAACGTACTCCGACGGCCCGTTAACAATCGACAAGTCAGCGTTGAACTCTGCCCCGCCTTCAGTTACGCAAATTTTTACGTTACTACCTAACACACGGTAGGTGGGTTGATCGTCAAAAAGCTGGTCAAAAATCCTTCCAAGTTGAATAATTAATTGTTCGTGTAGGTCGGTGGCCTGGCTCATCGAGATAAGTTCGCCGTTCAAATAGTCGATATTATACGGAACCAGTTCGGCCAGTTCCAGGTAATCTTCCCACGTCGCCGGTACGCGAATTACGTCCGGCGACCCAGCTTCGTCGCGTTCTTGCAGCGATAGGGGAATTTTTGGGAGAACGGCTTCCATCTTATTTTAAAGTTGACAATTCGTAACTATAAACGCATAAAGTAACTACTTTTTCTTCGTAGAGGCCATGCGCCGGACGACCTCTCGCTTTGGAAAAGCCAGCCGCCAAACGGCTAAAGGCGTTTTTTGGCCGCCGAAACAGGCCTGGCAAATAACATTATCGATCGGCACGGCCGCGTTGTAAATAAACAACGTGTCGCCAATTTTCTGGATGTTAGAAATCTGGGGTAGCTTCTGCTCGGCGTTATACAGGTACGCATCCAGCACTTCGCGCTCTTTTTGATTAAGCGACTTGTCCTGCACATCAGCGGCTCCCAATAGACGAATGTTGATGCCATACCGTTCGGCGATGGCGGTTGTTCGGGGCAGGTTTTGCAACCGGCAGAGTTTAGTGCGTTCGGCCGGGTCGTTGGTGGCTGCGAGTTGGGTTGCCAGTTCGTTCTGCACCGTCCGACTAATACGTTCGCCGAAATTATCGACCGTTTCAACCAGATCAACGTTGGTAATGCGCTTAATCTTCTTGTCGGCAATTTCTTCTTTCAACTCGTTCGTATGCCGGAGTCGTTCGGGATTACAAGCGGATAACGTAGCCAGTAGGGCACCAACGGCGATAACGGAACGCTTCATAAACAGGAACTTATTGCAGTTAAACAACGTGATTTATTATGAAACGATCGGCTCGTCGGCTTGGTTGCAACCCGGATGCGTACGAACGCACCGCTGGAATGCCAGACCACCGAAATTTCGTATTTTTGTCAGCTTACGCAGATCTTAACGCGCCTTTGCGAAATCGACACGACAAAGGCTAATTTATACATTGTCTTATGCTTGACCAGTTAGAAGCCATTCGCGAACGCTTTGATGAAGTCGCCCAGCAGATTGTGCAGCCGGAGGTTGTCTCCGACCAGAAGCGCTTCATGAAGCTGAGCAAAGAATATAAAGATTTGGAAAAAATTGTGGTGCAGTACCGGGCCTATACCCAACTGCTTCAGGAAATTGACAACGCCAAACAAATTATCGCGACCGAGAAAGACGCCGACTTTCGCGAATTAGCCAAATCAGAACTGGACGAATTGCTGCCACGCCGGGAAGAGCTGGAAGAGACGCTAAAGGAAATGCTGATTCCCAAAGACCCGAATGACAGCAAAAACGTCATTCTGGAAGTACGGGGCGGCACCGGTGGTGACGAAGCGGCTATTTTCGCGGGCGATATTTTCCGCATGTACCAACGTTTCTGCGAAAAGATGGGCTGGCGCATGTCGCTCGTTGATTACACGGAAGGTACGTCCGGTGGCTATAAAGAGATTATCACGGAGATCGAGGGCGAAGATGTGTACGGCAAATTGAAGTTTGAGTCGGGCGTTCACCGGGTGCAGCGCGTGCCGGCCACCGAAACGCAGGGCCGGATTCACACCTCTGCCGCCAGCGTAGCCGTGTTACCCGAAGCCGAAGAAGTCGACGTTGACCTGAACATGAACGACATTCGCAAAGATACGTTCTGCTCGTCGGGGGCCGGTGGTCAGTCCGTCAACACGACGTACTCAGCCGTGCGCCTGACCCACATTCCCACGGGTTTGGTGGTGCAGTGCCAGGACGAGCGTTCGCAATTGAAAAACTTCGACAAGGCCCTGACGGTACTCCGTTCCCGACTATACGAGATTGAGTTGCAGAAGCACAACGACGCCATTGCCTCGCAACGGAAAACGATGGTCGGCAGTGGCGACCGCTCCGACAAGATTCGGACATATAACTACCCGCAGAGCCGCGTAACGGATCACCGCATCGGCATGACGGTGCACAATCTATCCGCCGTGATGGACGGCGACATCGGCGACTTCATTGAGCAGTTACGCATCGCTGAGAATGCTGAGCGGCTGAAGGAGGGGGCAACGGCGTAGAAACAAATTCAAGAGTAAGTACAACTTTTGACCATTTATGATGGGTGGTTAAGCGTTATACCTTAATTAGATGTGTTGAATAACAGATCTAATGTTATGTGGTTTATCTCAGAAATGATAAAGCCGCATTGACCGATCATATTCTTGATTTTACACAAAATTTAGCGGTTAGCAGTTATATACCCAGTCACGTACACTTCCTTCAGAAGAGACTCTTTGTTTAGTGATTGGACGAATGTAACATCTTTTTCGGGAGACTTAATTACCTTACCTACGTTCTCCAAGTCAAATACTATTGGGAGAACGTAGTCCCCGGCGTACATCGGTTTCTGGACAGGAAGTAGCTTCATACAGCGACTAACTTCTTGGCTGAAGTAAGTCTCTACATTGCCTTTATTTAAAACTTCAACAGCGGTAATCTCACCTTGGGCATCAACTTTGAACCCTACATAAACTCTGGCGACTTTTTCCTCCCGTTGGGCCACTGAAGGGTAGTAACGCATCAACTTTAGTAGGGATTGACGAAAGTCCAAGTCATTGGCTAACGAACTTTTCACAGCTTGTCCATATGACAAAGATGCTGTGATCGAAACAAGTGCTAAGTAGACAAAGAGAGTTTTCATAGAATATTCGATTCAAGCGTGAAAAAGATTTATTTACTCAAGATGCGTAACCCCGTCAAAATCCACATACTACTCTGTTTTTTGTTGTTGTATAAGTGCCATTATGTAAACAAATAAGCCCGGTGCCCTCTGATTATTGAATCAAGAAGCACCAGGCTTATTTTAACTAATCAAACCTATTTATCCCTGCACGTTGTTCGACGTCAGTTTCGCGCCTAAATACTCGCGGTTCATGCGGGCGATGTGGTCGAGCGAAATCGACTTTGGGCACTCGACCGAGCAGGCTCCCGTAAAGGAGCAGGCCCCGAAGCCTTCAGAGTCCATTTGCGCCACCATCCGCTCGGCCCGCTGTACGCGTTCGGCCTGCCCTTGCGGCAACACCGCAAAGTGGGACACCTTGGCCGCTACGTAGAGCATAGCCGACGCGTTTTTACAGGCGGCTACGCAAGCACCACAGGCAATGCACTGAGCCGCGTCCATCGCTTCGTCCGCTACGTTACGTGGAATCAAAATCTCGTTCGCGTCCCGCGCGGAACCCGTGTTAACGGATACGTAACCGCCCGCCTGCGCCACCCGGTCGAAAGAAGTGCGATCGACCATTAAGTCTTTGATGACCGGAAAGGCCCGCGCCCGCCACGGCTCTACCACAATCGTGTCGCCGTCGTTAAATGACCGCATGTGCAATTGACAGGTCGTTGCCCCGGTTTGGGGACCGTGCGCCCGGCCGTTGATGTACATCGCGCACGAGCCGCAAATGCCTTCGCGGCAGTCGTGATCAAAGGCGATAATCTCTTCGCCTTTCTTGGTCAGTTCGCCGTTTAGCACGTCAAACATCTCCAAGAACGACATGTCGGGCGAAATTTTGTCAAGCTGATACTCGACTAATTTACCCGGCGTATTGCTATTGCGCTGTCTCCAGACTTTTAAAGTGATCTTCATCTTGAAAGAAATTGTGAAGTCGTAAACCGGGCCGCCGGTGCGGTCGTAAAGTTGTATAGTTAAGTGCACACGGCAAACTTCGTAACTATACAACCTTACAACTCAACAACTTTTATTTATAACTCCGCTGCGTGAGTTTTACGTTCTCAAACTCCAGCATTTCCTTATGGAGCACTTCGGGCTGATTCTCGCCTTGGAACTGCCAAGCGGCTACGTACGTAAAGTCGGCGTCATCCCGTAGGGCCTCGCCGTCTTCGGTTTGGTACTCCTCGCGGAAGTGGCCTCCGCAGGATTCCTCGCGGTTCAAAGCGTCGTCGACCATCAGTTCACCCAGTTCAAGGAAGTCGGCAACCCGGCCGGCGTGTTCGAGCGATTGGTTCATTTCTTCTTCTTCGCCCATCACCCGCACGTTCTGCCAGAACTCCGCCCGCAGTTCCTGAATCATCTTCTTGGCCTTGATCAAACCGTCGGCGCTACGCGACATGCCACAGTACTCCCACATGATGTGACCCAGTGCTTTGTGAAATTCATCGACCGTTTTGCTGCCTTTAATGCTCAAAAAGCGGTGATTCATTTCCTTGATGCGCTGCTCACTTTCCTTGAAAGCTGGATGGTCAACGGGTATTTTATCAGCCGAACCGATAGTCGCTAAGTAATCCCCAATCGTGTACGGAACAACAAAGTAACCGTCGGCCAATCCTTGCATCAGGGCCGACGCACCCAGCCGGTTTGCACCGTGATCGGAGAAGTTGGCTTCGCCCATCGCGTACAAACCCGGAATGGTCGTCATTAAGTTGTAATCCACCCACAAGCCGCCCATTGTATAGTGAACGGCCGGGTAAATCATCATCGGCGTCTCGTAGGGATTATCGCCAATGATTTTCTCGTACATCTCGAACAGGTTTCCGTACTTGGCCTCGATGGTTTTGCGGCCATCGCGCCGGATGGCATCGGCAAAGTCGAGATACACAGCCAAGCCCGTTGAAGCCACGCCCCGACCTTCGTCGCAGACGTACTTGGCGTTGCGCGACGCCACGTCGCGCGGCACCAAGTTACCGAACGACGGATACCGCCGTTCGAGAAAGTAATCACGATTTTCTTCGGCGATATCGTTGGCCTTTTTCTTACCAGTACGAATCAACTCGGCGTCTTCTTTGCTCTTGGGCACCCACACCCGGCCGTCGTTCCGCAGCGACTCCGACATCAAGGTCAGTTTCGACTGGTAATCGCCCTTTACCGGAATGCAAGTCGGGTGAATCTGCGTGTAGCACGGGTTACCGAACAGCGCGCCTTTTTTGTGCGCCCCCCAGGCCGCCGTTGCGTTCGAGTTCATGGCGTTCGTCGACAGGTAGAAGACGTTGCCGTAACCGCCCGTGCACAGCAGCACCGCGTGGGCCGAATGCGACTCAATCTTACCCGTGATG
Source organism: uncultured Spirosoma sp. (assembly GCA_964249775.1). Lineage (GTDB taxonomy): Bacteria > Bacteroidota > Bacteroidia > Cytophagales > Spirosomataceae > Spirosoma. The sequence goes on from CAXUEB010000136.1 coordinate 11,023, forward strand.
AGGTTGCGCGTAACAATGCCCCGCGCTTTGCCATCGACCACAACCAAGTCCAGCATCTCGGTTCGGGTAATCAACTTAACCTTACCGGTCGTCACCTGCCGGCTCAGGGCGTGATACGCCCCCAGCAGCAGTTGCTGACCCGTTTGACCGCGGGCGTAGAACGTACGCGACACCTGCGCGCCCCCGAACGAGCGGTTAGCCAGCAAGCCGCCGTACTCGCGGGCGAAGGGAACGCCCTGCGCCACGCATTGGTCAATGATGTTGACGCTAACTTCGGCCAGCCGGTATACGTTGCCTTCGCGGGCGCGGTAGTCGCCCCCTTTGACGGTGTCGTAAAACAGCCGGAACACGCTATCACCGTCGTTCTGGTAGTTTTTGGCCGCGTTAATACCGCCTTGAGCGGCAATGGAGTGCGCCCGGCGCGGACTATCGTGGAAAGTAAACGCTTTCACGTTGTAACCCAACTCGGCCAGCGACGCAGCCGCCGACGCGCCCGCCAAGCCCGTACCCACGATAATGATATCGTATTTGCGCTTGTTAGCCGGGTTTACCAACTTTAAACCAAACTTGTGCCGTGCCCACTTTTCGGCCAACGGCCCTTCAGGGATTTTAGATTCCAGTTTCATAACTCACCTTTATATAATCCCGTGAACTTGTAAAAACACGTAAATTGGCATGGCTGCGAAAGCCGCCGGAATGATAACGGCAAAGAAGTACCGGCCCACATTCTCAATGATCGGCGTGTACTTGGGGTGTCGGATGCCCAGCGACTGAAAGCCACTTTGAAACCCGTGCGCCAGGTGAAACCCAACGGCGACCATCGAAGCGACGTATAACAGCACATACCACCACTGCGCAAACGCTTCTTTCACTACGGCGTACAAGTCCTTATACTGTTTGCCATCGTATTCCGCCATGGGTACAGAACCAAAGTGCATTTCGTACCAGAACGTGCGCATGTGAATAATGATGAAAACCAGCAGCACCGTACCCAAGATACCCATGTTTCGCGACGACCAAGGGCTATTCGCTTCCGGTCGAGTGTAGGCGTACTTAACCGGCCGCGACTCCCGATTATGACGCGTTAGAACGAACGACATCAGCGAGTGCACCAGGATAGACGTGTACAGTAGGTACGAAACGGCAAGAATCAACGGATTGTGCGTCATGAAATACGTATATTCATTAAAGGCCCGTCCGTTGTCGCCTTTGAAAAGCTGCAAGTTGCCGACCATGTGCACAATCAGAAACGTACTCAAAAACAGACCCGTCAGCGACATAATGACCTTGCGACCGAGAGAGCTGGAAAGTGTTTGTGTTACCCAAGCCATAGGATGAACGACACGAAATTTTAGTGGTTAACCAGTTAAAAAAGCCGATTTTTACGGCGCATCAAAGCTAAATCACAAACCCGATGGAAACAAGGTTACGCGCTGTTTTTGGCGGGTTTGTGTTTAACAAATTTGTCCTAAAAAGTAGACAAATCTCCTAATTAGCTAACAGCATGTAGGCAATTTTTGTTTGTGTTGGCGGCCGTAAGCCACAACAAAATTTACGGGTTTATGCGCTGAGTGCCAACTGGCAAGCGAGTTCTTGAAGCGTCGTTACCCAGCCACCGTTTGCCCAGAGTCGAGCAACGCGTTTACTTTGTACTGAACATCGGTTTCGTACCGCTTAATCTGTCGCATGAAAGCATACGTTTTTCCAGGACAAGGGTCCCAATTTCGGGGCATGGGGCAAGACCTTCTCGAACGCTCGCCGGCCGCCCGCGCCTTATTCGATCAGGCAAACCAGCAGTTGGGCTATAACCTGACCCGGATCATGGTTGAAGGAACCGACGAAGACCTTAAACAAACTATCTATACGCAACCGGCCGTATTTGTGCACGGCGTCGTGCAGGCACTCACCAGCGATTCCTTTGCGCCCAACATGGTAGCCGGTCATTCCTTGGGCGAGTTGTCGGCCTTAACGGCGGCCGGCGTACTGTCGTTCGAAGACGGTTTACAGTTAGCTTCCATCCGGGCCAAAGCGATGCAGCGCGCCTGCGAACAGACGCCGTCCGGTATGGCCGCCGTGCTGGGCTTGCCCGACGCCATCATCGAACAGGTCTGCGAGGGCATTACGGATGAAATTGTTGTCCCGGCTAATTATAATTGCCCTGGTCAGGTGGTAATCTCGGGTAGTTTCGACGGGCTGCGCTTGGCCGAAGAACGCCTGAAAGCGGCCGGCGCGAAGCGGGTTGTCGCGTTGCCGGTGGGTGGGGCGTTTCATTCGCCGTTTATGGAGCCGGCGCGGGCCGAGTTTGCCGAAGCCGTTGCGGCTATGCCGTTTGGCCGACCGCGTTGCCCGGTTTATCAGAACGTTGACGCCCAGCCAACCACGGACCCGGCCCAATTGAAAACCAACTTGATTGCGCAGTTAACGGCTCCCGTGCGTTGGACCCAATCGGTTGAGCGGATGATTATCGACGGAGCCGTCGATTTTGTGGAATGTGGTCCCGGTAAAGTGCTTCAGGGTTTAATAAAAAAGATTAATTCGGGCGTAAGCGCGGTGGTTATGTAAGCTAAACAAGCTACTGTAAATCAGCCCAGAAAGCCGTCTGAACGCCCTCTTTACAACTTTTTTGACGTTTGCATTTGGTTTTACGTCCTCAAACCTGTTACCTTTGCACGCGCAATTGCCCGATCGTCTAAGGGTAGGACGACAGATTTTGGTTCTGTTTGTGGAGGTTCGAATCCTTCTCGGGCAACCCCACAAAGCCACTTAATGTACATTAAGTGGCTTTTTTGTTTGCTTAAACTTCTAAATTGAGACATTTAGTAATATTTTAC
>CAXUEB010000137.1:0-6322 GCA_964249775.1 uncultured Spirosoma sp.
CTTATTTTTCTCGCTAACCTCTGCACCATGACACCCTACGAAACCGTCGTTCGCACCGAACTGAACCGCTGGCAACGGGCCATGCAGCAGCCCCCGTCCGTTGCTGGGCGGCTGTCGACGGCCGTGCAGCGCCGGATCAACCGCATCATCCCACAGCGCGTGCATCAGGTCGTGACGGCCACCATCAAGCAGATGACGCGGGCGGTGCTATTCGGGGCCGAGTTTCTCACGCGCCCACCCGCCGAAGGCCTGACCTTGGCCGAGCGCGACCGGGCCGTCACGGATCGGATTGCGTTCTACCAGAAAGCGGGCGCGGCCGAAGGGGGCGTTGCGGGCGCGGGCGGCTTCGTGCTGGCCTTAGCCGATTTTCCCTTGCTGCTGAGTTTGAAAATGAAGCTGCTCTTTGAGATCGCGACGTTGTACGGCTTTCCCGTCGGTGACTACCGCGAACGGGTATTTATCCTGTACGTGTTTCAGTTGGCGTTTTCGAGTCAGGAGCGTCGGCAGGCGGTGTACCGAAACATTGCCAACTGGTCCGAACACAGCCGCCAATTGCCCGACGACATGAATCAGTTCGACTGGCTAACGTTTCAGCAGGAGTACCGCGATTACATCGACTTGGCCAAGATGGCGCAATTGATTCCCGGCATCGGGGCCGCCGTGGGCTTGGTGGTCAATTACCGGCTCGTCGGGCAACTTGGCCGCACCGCCATGAACGCCTACCGGATGCGGTTGCTGGCCGAAGATAAGGCTTTGGGGCTGGAGTAACGATAAGTTAGCGACGGGCATTCAGCCGGCTGATTCACTGCTTTTTTTGACGGAGCATTGGCTCCGTTTTGTACGATTTGTACCCCAGAAATGCGGGTGCGGGGTGCGTTCCGCCCAGAAGGGTTTGCGTAATTTCTCCGGCGAAACTCAGGCCGTTGGCGCTGTTGGTGAAGTACACGACGGCGCTACGGTTCGCGTAACTGGCCGCGACGTAACATTTATAATCGCCGTTGTCGCCCCAATGCCAGAAGTAATCACCCGTCGGCGTGCTTTCCAAGCCGAAGCCCAACGCCCAGTACAGATTCGGTGAGAGCGAATCTTCGCCGAACAGTTTCCGGGGCAGCCGACTTTGCCGGGTTAGCATCTGGTCAACGGTGCTCTGTTTTAACCCGCTGGCGTTTAAGATAGCCAAGAGGAACCGGGCGTAATCGTCAGCGGTGGTTTGCAACGAGTAAGCCGCGTTGGCCTTACTCGATTTATCTTTTTCCTGTGCTTCGCCGTCCTGATTATGTGGATGGGCAAAATCAGCGTCGAACGCCGGCTGCCAGAGGTAATGGCTACGGGTCATTTGCAGCGGCTTGAATACCCGTTCCGTCATCAGCGCGTCAAGCGGCTTACCCGTCAGCTTTTCCACCACTTTCTGCAAATACACAAAGCCTTCGCCGGAGTAGCTAAACCGTTCGCCGGGCGTAAACAGCATGGCAAGTTCGCCGGACTTGCGATTCTTACGCCAGTTCGGAAAACCCGAGCGGTGGCTCAAGACCATGCGGGCCGTAATTTTCTTGTAGCGTTCGTCGGCCGCCACGTCGGGGTAGGGCAGATACTCGTACAAAGGTTTGTTCAAATTCAGCAAACCCTGTTCAACCATTTGCATGACGGCGTAGGCAAATACCGGCTTGCTGAGCGAGGCCGCGTCGAACACCGTAGCCGCCGTAACCCGCTGCGTCGAGTCGGCTTTGGTCAGGCCGTAACCTTGGCTGTAAACGAGTTTGTTGCCCCAAATGACGGCGACCGATAGGCCCGGTACGTTGGCGCTGTCCATGATTTGCCGGATGAATTGATCGACGCGAGCCGGTCGTAAATCCGGTTGTTTGGGTTGAGCGTGCGCATTGAACATCGCTACGCTACGCACGAGTAGAAGCCAGAAAGCGATGCGGGAAACAATTGTTTGCATGGTGGAATGGGGTCGTTTGGTCAAAGATGCAGCCAAGTACGGACAAGTTGCGCCAAGGACTCGTATCCAACGGATGAACGGTTAAAATGAGCGTACCACCTGCGCCAATAAGCCCAGTTCAACCGCCGGGCTGTGGGTTTGGGAACCGCCGAACCGCCCCAACTTATACGTGCCGATCGGCTGCGCCAGCAACGCCCAGCGTGGATTAATTTGGTAAACGCCCCCGGCTCCCAGCAAAACGTTGAACACCGGCCCGCCCCCGCCGTTGAGTCGAAGGTTCTGCGTCGGCTGGCCGCTCCGCCGTTCGATCACCCGCGACGCCAGTGGCCAATCGAACAACACGCCCAACGAATAATACGGTGATAACCGACGGGCAGAAGAGCGGTAGTTCAGGAGCACCGGAAGCCGCACGGCCCGCTCCCGAAGCGTCGTGGTACCCGCACTCGCTATGGTTTGGCGGGGTTGACGAACGCGTTGTGCCCGGTACCAAACGCCTGTTGCCACCGACCAGCCCGGCGCGTAGGTGTAATACAGCGTCAGGCCGGTGGCGTAACTAAAGGCGTTGGTTTGCCCGCCTACCTCCACCGGCTCCACTAATTGGCCATCGCTGTCGGGGTACAGGACTAAATGCGGGTAACGAACGCGGACAAACGCGGGAGTTGCGACGCCCGAGACGGACCAGGTGCCTTGTCCAAACGCCGACAGGCCCAACAGGTAAGTCAGTAGGACGCACACCGCACTGCGCATAATTGCTTGGGAGATGACCGGTCGGCACCGGCCCGACCGCCGTTACTGGTCCGAATTAGTGGGCGTCAGTGGCCGGGCTGGGGCTGTCTGGTTGGGCGTAAAGGTACGCAGAATCCGAGCCAGGGTCAGCGTATCGCCGAGGGCCTGCCGCACCACTTTCCACGACGCGCCTTTGCTGGCTCCGGCTTCGCGCGGGTGATACACCGACGTAACCTGCTTAACCCGGTGACCGCTTTTGATCAGCTTGGCGCAAATCTCACTTTCGATTAGCGAACTTTCTAAGACTAAAGGCAGTCCCCGAACGGCCGCGGTTTTGTAAATCTTGACCCAATTCACGTCGTTCAGGTTCAGGCCTAAAAACGCGCGGTTGACCATCCGGTTGGCGTAGGACAGGGCGTTCCGGGCCAGCGTGTAGGTCGTATTTTCGAGTCGGTAGAATGATATAAACGAGCCTGCAGCCACGTTCAGGTGGGGGAGCAGCTCGTCGGTGTCGAACTGCCCATCGGCGGGTACGGCCGTCAGGTTCTCGTACTGGGCGTTCGTGTAGCCCGTGCGCAGGGCGTGACCGATGCCCCGGTTGGTGGAATGCAGCAGCGGCCGGACAACGGCGTACCGGTTGGCCAACTGCCGCACGACGTCGGCCGAGCCGTCGGTGCTGCCGTCGTCCACAATTAACACCTCGTACCCACCCGGCCGGTGCTGGTCAAACGTCCTGACGAGTTTATCGACCACCCGGCCGAGGGTGCCGACTTCGTTGTAACAGAAAACGACGATGCTCCAGGTCTGATTCATGCGTAACGGTTGATCACGTCAATAACCCGCGAAACGTTCTCGTCGGTGAGTTCGGCAAACATCGGCAAGGATACGCAGTGGTCGGCCAGGTATTCGGCGTTCGGGAAGTCGTTCCGCTGGTAGCCCAAGTGAGCGTAGGCCCGCTGAAGGTGGCAGGGCACGGGGTAGTGCAGCCCGGCTACGATGTCGTTATCGCTCAGGTAGCGCATGAAACGATCGCGGTCATCCACCGTCACCACAAACAGGTGATACACTGATTTGGCGAATTCGGGTTGGTGCTGCATCCGCACGCCCGGATGGGTAATCTCCGTTTGGTAGCGGCCCGCAATGACCTGCCGCCGGGTATTCCAGACGTCTAAGTAGCGGAGCTTGATGGACAAAATCGCGCCCTGCAACCCGTCCATGCGCATGTTGTAACCCACTTCGTCGTGGTAGTAGCGCGTCTGCGAACCGTGGTTGCGCAGGCTCAGCACCCGTTTATAATAGTCGGCGTGATGGGTTGTCAGACCGCCCGCTTCGCCGTAGGCCCCAAGGTTTTTGCCGGGATAAAAGCTAAAGCAAGCCAGTTCGCCGAAGCCACCCACCCGCAAACCGTTGTAGCGGGCACCGTGGGCCTGAGCCGCGTCTTCCACCAAAAATAAACCATGCGCGTCGGCTACTGCCTTCACGGCCGTTACGTCGAACGGTTGCCCGTACAGGTGCACCCCGGCGATAACCTTCGTGCGTTCGGTAATGCGCTCGGCAATCTTACTGGCGTCAATCTCCCACGTATCGGGTTTGCAATCCACAAACACGGGCGTTGCGCCCACGTGCGACGCCCCCCAGGCGGTGGCAATAAACGTATTGGCGGGCACAATTACCTCGTCGCCCGGCCCGACGCCCAGCGGCAGCATGGCGAGTTGGAGGGCCGTCGTGCCGTTGTTAACGCCCATCGCGTAGGGCGTGCCGCAGTACTGAGCGAATTCGCTCTCGAACGCACTTACGTACGGACCGCTCGAAAAGGCATTCGACGCGAATACTTCTTCGGTGACGCGCAAGACTTCGTCGCGGAGTTGCTCGTACTGCTGCTGAAGATCAAGAAACGGTATTTTTGGAATCGTGGGGTGCATGAATGGGGGTGTTGTTGGTCGTTGGGTGTTTAGAAATGTTTGTTAGACGCTAAAACGTCGACAAAGTTAAGGGCCTCCCGTCAAACCGGCGTTACTTCCCGAATCACGCGGGCGGGGTTACCGGCGACAATGGTCCGGGGCGGCACGTCTTTGGTGACGACCGAACCGGCCCCGACGATGGCTCCTTCGCCGATCGTGAGGCCGCCCAGAATCGTCACGCTCGACCCGATGGACGCGCCCCGCCGAACCCACGTTTCTTCCATTGTCCAGTCGGCGTCGGTTTGCAGCGAACCGTCGGGGTTGGTCGCGCGGGGAAAGCGGTCGTTGATAAACGTCACATTGTGGCCCACGAATACGTTATCTTCAATATGAACGCCTTCGCAGATAAACGAATGGCTCGAAATTTTGCAGTTCTTGCCGATGGTCGCGCCCCGCTGAATTTCAACGAACGTACCAATCTTGGAGCCGTCGTCAATGGAGCAGTGGTAGGCGTTGACGAAGTCATAAATACGGACATTCTCGCCCACGCTGACGTGGTTGAGCGACCGTTTGGGAGAATCTTCGGTGAGTAAGGTCATGGTTTTGTGGTTAGTGTAGCTCTCACGTAGCTCTGGCAATCCTGCCGGAGTAGCGCGCGGCAGCAATCAGTGCAAAAATGGCTGACGCGGGCTGCTCCGGCAGGATTGCCAGAGCTACGTGAGAGCGACATTTATAATCGAATTTCTTTTCCATTTTGCTTGATCGACGTTTCGGCGGCTTCGAGCACCCGCACCACGTCTAAGCCCCGCTGCCCGTCGACGAGCGGGGGCCGGTTGTGGCGGATGGCTTCCACGAAGTCGGCGGCCATGTCGGCCAAGGCTTCTTTCTGGGGAATTTTTGGGATAAATACGTCGCCGGTGCGGTAATCGATTAGGCGTTGGTACTTGTCCTGCTCCGATTCGTTGAGGTGGTAGCTGGTGTCGTAGATGCGCACTTTATCGGTCGGTTCCACGTCGTCGTAGAGCGCCATCTTGCGGTCACCCCCAATGAGAATCCGGCGCACTTTGAGGGGCGAAATCCAGGAGCAGGCAAAATGCGCGATGAAGTCCGACTGGTAATGCAGCGTCAGGTACGCAATGTTCTCAATGCCGTTGATGGCGTGCGCCTTGCCGGTCGCCGTCAGGCTAACGGGCCGCTCGTCGCGCAGGTGAAACAAGATCGAGATGTCGTGCGGGGCCAAATCCCAGATCACGTTCACGTCGGACTGGAACAAACCCAGGTTGATGCGCGTCGAATCGAAGTACTGCAACCTACCAAACTCGCCGGCCTCGCACAGCGCCTTGACTTTCTCTATCGAACCGGTGTACAGAAACGTGTGATCGACCATAATGATCCGGTTCTGTTGGGCAGCCAGTTCGATCAACTCCTCGGCTTCGGCCACGCTCGCCGTAAACGGCTTCTCCACCAGCACGTGCCGACCGGATAGTAGCGCCTGTTTGGCCAGCGGATAGTGCGACGAGACGGGCGTAGCCAGCACGACGGCGTCGATGGCCGGGTCGGCCAGCAAATCCACGTAGTGGGTCGTGATGCCGACGGCGGGGTAGCTGCGCTGCGCGGCCGACAGCCGTTCGGGGCGGGGATCGCAGACGGTCCGCACGGTGGCCGCCGGGGTACTCATGAAGTTGCGGAGCAGATTAACGCCCCAGTAGCCGTAGCCGACTAAACCAAGTTGAATCATACAAATACGTTACCC
>CAXUEB010000137.1:6332-8496 GCA_964249775.1 uncultured Spirosoma sp.
ACGCGTCCGGTCGGATGTCACGCCATGGAAGCCGGCCGGTTCGGGCGGAACAACCGGACGAGCAACGCCAGCAGGCAGCCAATAATGGAAATTTGTAGCAAATATTCCGCCAACGCCCAGCCGTTCAAATCGGCGAGACCTTGATAAAGCGGCATGTCCAGGCCCCACCACAGGGCGGGTTGCAGGACGACCGCAAAGTTAAACACCAATAGGAGTATCCGATGAGCGTACGTATCGAACGGCATCGCCCCCATCACCAACGGCATCACGAACAGATACGCATAATTCGCCAGCGAACTTTGCTGCACGACCATCATAAAGGCGTAGGTCAAGACCCACAGCCGGACGAAACCCGATGCGAACTGACCCGCCCGTCGGTAGCGCAGGGCCGCGTAGCTGCCCACGCCCAGCACCGCCACCAGCCCAACCCAGTTCAGCAACTTCTGACCCAGCGGCACCACCGATCCCAGCACCGGCCGCAGAATGGTCCAGACGTTGGGTGCCCGCGGGTCGTTGGCCTGCTGCACGGGTTCGAGAAACTGCAAACCCGCTAAAGCGTACATGATGGCCAGTGTGGGCAAGCCAACGACCAGCAACCCCAGCACGTAACGCCAGCGGTTAATGACTAAAAAGAATAAGGGAATCAACGTTAAAATCAGAATGGCTTTCGTGACCACGAAGCCGACGCCCAGAATCAAACCCAGCCGAAAGTCGCTGCGCCGGCGGTGCCAGTCCAGCAGCGCCCACGCCCCGAACAGCCACATCAAGGCGTCTTCCTGCCCGCCCAGCACCGACAACACCAGCGAAATGGGCAGCAGGAGGTACAGCAATGCCCGACCATATGGCTCGTCGCTGGTTGGCTGCTGCAACCGGTAGTAGCGAAAGGTAAGGGCCAGCGCCAGTCCTTCCAGCGCAATTAAAAGCAGAATAATGGCTTTTGGGCTGTTCCAAAACCGCAGAGGCAGGGCCGTCAGGTAGGCGAACAGGGGCGAATAGGCCGAATCAAAATCGCGGTACACGACCTGTCCCTGACTGGCGGCTTTGGTGGCCACGTAAAACATGGGCACGTCGGAGCGGGGTTCTTCGCCCAGCAGGCCGTACACCAGAACGAACGGAACCAACCGCAGCGTGACGAACGCCAGGGCCAAGGCCGTTGGTTGCCGGTGAAGGGAAGGAGTAAGCTGACGTTTAAACGACCAGTACAGGACGACTAAGCCGGAAAGCAGCAACGCGACCGACCCCTTCGCCAGAACTGAAACAAGAATGGGGGGCATTGATAAGCTAAATTATTGGGGTAAAGTAACCCAAAACAAACCGGATCGCCAACCCAACGGCGACCGAGACCGGTTTTGGGTTTACGGCTGCTGAACCTGCGCCGTGCTGTCGGCTTTGCGTTTCGCGTCTTCTTTGGCCCGCTTCTTAAAGAAACCCCGCAGCAAGATATTATTCTGGGCAGCCCTCAAATCTTCGTTGAGTAGCACCGTGCCCTGATTCAAATTGCGCAGAGTGACGCGGAGGTTGGTGGCCGTTTCCTCATCGGTCAGCAAAACGCCCAGCGGGCTGTTGGTGTTGTTCAGCTTTTCCGACGCCCGGTTGAGATTGGCCACGGTTTGGTCGGCCGAACCGGCTACGCCTTCGAGCCGGGCCGCCGACCGGCTTAACCGCCGAAACACGGTTGTGTCGGTCACTAACTCGTTGGCCAGCGAGCCTTTGGTGTTCAGCTTGGCCGCAAACTGCCCAACGGACCGGGTGACGTTGGCCGTGTTTTGCGACGCACGCTCTAAGTTTTCCATCGCGTTTTTGAAATTATTGGCCACCTCCTGATCGGTCAGTACGGCCCCGACGGTGCCTTTACCGCGCCGGATGTTGCCGACTAGCGCTTTGAAGTCGTTGGTTACGCGGAGCAGGTTCTGGTTGTTTTCCTGCAAGGTTTCCAGAATTTGGTCGGAGCTAAGGGCCGCGACGGTCTTGATTCGGTCGCCTTCTTCGACTTCGGGCTGGCTGGGAGTGCCGCCCATGATAACAACAATTTTGTTGCCAATCAACCCGTCGGAACTGATCGTCGCGCTGGCGTCTTTGCGGATGTACGCCTGGGCGTTCTGCTCAATATTCATGTCGACTTCGACCTGCGAGGTGCCGAAAAAACTGACCCGCCGGACGGTGC
>CAXUEB010000137.1:8506-8816 GCA_964249775.1 uncultured Spirosoma sp.
CGGCTTTGAGGCCCCCGACATCTTTAAAGACGGCCATGATGCGGACGCTCTTGGTGAAGCGCTTCTGCTGACCGCCCAGGACGAACACGCCGGCGACGAAAATAACAATCCCCAGTAGGACGAAAATGCCGACCGTAATGGAGCGTTTGTTGGATGCTGTGCTCATGAATGGTTTACCGTTCGTGGTTAGTGGGTTGTAATGGGTCGCCGTAGCGGTTGGTATGTACGGTTCCCCCGCAACGACAAACGGTGTTTAATTGACAAAATTGTAATTGTAAAACTGCTGAACGCGCCCGTCGGTGTCTTGAAA
>CAXUEB010000137.1:8943-12803 GCA_964249775.1 uncultured Spirosoma sp.
TGGGGTCCAAACCGGCGGTGGGTTCGTCGTAAAGCATGATTTCCGGCTTCAGCATCAGCGTGCGGGCGATGCCGATGCGCTTGCGCTGCCCACCCGACAATTCCGACGGCATTTGATTAATGGTCTGCGACAAGCCCACGTCGTCCAACGCTTGTTCGACGGCGCGGTTGATATCGGCCCGGCTCAGGTTACGGATGTTGCGCACGAGCGGAAACTCCAGGTTTTCGCGGATGCTCATGCTGTCGTAGAGGGCGCTGTTTTGAAACGAGAACCCCACTTTCTGCCGAAACACGTCCAATTCTTTACCCCGCAGGGTTTCAACTTCCTGCCCCAGGACCCGCACCGTGCCGGCGTCGGGCTTGAGCAGGCCCACGATGATTTTAATCAAGACCGATTTTCCCGTGCCCGACCGCCCCAGCACAACAACATTTTCGCCCCGGTAAACGTCTAAGTCGACGCCCCGCAAGACGTGCAGATCGCCGAACGATTTTTTGAGACCCCGGATGGTGATGACGGATTCGGACATGGTGAACGAGCGAAGGGTGAACGAGGGAGCGCGCGCGAGGGGCGCAAGAGTGAACGCGCGAAAGGTGAACGAGTGGCTGACGCGGATACCGCTCTCTCACCCTTTCGCTCGTTCACTCTTCCGCCCCTCGCTAACTACCCCGAATGGCGTTAGCAATCTGGAGGGAAAGCAGTTCCTCCATGAAAACCAAAAACATCGACGTAACGACCGACGCGTTGGCGGCCTTGCCGACGCCCTCGGTGCCTTTCGAGGAATGATACCCTTTGTAGCAGCCGACCATGCCGATGGTGAACCCAAAGACGGCCGATTTAATAACCGACGTAAAAATATCCAAGTACGAAATTGCCCCGAACACTTCCTGAATGTAGGTCGTAAACGAGGTTTGTTCGTTCTGACTAACGTTAATGTACGCCCCAATCAAGGCTACAAAGATGGTGTACATCGTCAGGACCGGAATCGAAATCGTCGTGGCCAGCACGCGACTAACGACTAAAAATTTAAACGGGTCGGTGCCCGATACCTCCATCGCGTCGATCTGCTCGGTAACGTTCATTGATCCCAGTTCGGCCCCGATGCTCGACCCCACTTTACCGGCCGCAATGAGGGCCGTTACGAGCGGTCCCAAGGCCCGCACGATGGCAATGGCAATCAGCGAGGGTAGCCACGAGGTCGCGCCAAATTCGGTCAGCGACGGCCGCGACTGATTGGTAAACACAATGCCCGTGATAAAGCCAGTCGTTGAAATAAGCAGCAGCGAGCGGTAACCCACTTCGTAGCACTGCCGAACGATTTCCCGAAACTCATACGGGGGCAAAACCATCTCCCGAAAAAAACGGCCGACAAACCGGGCTACGTCCGCCAGGTTGATAAAAAAGCGGGCGAACCGTCCGGTTAAAACGGGTTGACGAGACGAGGAATCGGTGGGTTTGGCCGTATCAGATTGCATTCAAACGCAGGATGGTAGGAGCCGCCCCCGTGCGCACGAAGTCGGTTATAGGCTAATAACTGATTTGCCCGCTTAGGGTTTGGTTTGGCGAACGTCTTCTTACGGGGCAAAATTTGTACCAGCCTGCATAACCGGGTTCGACTGCCGTAACCAGAAGGGTCACGGCAGCGAATCACCCCACGCAACTTTACCCAACTCCTTGCAGCTCGGGCGTGATTGGGGAAATAGGCGCGAGAAACGGTGAGTAATCGTCGGGGCGGGAAAGCATTTCTTTGTAGAGCAGGACCCGAAACAAATAATAGCGGGTTTCGCGGGGTAAGCTCATGCGGTAGTAGTCGCGGTGATCCAGGGTTTTCAGCCGGCTTTTGAGCAAGCTCGGCCCGGCGTTGTAGGCAGCCGCCACCAACGACCACGACCCCAGTTGGTCGTACAGTTTGCGCAGGTACTTACAGGCGGCTTCGGTGGCTTTCAAGACGTTGAAGCGTTCGTCGGTGCGACCCGCTACTTTCAGCCCCAGCGCGCGGGCCGTCACGGGCATCAGTTGCCAGTAGCCAGCGGCTCCGGCCCGCGAAACGGCCTTGGGGCGCAGATCGCTTTCGGCTAAGGGCACGTACCGAAAGTCGGACGGAATGTCGTATTTCTTCAGCATGGGATCGATCAGGGGAAAGAACTGATCGTCCCGTTCGCGCAGGGAACCCAGGTCACGTCTCCGGCTGCTAAACAAGGCAAAGACGTGCTTCCAGCGGTCGACTACTTCGAGTTGCTCAAAGGGAACGCATTCCCCGCAGAAATCCACGTCGAGCAGGGGCAGGTCGGGCGGAAAGGCGTTCAGCCGGGCGGTCATTGGTTGCAGCGTGGCCCGAGCGCTACCCGTCCGCAGGGAGCGGTACGCATCAGACGGGGCAACAGGACCAGCATTGGCGGCCGAAACCGGAAACAGGGGTGATGCCGTAAGTTTAGCGGCAACGGAGATGGCCGGCTTTAGGGCGGCCATCAGAAGGGATAATCCAACTCGTTTTAGCAAGACGCGTATCGGATGGTAATGAGCCTACAACGTTCACAAACTGGGAATAAGTTTGTTGATAATCAATATTTTACCTGAAAAACTGTTATATGAAATGTTACCGGTTGTGGAGGTAATTCCCCAACTTAACTGACATTCATCGAGTTATCTGCGGTGTGGATAGGGGTTAGGCCGGGAAGAAAACAACCCACGAATTAGGGGCCGACCGGACCAAACGTGCCGCTCCACACCGGAAAAACGCGACCTTTGCCCCGGCACATTAACCGGCCATTCGACGACGCGCCGAACCTGTGACCTGCATATGCTTCAACTCGGACAGATGAATTCGTTGATTGCCCTGCGCCAAACCAGCGATCCCAACGATGACGTTTTGCTGCCGAACAAATACGTGCCCCAAAACCTGAGCGTGGGCGACGAGATCGTCGTGTTTATCTACACCGACTCCGAAGATCGGCCCGTCGCCACGACACTTACGCCCGCCGTGCAGCGCGATGAATTTGCGGCTCTGCAAGTCGTAGCCGTCACCAGCGCCGGAGCTTTTGTGGACTGGGGTTTGGAAAAAGATCTGCTGGTGCCCCATCGTGAGCAAAGCCGCCCGTTGAGCGTTGGGCAGTGGCCGGTCGTGTTTGTATACGTAGACGAAGACACGAACCGCTTAGTGGCGTCGAGCAAAATCGACAAATTTCTGGACCCCGACGTGCGCGACCTCTACGAGGGCGAGGAAGTGCAACTGCTGGCGTACGAGCGCACCGACCTGGGCTACAACGTCATTATCAACAACCGCTACAAGGGGCTGATCTACCACAACGAGGTTTTTCGCACCATCCGGCCCGGCGATCCGCTCATCGGCTACATCAAGCAAATTCGCGACGACGACCGCGTGGACGTGAGCCTGCAACGCCCCGGCTTCGAGGGCATCGAACCCAACGCCCAGCGCATTTTGGCTACCCTAAAGTCCGAAGGTGGTTTTCTGCCCCTGACCGACAATAGCCCGCCGGATCAGATTTATAAATCGCTGGAGATGAGCAAGAAAACGTTTAAGAAAGCGATTGGTACGTTGTATAAGGAGCGTAAAATTGTGCTTGAAGAAAAGGGAATTCGGTTGGTGTGATCGGGTTGGTGCTCGGGACGGTCCGTTACAACGAACCGCCCCAAGCAACGGCATCAGGGCGTTGGCCCTACGGCTGATTTCTGCATCTTGTTGGCAAAGATGTCTTCCGCGATATTCAGCCCCTGCGGAACGCCCCCGATGTTGCGGGACAGGTCCATTTGGCCACTTGCGTTAACCGCGAATGCATCAAACACCCAGTGCACGCCCAGATACACGCGGCTCCGGCCGTTTTCTTCAATCATTTGCCACAGCC
>CAXUEB010000137.1:12813-13851 GCA_964249775.1 uncultured Spirosoma sp.
GTGCAGCGGCCGGATGGTTCCCCGGTTGTCCTGATTGACACCGTTGTATTCATCCGACACAAAATCCAGTCCGTCGAACAGCCTGTCAGGACCACGGTCGCCGGGCGTAACGCCGTAGAACAGCCGGGTGATGTGCAGGGCCGCGGCCCCGAACGTGGCATGGCCCGACGGATAGGCCGGAAAGGGGGGCGTAAAATTCTTCATCCGACCGCTCAAACTCTGATTGAACGGATAGCCCGGTGTCGTGGGCGGCTGAATGCTGACGTTGACGGAGTTGGTCGCGGGTGCGCCGAGGGGACGCCATTCCGAGTCGCAATCGTTGCTGATGTCATTGACGGCCGTGGTTGCGCCCATGCCCATCGAAACGTCATGCTCCCGAATACCCAGCACGGGCCGCCAGAAGTCGTGTTTGTATTTCTGCTCCCAACACAAAATGCCCGCGTCGCCCATCGCTACGTTCACTAAGGCAAACAGCCGGGCGCAGCCTTCTTCGGTTTCGTTGCGCGACTCGGCCAGTCTCCGGACGATCTGGTTATACAGGCGCGGGGGCGTTCCCAGCCCAGCGGGTCCGTCGTAACCCCAGAAGATGCCGATAATGGTCTGGTCGGTGGTCCGTTTGGCAATCGAATTCGGCAGCGTTCCCATCAGTTCGGGTGTAATGCCGCGGCCGCGGACTTCGCGCAGGGCCGTTCGGTACTCGATGTTGTCGAACGGGGGCGCATCCAGCGGGTGGCGGCTGGGGTCATGCGTGGCGAAGCACTTTGAGCGTTTGCCGTACACCGCGCCGTGGAAGGGCTGCGCCGGATTGTCGGGGTCGGGGCGGTGGTGGCCCCGCGCCAGCGACGGCAGGTGCCCCGACGAACCCGCGCCGGGGTCTCCCGCCCGGTCGCTGAGCATGGCCCTGGCGATGTTGGGCCCAAATTCGTAGCCGAGGCCCAGCCCGGCTTGCGCGTTGACTTCGGCGAGTTTACGGTCGAATAAGGCTTGCTGACTCGGATACAGGGCCGACAGGGTCGTGTGGGCGGCTCCCGCTACGGC
>CAXUEB010000138.1:0-2031 GCA_964249775.1 uncultured Spirosoma sp.
CGTACAGGAAGTGCTCGAAACAGCCCTGACGACTGTGGTACGGCAACCTATCGTCGTCGTCGGCAGCGGCCGGACCGACACGGGCGTGCACGCGAATCAGCAGTTTGCCCATTTTGACACCGACCAGCCGTTGCCGCCGACGTTGCTGCGTTCGCTGAACGGTATGATTCCGAGTGACGTAGCGGTGTACGACTGCTTTCCCGTCCGGCCTGACGACCACGCCCGTTACACGGCGACGTATCGTTACTACCAGTACCAAATCATCCGCCGAAAAGACCCGTTTCGCGATGGGCTGGCGTACGTTTTTACACTGCCCCTGGCCATTAACCGCATGAACGAAGCCGCTGAGCGACTGCTCGCTTACACGGATTTTGAAAGTTTTAGCAAACTCAAGACCGACGTCAGGACGTTCAACTGCCGCATCGACGCGGCCTACTGGCAGCAAGCACCAACCGGCGATCTGACGTTTCACATCCGGGCCGACCGGTTTCTGCGGGGCATGGTCCGGGCCATCGTCGGAACGTTACTTTCGGTCGGGCAGGAGCGGATGAGCGTGGCGGACTTTGAGCAGATCATCGAGGCCAAAGATCGAAAACGGGCCGGCCGGGCGGCTCCGGCCGAAGGATTGTCGTTGGTCGAAGTCGGCTACCCTGCTGATGTGTTTAGCCACCGGCAGAACCGGGCCGCCTTGTCGGGTGTTCTATAGTAAAACCGATAGGGTTTCAAAAATCTTGTAGGTTTGATAAACCGACTTCCCTTGAAAATAGGAACCATCATCTTAGCCGCCGGCGACTCTTCGCGCTTAGGTGGCGAACCCAAGCAGTTGCTTACCTACAAGGGTCAGTCGCTGATGCGCCGGGTGACGGAAAGTGCCCTGGCGCTGCAACGCGGCCCGGTCGTGGTCGTGTTGGGGGCCAACCGCGAGCGGATCGTGCCCGAACTGGCGGGCTTACCCATTACGCTGGTTGATAATGCCAGTTGGCCAACCGGGCAGGCGTCGTCGCTCAAAACGGGTTTGGCAGCTCTGTACCTGACGCACAAGGACATTGAGGCTGTGCTGGTGCTGCACACCGATCAGCCGCTGGTGTCGGTGGGTTTGCTGCTGCACATGCTCGACGTGCGCCACGACGACGGTAAGGGTATTGTGGCCTGCCGTTACGAAACGCAATTGAGCGTGCCCGCCCTGTTCGACCGCGACTACATCACCCAACTGCTGCAACTCGAAGGCGACAAGGGCGTAAAGTGGGTCATCGGCCGCCACCGCGACGACTGCACTGAGGTGCCGTTTGAAGCCGGCGCGATTGATTTAGACTCCAAACGCGACGTTGAACTGTTCCAGCGGGCGCAGTTGATCGCGTAAACTTCTACTCAACGCAGCGGGCGCAGAGACCCAGCCGCGGACGTAAACGGGTTTCTCTGCGAACACTGCAAAACCTTTGTGCCCGCTGCGTTTAAACAGAAAAAAATGCAAAAACTCGCTACTGCCCACGACCTGCAAACCCGCATCCGGGCCATCGTCGACACCGTCGAACGGGAGTTTCGGCCGTTGACCGATAAGCAGTTGCGTTACAAACCTGCTTCCGACCGTTGGAGCATCCTGGAATGTTTGCAGCACCTCAATTTAGCCGAGCGCTTCTACATCCGCAACGTCCAGCACAAAGTTGACCGACTCGGCTTAGTCCAGACTAACCCCGCCGATCAGTCCCTCGAATCGGACTGGATCGGCAAACTGATGCTGTGGGCGATTGACCCCAAGATGAACACAAAACTGCCCGCGCCGGGTATGTTACGTCCCCGTCGGCCGGACGATCTGAACCCGACCAACGTGATGGATCAGTTTGTCGAGCTGCAAACGCTGCTGGCTGATCTGCTCAACAAAGCCGTTTACCTCGACTGGAACCGAGAGAAGGTCATGACTTTGTACGGTAACTGGCTTAAAATTCGGCTCGGCGACGCCCTGCGGATGCTGGTGGCGCATTCGGAGCGGCACCTGGCGCAGGCTATGCGGGTAAAAGGTGAAATGGCTACTTT
>CAXUEB010000138.1:2041-13774 GCA_964249775.1 uncultured Spirosoma sp.
GACGTATCAGACGCTGGGCGACGTATTAAATGCTTACCAACTACGGTATGAACAGGCCCCGTTTGCCCGTCTTGACCCGAACAGGTTAGCGCCCCGCCAATTACAGGACGAGTTGACCCTGACCATCCGTGAAATTGATTACCGGATATCGGAAGCTTCCATCTGCGAAAATCTGATTCATCCCGTTCTGCGCGAAGTCTGGAAGCAGTTTATGGATACGTTTGCGTTTCGGAGTCATCAGCCCATCCGGCTAAACGATGAATTGAACGGAATCCCCGACTACCTGTTCACGCGCAAATCCAAATTGGGCAAAGTTGTGGTGGGGGTACCTTACGTGGCGGTGGTCGAAGCGAAACGGGACGATGGGCTGGGCGCAGTGTAGTTTAGAGATGTACACGATACAGCAGTTGAATCAGGATACGCGCCCAGTTTTTGGTATTGTTTCCAACGGTGATGTATGGGAACTGGCGCAGTTGGAGGGCACTGTGTTTACCGAATTTTCGCCCCAATTTACCATCGACCGCTTAAACGAACTTTTCAGCGCCCTAACTCACGTCCTGGCCGAATGTAAGCGCATTTACAACCTGTGATTGAATGAAACAATACATTACGCAAGACCCTTGGCGCATCGTTGAAGACGGGTTCCACCGCGAGCATAACGAAGTCACCGAAAGCCTGATGTCGCTGGGCAACGGGCGGCTCGGCGGGCGCGGTTCGTTTGAAGAAAAATTCACCGGTAAAACCTTGCAAGGCAATTACGTCGCGGGGGTGTATTACCCCGATAAAACCCGCGTCGGCTGGTGGAAGAACGGCTACCCGGAGTACTTCGCTAAGGTGCTCAACGCGGCCAACTGGATCGGCATCGACATCGACGTGGAGTACGAATCGCTCGACCTCAACACCTGCGAAGTGCGCGACTTCCGGCGCGAACTGAACATGCAGGAAGGTTACCTCGAACGCCAGTTCATCGCGAAGCTGAAAAGCGGTAAGGAGTTGAAGGTGAACGCCAAACGCTTCTGCTCCATCGTGGACGACGAAGCCGGGGCGATCCGCTACGCCATTACGCCCCTCAACTTCGACGCCAAGGTGACCATCACGCCCTACATCGACGGGGCCATCCGCAACCGCGACGCCAACTACGACGAAACGTTCTGGGACGAGGTACGTAAGGAAACCGCTTACGGCGAAGCGTACATCGAACTGCGGACCCGCAAAACCGGCTTCCACGTCGCGACGGGCATGTGCGTGGCCATCGAGCAGGATGGCGTTAGGATTGATTACCAGTCGCAGCCAATCAAGTACGAGAAATACGTGGCCAACCGCATCACGCTCGACTGCCGGCAGGGAGGGGAAACGGCCATTTACAAGTACGCCGTCAACCTGTCGTCGCTCAACCGTGCGACCGGTACGCCGGAGCGGGACCGTTACGACACGGATGAGTTGATGCAGCAGGCCCACCTGTCCATTCAGCGCATCACACGCAAGGGTTTCGACAAGATGCTCTACGAACAGCAGCAGGCGTGGGCCGACAAGTGGAAAACGAACGACATTATCATCGAAGGCGATGTGGCGGCTCAGCAGGGCATCCGGTTCAACATTTTTCAGTTGAACCAGACGTATACCGGTGAAGACGAGCGGCTCAACATCGGGCCGAAAGGCTTCACCGGCGAGAAGTACGGCGGTTCGACGTACTGGGACACCGAAGCGTATTGTCTGCCATTTTACTTGGCCACAGCCGACCAGAAGGTGGCCCGCAACCTCCTGTTGTACCGCTACAAGCAACTTGGCAAAGCCATCGAGAACGCCCGCAAGTTGGGCTTCCGGGCCGGGGCCGCCTTGTACCCGATGGTGACGATGAACGGCGAAGAATGCCACAACGAGTGGGAAATTACGTTCGAGGAAATCCACCGCAACGGAGCCATCGCCTACGCCATTTACGATTACGTCCGCTATACCGGCGACGAACAGTACTTAGTCGACTACGGGCTGGAAGTGCTCATCGCCATCAGCCGGTTCTGGAGTCAGCGCGTCAACTGGTCGAAGGCCAAGGAACAGTACGTGATGCTGGGCGTGACGGGTCCGAATGAGTACGAAAACAACGTCAACAACAACTGGTACACCAATTACATCGCGGCCTGGACACTCCGCTACACCATCGAAACCGTCGCGAAGGTAAAGGATTTGGACCCGGAGAAGTACGCCGACCTGTGCGACCGCGTTCGCTTTCAAGAAAAGAAAGAGGTAGAAAAAGCGACGCACATTGTCGACAATATGCACTTGCCGTACGACGCCGAACGGCAGGTATTTTTGCAGCAGGAAGGGTTTTTAGACAAAGACCTGATGCCCGTCTCAGACATTCCGAAGGGGCAGCGACCCATCAACCAAAACTGGTCGTGGGACCGAATTCTACGTTCGTGCTTCATTAAACAGGCCGATGTGTTGCAGGGACTGTACTTTTTTGAGCACGAGTTTGACACCGACACTGTCCGGCGCAACTTTGACTTCTACGAGCCGATGACCGTGCACGAATCGTCGCTGTCGCCCTGCGTGCATTCGATTCAGGCGTCGAAGTTGGGCCTGAAAGAAAAAGCCTACGAGATGTACCTGCGCACGGCCCGGCTCGACCTCGACGATTACAACAACGACACCGAAGACGGCTGCCACATCACCTCAATGGCCGGTACGTGGCTGGCCGTGGTGAAAGGCTTCGGCGGCTTGCGGGTAGAGGATAACCAGCTTGTTTTAAACCCGTACTGTCCCGAAGGCTGGCAGTCGCTGGCGTTTAAAATTCGTTTCCGCGGAGCGTTGTTACAGGTGACGACCACGCAGCAGGACGTAACGGTAGAAAATTTCTCGCCCCAGCCCATCGCATTACGTGTCCACGGTGAGGACGTAACCGTCGCGAGCCAAAGCCGGCAGATGGTGAACATTACGGTCGTGGCCGATTAGTTATCCAAAATAGTAGTGAGGGCGACCGGGTATCTGTGTGACCCGGTCGTTTTGTTATAGACAGTCAGAGGCCGGTGAAAAAACGAAGTACAGTCGTATTCATTGAAGAAGTTCCTACTGATGGGCACAGTCCCATGAAATTTCTTTGCGATGACGGCAAGCTGTATTACTGTAAATACCGGGTAAGTCGAAAACTTGAAGAGAAGGACTGTTTGATTTACGAAGTCCTGGCGCATAACTTATTAATATCCTTAGCTGTTCCGACGCCCGCAATTGCGCTTGTTGAATTGGTAGCGGAAAGTTTTGCGCAGAACGATTTGAGCCGCAATCGACCTTTTGCTAAGCCCGGTGTTATTTGTTTCGGTTCCCAGTACGTGGATAACTCCAGCCTTGTTTCGGGTTTGGAGCTGTTTACAAATGAAAGTTCGTTTCGACTACTCTACAATCCTTACGACTTGGTGAAAATTGCCGTTTTTGATCTATGGATTGACAATAGTGACCGGGGTTTCAACCAAAATTATAACTTGTTAACTTCTGCGTACGGGGAACAGTTGCACATTTGGGCCTTTGACCACGCGTTTGTTTTTGGAGGTCTTGATGCACTGCGTATATTCAACGCCAGTTGGCCGTTAACTGCACACAACAAACTAATAACCAGCACTTACTTCCGGTCGGTTTATCAGTTTCTGGATCGGGAACGTTGTCAGATTATTGCGCGAGAAACATTAAGTTTGTGCCAACAGGTTGCTCAGGCTGCCGTCGCAATAACATTCAATGAGGTACCAGATGACTGGGTAACAAATCGGTCATTGAAACAAAAGGTGGAAGATTTTTTGTTAGGCCGGCAACGGGTACGTAAGGTAAAGGAACTGCTATCTAAGCACTTTTCATGACATGAATGCATTTATTTCGGTTATCAGTTTCCAAACCAGTTCGTGCTCAGGAGAAAACTTGGCAGGCGGACTGTTGGCTGTTTCGGGCGATAAACTGTATTTCAAAATTTCTGATCAAAAACTACGTATTGCAGAGATGCTTTGTGGTAAGCCTTACAGATCGGAATTAGAAAGTACAATTCGATTAATACAAAACCAGGTTAACCAGCCTGTAGAGACATCGAATCAGGTTTTTACGCGTGAGTATATCGCTTATCTTAATCGTTACAGTAAAGGGGCAATTCAGTTTGGTCAGCCTAAGCCGGTTGCGGTTATCATTGATGATGCGCTCTTTGAGCAGTTATATCAGCAATTTATCAACGAACGCCCGTTAATTGAAGCATGATGTTTACGTGCATGAAACCATCTTCAGTGACAATAAAGGCAGCCGTCAGTCAGTGATAAACCCAATCACCTACCGTATCGCCACCACTGCGGATACCGACCGGATTGCCGCCCTCCACGCCCGATCGTGGCAGCAAACCTACCGGGGCATTATGCCCGATGCGTTT
Source organism: uncultured Spirosoma sp. (assembly GCA_964249775.1). Classification (GTDB taxonomy): domain Bacteria; phylum Bacteroidota; class Bacteroidia; order Cytophagales; family Spirosomataceae; genus Spirosoma. The sequence continues at coordinate 6,435 of CAXUEB010000138.1, forward strand.
CTGGACGATGAGGTCGAAGCCGAGCGACTGGCCGAATGGCGGGCACGGTTTAGTGAGCAGCCCCCAAACCGGCAGATCATTGTGGCCGAAACCGACAATCAATTGGTCGGCTTTGCCTGCGTGTTCGCGGACCACGATCCGGTGTACGGCGCTTTATTAGACAACCTGCACGTGGCCAGCGACTACAAAGGCCGGGGCATCGGCCAAAGCCTGATTAAACAAGCTGCCGATTGGGTGAGACAACAAGCCCCAACATCGCCTTTTTACTTATGGGTGTACGAGCAGAACCATTCGGCGCGAGCCTTCTACGACGGGTTGGGAGCCGTCAATGAGGAAGCGGTGCGGGGCGAAAACGGGATTGTCTTGCGCTACGTCTGGGCCGATGCCAGTACGGTAGGTTAACTAAATTGTCGAGAGATTAGTCAATAGCGCTACGGTTGCTCACGTACCACCGGTACGCGAAAACAACCGCCAGGGTCTTATCCTGGCGGTTGTTCTATTAATCACGCTGACTAAGGATTGCTGTCTTTGGGTCCTTCGCCGACCGGCTCATCAGCGAATAGCATAAAAAATTTAACCGGTAGCGATTGATTCACGGCTACTTGTCCGTCAAACTGAATCTGTAATCGAATCGGCTTTTCACTTTTAACCACGTCGTAATACAGCGGAAACTCAGCCAGCGGCAAATACACCCGCACGGCGAGGGTAGTGTCGGTCAACTTGGTGATGTCCGCCACGAGCGCGTTCGCCTGGGCCGTGAACAGCAGGTTCACCTGCGTCAGCTTTTGCTCGTTGGGTTTCAGCGACAGCAGCAACCGGCGGCTGCGGACGATGGGTTGGTTGGGAACGGCTTCGTTAATCAGGCGAAGCCCGAAGCTGGTGGCTTCGGCGCGTAGATCGGTCATGGTGTTTTTAAGTTTTTGTCGTACCGTTAGTCGCAATCACTGCGACCAGCGTTAACAAAGCAGAAGTATTTTTCAGACCGTCGCTCAGCAGTTTACGGCGCTGATTGAAAAACCGGCCGCTTACCCAGCACGACGCCGACCGTAACGAGAACGGACGGACGCCAACCCCGACGATGATTGACGACAATGTTGCGTTTATCCTCCCAAGTTTGATTATCATTCGTCCAGTATTCACTGTCCCAGTACGCCTGATTCCGCGTGATCTGCCCGGTCGAGAACAGTTTGAACAGATGTTGTACGCCAAACGCACTCGACAGCGTAATGCGTTTGGCCAGCGTAATTTTACCGCCAATAATCAGTTCGGGAGCCAGTGAAAAGCCAGCCGCCCGCAAGGAATCAGCCGGAATTGGGTAACGCGTGTCGGATTCGAGTTGTAGGTTGGCGTAATCAACAACGAACCGGACTGAGCCAAATGCGGTAAACCCACCATCGTAGAGTGACGAGAAACTGTACCGTCGAACGCCGATGACGCCCCGCGTCACGGCAAAGTGTTCCGTACGGGGCGGGTCAAACAAGTTATAGCCGCGTCCGCTGCCGTTGTGACTAAGTGAAACGGTTAGGCTGTGCCGGGCATTGACGTACCGTTCGTACTGAATGAGTTGGTTCTTGGGATAGAAGAAACCAATCGGCGATACGGATAACTCCTACCGTTGGGCGAACGTCGGTAGCGCCAGGAGCATCAGAAAGCCAGTAACAAGACTGTAAATGAAGATTCGCATGATGGATAACGTTGGTTGTTGGTTTAGACAAAAATATAATTTGGCCGTTAGATGAGAAAAGCTTAACCTGAAATGGTAACAAACAAATGAGCTTCGACCGCATCGCTCCGTATTATGACGTGCTGGCCCGGTTAATTTTCGGTCGGACGCTGGAGCAGGCGCAGCGGACGTTTGTAGACCAAATACCACCCGCTGCGTCGGTGCTCATTGTCGGGGGCGGCACGGGCTGGGTGCTCGAAGCAACGTTGGTAAATAGCCGGCCCGGCCGGGTGTTGTACCTCGAAACGTCGGCCCAAATGCTGGCCCGCGCCAGTCGCCGGATGATTCGCCGGGCCAAGCCGGGGTCGGTTGAGTTTCGGGTGGGCGACGAAACAACGCTGTCACCGGACGAACGGTTTGACGTGTTGATGACGCCGTTCGTACTCGACTTGTTTACCGAACAAACCCTCACCACCCACTTACTACCCCGGTTAACGGCGGCTCTCAAACCGGGCGGGCAGTGGCTCGTCACGGACTTTATGCCGACCGGCGTTTGGTGGCAGCGGGTGCTACTGTGGGCTATGATCCGATTTTTTCGTCTGACGGCGGGCATCGAAGCCCGGCACCTCGCCGACTGGCCGCGGCTGCTGGCCGAAGCGGGACTGGTCCAACAGGAACGTCAAGTGTTTGTCAGGGGTATGGTTTCGGCCGACGTTTGGACGTACCCTAACGCTGGCTGACTCACAAGGTTCGCAGCGTCGTGTTCAGCGCGCGGAGGTCGCTAACGTCGTGCCATTCCTCGGTGCCGAGGTTGAGCCATTGGCCGGCTTCCTTGGGCCGTTTCGGCTGGGCTTCGTCGGAATCGTAATCGTGGGCGTACACGTCACTCATCACCGTTTGCAAGGTAGTCCAGGGCAGGGTTCGGGTCTGTTCGCGCCGGTCCTGGATGGTCAGCACCTGCACGGTCCGGTTGGCAAACGAAGCCGTCAGCCGCAGTTCGTAATCGCCCGCCTGACTGCCCGCGTCGACGTACGTCAGCACAAACGGCCGCTCGCGCTCACCAGATTCGTAGGTGGCCTGAATCAACTCCTGCATCAGGTCCTGCCAGTTGTCGGCGTTGCGCGGCCGGCCGCCCTGCGCCGGCCGATTATCTGCTTCGAGGTGCATGGCCCAGAATTCGTCGTCTTCGCCCAAGGCGTCTTCATCGAGGGGTTGCAGGCGCGTCTTCGCCACCAGATCGGCGAGGGCTTGCCGCCAGGTGTGGGGCAAGCGCCCCGACCAGCTAAAATCATCATCGCGGGTGTAGCCCTCGGCCGTCAGTTCCTCCTCGTCGATGTCGTCGCGGTCGGGATAGGTGATGGACAGATCTATTTGAATCGAGCCGTTGGCGGCTGGGCGGGCGGTCAGGGTATAAAAGTAAGCGTAGGGCGCGGGCAACGACCGGGCGGTCTGGTAACGAATCTGGAGTTGGGTAAACGACATGCTGGGCGACGAATCTGGGGGACAAAGCTACGAATACCGGGCGATGGTCCGCGTCCGGTCAATCTTTCCCGTTGGCGTTTCGGCGAATCGGTCAACGACGATGACGTCTTTTACCACCGCATACGGGCCGATTTGCCGCCGGATTTGCTCTAAAACAGCGGCCCATTGATCGGGCCGGACCGGGCGGTTTTCCAGAAAGGCCACCACCCGCTGACCCAGCCGCTCGTCGGGCAAACCCGCCACAAACAGCCGCGGTACGGCACCGTTCGACTCCGGTTCAACTTGAGCCAGCACATCCTGAATAACCCGTTCCACGGCCTCCGGCTGTATTTTTACGCCCCCGCTGTTGATAACGGTATCGGCCCGACCCACCACCCGGAAGTGCGTGGCATCGATTAAGTCAACTACGTCGTTGGTTTGGACGCGCGCAAAGTTGGTAGCGGCCGAGGTGATGTGGAGGCAGCCCCGCTCATCGGTACCGAGCCGGACGCCGTCGAGGGCCGTGAAGACGGCGCTTGGCGTAGGACCGTTCAGTCGCCGGAGCGCAATGTGCGACACGGTTTCGGTCATGCCGTAGGTGGCGTAGACGGGAGCCGTCACCACTTGCAACGCCCGCTCCAGCGCCGGGCTGGTGGCGGCCCCGCCCACCAAAATAGCCTTCATCCCATTCAGAATGGAAAGTTTGTCGGGGGTATCCATCAGAATGGCCTGGAGTTGCAGCGGCACCAAGGCCGTAAAGGCGAAGCGGCTCGTCGCCGGATCGAAGTCCGCCAGTGGATTGCCGGTTGGCTCGACAATTGTCATCGGCAGGCCCAGTTCCAGCCCCCGCACCAGCATCATGACCCCCGCGATATAGTGGATGTTCAGGCAGACGAGGGCCGCGTCGCCCGTTCGCAGCCCCAGCGTTTGGCCGGTCAGGTGGGCGCTGGCTCGCATCTGCGCCCGTGTCAGCGCAATGGGCTTAGGCGTCCCGGTCGAGCCGGAGGTGTGCAGCATAAACTCTGTTTGGCCACTCAGCCACGCCCGGCTGAACGTCAGCGCGTCAGCTTCGTAGGGCGTTAGCGAACCGGCGTCGGTGCGGTCCAGCCAGTGGTCGGGTTGGGCGGGGTCAAGCGTCATCCAACCCGGCCTAACTATGCACCCGAATCAGGCCGGTTAGGGCGTCGGCGATGACGATGTAGGGTTGCAGGGCCTGGGTGGCCGGCCCGACGATTACCTTGCCGGTGATGTCGAAGCGGGACAGGTCGAGCGGACAATAGAACTGGTTGTCGGCCAGCCGATACACTAAGCGCGTTTGCTCGTGGGTGCACGTCGATGATAGGGCCACAAACTGACCATCTTTGGTGTGGGCCACGATCACGTCGTTGACGACCATGTACCCGCCCTTATTTTTTAGATTTTCGTTGGCTTTGTCGCTCAGGTTAAGGGTGAAGTCAATCTTGCGCGCTGAACTAAGCGTTGGATTTTCGTCGGCCGGACCGGTACACCCCACGGCGCTGTGCGTTAGCAGAACAGCGCCAAGGCCGGTGCCCAACAAGCGAAAAAAATCGTGACGGTTCAGGGTAGGTGGGACGAATTCCATAGCGGTTCTTGTAGTTTTGCCGACCGGCGGCCGTTTTGTGACGTAAATATCCCAAATTTTTGTCATTCTACGACAGCGAACAAAGCCGTTCGTCGGGCGGTTACCCAGATAGTATGGAAGAAGCGAAGCTAATTAATCCGATTTCGCCGGATAAAGTGACCGAGTCGCCGGGGCTGCTCGCCTACGCCCACACGGCGGGCGGGGCCGTCATCCGACCCGAAGACAAGGGTAAGCTGACGGGCCGGGCCGTATCGGCCATGCGCGAACAAACCGACCTGCAACTGAGTCAGCTCTTCAAACAAATGCAGTTGCTGGCCGAGCAAGCCACCGCCATCCGCAATCGTGTGGAAGTATCCGAACGCATTTACTCCGCGCAGATGAGCTTTGAGCCGGTCGTTGGTCATACGTATTATTTTTACACCCGCAAAAACGGCCAGGACGTCTTGTCGATGATTGCGCCAACCGAGTGGGGCCGGAAATTTCCGTTCGAGCGCTGCCTCGCCACCGTCCGCATGATGGCCGACCACACCTGGGACGTGCAGTATCACGATGTATCGTTTAATGAGTAGTTAGGAGCGAGGAGTGAATTATGACAAGCAACTACCCCTGGGAAGTTATCAAGGAATACGAGGAGATTATTTTCTCCTACTACGACGGCATCGCCATGATCAGCATCAACCGACCGCACAAGCGCAACGCGTTTACGCCCTTGACCGTCAAGGAGATGTCGGAAGCGATGGAGTTGGCCCGGCAGGACGAGCGCGTCGGTGTCGTCATTCTAACCGGCGAGGGCGGAGAAGCCTTCTGCTCCGGGGGCGATCAGTCGATACGGGGGCACGGTGGTTACGTCGGCGAGGACAAGGTGCCGCGATTGAACTGAGTATTGCCGCCGATAACGCCCGCTTTGGCAGACCGGTCCGAAAGTCGGCTCCTTCGACGGCGGGTTTGGGGCCAGCTATCTGGCGCGGGTGGTGGGGCAGAAAAAAGCCCGCGAAATCTGGTTTCTGTGCGATCAGTACAACGCGCAGGAAGCGTTGGACATGGGCTTGGTCAACAAAGTCGTGCCCCTCGATCAGTTGGAAGAAACAACCATTGCCTGGTGCCAGAAGATGCTGGAGAAAAGCCCAATTGCGCTCCGAATGCTCAAGGCGTCCTTCAACGCCGAACTTGACGGACAAGCCGGCATTCAGCAACTCGCCGGCGACGCCACGCTGTTGTATTACCTGTCCGACGAAGCGAAAGAAGGCAAAGACGCCTTTCTGGAAAAGCGCAAGCCGGATTTTAGCAAGTTTCCCAAGTTCCCGTAAGATTGTCCGGGCCAGCATCTTACTGGCCTTGCGCACTCCTTACTCCTTCAGCAAACCGGAAAATCACCTATTCCGCTGGCAACAGCGAGCGCTTTTGGGCTGAGTGACCAACGTTTAATACGTTTCGTACTGAAAATTGCGGGTATTAGCGGAAAATGAGTTTCCTCGTTGCGGGGGTGTTATTGTCGAAACGGATTTGACCAATAAGCCTTTCGCGTTGTAGCTGTTTTGGTAAACCGTCGTAACGGTATTCGTCAACACGCTGCCGTCCGGCTGGGGGTACTGCAAAACCGTCGTTGATTTGATTAGATTGTTTTTACTGTATTGAATTAAGGCACTGAAGGCGGGCGTTGACAGGCCGTAATAAGCATTAGGAGCCGTATCGTATTCGTAGACGCTTTGGGCATTAGTCGATTGAGCCTTCGTCAGGTTGCCCCCGGTGTACGTGTAACTAACGGGAGCTTCAGAACCATCGTCAATGCCAATCTCAATTTCTTTGATTACTTCGTTGGTTAGGCCAAACTCAACTCGTTTTTTGGTAAGCGGTCTAAAGTTACCAAAATCACTCAGGGCCTCATACTCCTCGATGTTGGCGCTTCGACGGGCATCATCGTAGGTGATAACGGTGCGTCGCCCATAAACCGTGGGTGGTACACAACAGGATAAGTGGTGGTCAATGGAATAATCATAACGGACGAGCCGGTTCTGAGCATCGTACGTAAAAAAGCCACGGTCAGACCGAAGCGTATCGCTCGATCCGGGATTGTTGTAGCGAAACGAATACGTAGCTGAACGAAGCCGGTTCAGCGAGTCGTAAGTAAAGAAAGTGGTGAAAAAAACGGTTCCGTCGGGGTACGTAACGGTTTCCTGCTTAAGCCGATTGCGCTCGGCGGCCGGTGGACTTATATGATCCCTTACGCAGCTCCACAAGCCAGTCGCCAGCAACAGGTAAGCCAACCGAGAAAGCAGTGAATAACGCATAGAACCGTTTAGGTAAAGGAAGTAATAGACTGATAATACAATAGTAACGAAATAAGACAACAAGCAGCGGTTTGTCGTAGATTTGGTCGGTACGGACCAGTTTCCCGTACCAGAACAGAAATCTAAAACTACCGAAACTGGCCAGGTAGCGGGCGACGGCAGTGGAGTAATCACCCCGTCAACGCAACCCCCGCCCGCCGACCGTGGTCCTTGCTCGATGCAGTCTGTCGCTTCCCTAGGCTTGCGCCGTCGTTGCGCTTGGCGTTGCGCGCTCGCGGCCGGCCTCGGGGTCGCCCTCCTGGTCGGCTGCAGCGCCCTGCAGCAC
>CAXUEB010000139.1:0-1081 GCA_964249775.1 uncultured Spirosoma sp.
ACGTCGATTTGCTGTATACCGAAGGCGTCGAACGGGCCAAGAAGTACGTCTTTAACTCGGGCGAAGTGCGCACCACGTTTCTCAAACCCAAACTCGGCGACAGCGCGGGCGTGTTTGGGGCGGCCATGTTGTAATTACTCGACTGTTCCGTTTGCCGGCTTCCCTTCCAGAAACAACTCCCGCGGTGAATCGAAGTGCGTCAGCAGTTCCGGCGACAGATAAAACGCCGTGGGATCGTCGTCAATCATGCGCGTGACCTGCGAACGGTGGGCGGCAATGGCCCGGTTGCGTTGTTCGATAACGGATTCGATGGCGACGCGCCAGACAACGACCTCGTCGCGGGTGGGCATATCGGCCGCGTTGCCCAGTTCCCACAGCCAGATTAAGTATTCCAAAACGCGCGGCCGTTGGGTTCGCCCGGATAAGGCCGCGTTTAAAATTTGCCACGATGCCCGGTGGTCGGGGTGCGGGTCGCGTCGCCAGGGCACGAAGACGGTGGCGGGATTTACGTCGGCCAGCACGTTTTGCACGAATCGGACGGCATCGGCGAAACCCGGCTGCTCCAGCGTGGGCACTTGCCGGTCCTTCAGGCGCATGAACCGGGCGTTTTCGGGCGGTACGTTCAGGATTTGCAACGCTTCAAGGGCTTCGGCTTCGCGCAGTTGCCGGAGCCGCTCGGCGGGATAGCTCGGCGAGTTGGGGTGCGACCGGGTTCCGTCGCTCACGAACAGGACGTAAACGGGTTGACCCCGCCCGCGCAGCAGGGCAACGGTGCCGCCACAACCCAGCGACTCATCGTCGGGGTGCGGGGCAATCACCAAGGCGTTCCCAACTGGGTGCAGTTCGTTTAGCGTAATTGGACGGGCAATCTGTTCCAGAATAGGGAGGTCAACGCCAGAGGTCATGCGCGTTCGTGGGGTTGGTGGCTACGTACTGCCCAATGTCGACCACCGTCGCGTCGGGGGCGGGTTGGCGCAGGTAAAACGTCAGGTCGCGGTGAATGCGCTCAAACGGCTGCGGGCGCATCAGCCCCCGCGCGCCCACCGAGCGTTCGGCCAAGGGCATCACCCGCAAACAAATC
>CAXUEB010000139.1:1091-9541 GCA_964249775.1 uncultured Spirosoma sp.
GTGCGGGTCATGTTGGCGTACGCAACGATTTTATCGGCTTCGTCCCCGCGGGCCAGCCACTCGTCGGTTTTCGCGCCGGCAGCATTGATCCACTGATTGCCCGATTCAATGAGCCAGGCCATTTCAGCTAAGCGTGTTTTCTGGAACACATCGTCGGTGCGCCCCATCGACGCCAAAAACGCCCGCGTCGCGTCGAACAAGGCTTCGGCCCCGCCCAACTGCACGGCCGCGAACCGGATAGCTCCCCCGCTGAAATGGGGCTGCCGGTAATAATCGTCGGGCTGACCGAGCAGATCACGTTCGTCTAATTCGACGCCGGTAAAATCGAGTTTGTAGCTGACGGACGCCCGCATTCCGAGGGGTTGCCAAAAGCGATTGTCCTGCGGAATGGTTTTGACGCGCTCGGTCGGGATCAGGCACATCTGCCAGCCCGGCCGGTCGGTGCCGATTAATTGCCCCGTTACCAAAGGCCGTTGAATCCAACCCGCCCCGGAGCCGAATGTTTTGCTGCCTTCGAGCACGTACCGGCCGCTGCCGAGGGCGTGGATGCGGACGCCGTCGCCGGCCTGCGTGTTCCAGACGCTGAACAGCCGCCCGTGCTGCTGAACGTCGTCGTGCCAAGCCTGCTTTTGTTCCGGCGTTGCGTACAACTCGATTAGATTAAGAGCATTGATGTGGCCTTCGTAGACGCGCCCAACGGCCAAGTTGCTTCCGCCAATTTGCTTCAGTAATTGGAGCAGACCGGCCGTATTAGGCAGGCGGTTGTCCAAGGCGTGCCCCGGCAGCGTAACGGCCAGCAACCCGGCTTCGGCTAAAGCGCCAAACGCAGCTTCGGGAAACGTTTTCTCGTCGTCGGTTTCGGGCGCAAGGTCGGCAATCTGGCGAATCAGGCCGTTTAACCGCTCCAGATTTAGGCTGAACGGTGAGCCGGTAGCGGCCGCGGGGGTGGCGCGAGGTGGCAGCGTAGTCATGCTTACAAAACAGGCTTGTTACGCCTAATTGTTTAAGCGTTCGGACGAATCAGCGACCAAATGGGCCGGCGAACGGGCCTGGTGACTGTTTCTCACCTTCGACGCTTGCCGGCAGAATTGACAAACCGGGTACGGCATCGGACCATTTTTTGCGTACCTTTGCGCAAAATTCGTCCACCCCGAATGGCTTCGTTTAATCCGGTTAAGATTTTTTCGGGCAGTCAGTCTACTTACTTGGCCGAAAAAATCGCGCATTACTACGGCAAAGACCTGGGCGGCTACACCTGCCGGCGGTTCAGCGACGGAGAAATGTCACCCTCGTTTGAGGAGTCGGTTCGGGGCTGCGACGTGTTTTTGATTCAGTCGACGCCCCCGCCTGGCGACAATCTGATGGAACTGCTCTTGATGGTCGATGCCGCCCGGCGGGCCTCGGCGCACTACGTCACGGTGGTCATTCCGTATTTCGGCTACGCCCGGCAGGACCGCAAGGACCGGCCCCGCGTGGCGATTGCGGCCAAGCTGATGGCCAACATGCTGGCCGCGTCGGGTGTTGATCGGCTGATGACGATTGACTTACACGCCGGACAAATTCAAGGCTTCTTCGACTTTCCGGTCGATCATCTGGAAGGCACGTCGGTGTTCGTGCCTTACATTCGCAGCCTGAACTTAGACAATCTGGTGATTGCCTCGCCGGACGTGGGTGGAGCCAACCGCGCCCGCACGTTTGCCAAGCACTTCAACGCCGACATCGTGCTGTGCGACAAACACCGCAAGCGGGCCAACGAAATTGCGTCGATGCAAGTCATTGGCGACGTGGAAGGGGCCAACGTTGTGCTGGTCGACGATTTGATCGACACGGGCGGCACAATGGCCAAAGCGGCCCAGATTATTCTGGAGAAAGGGGCGCTGTCGGTGCGGGCCGTGTGTACGCACCCGGTGATGTCGGGCAAGGCGCACGAAACCATCGGTACTTCGGTGCTGGAGGAGTTAGTCGTGGCGGATACGTTGCCCATGCGGCAGCCGAACGCCAAAATTAGGGTCTTGTCGGTGGCCGAGTTGTTTTCTAAAGCCATCGGCCGCATTCGCGATCACGAATCTATTAGTTCATTGTTTATACGGTATTAACGAGCGACTATTCGCGTTAGCCACTCTTTCGCTCGTTCATTAGTTCACTTTTTTAAATTTACACACATGAAAAAAATCGAGATTGTAGGGTATCAACGAGCGAATCTCGGCCGCACGGAATCACAGGCGATTCGGGCCGAGGGCAATGTTCCATGCGTGTTGTACGGCGGTCAGGAGCAGGTGCATTTTTACGCGCCCGCGATTCTGTTCCGCGACTTGCTGTATTCGCCCAACGTGTACGAAGTAAACCTGAACATTGAAGGCACTGAATACCGGGCCGTGCTTCAGGAAGCCCAGTTCCACCCCGTGAGCGACGTTTTATTGCACGTTGACTTTCTGCAAGTAACGGCCGGCAAAGCGGTTAAATTAGCCGTGCCCGTTCGCTTAGTCGGTACGGCACCGGGCGTGCAAAAAGGAGGTAAGTTGGTGACGCGTGTTCGGAAGCTGCGCGTTAAAGGTACCATCGAAAGCATTCCGGATTTTATTGACGTTGACGTATCGACCCTGGATTTGGGTAAATCCGTTCGGGTGGGTCAGATTCCGGTAGCGGGCTTTGAAATGCTCGAACAGGCGTCGAACCCGGTGGCCAGCATCGAAATTCCGCGGGCACTGCGCGGCACTGTTTCGGCCAAGTAAGCAAGGGCGGCTGCTTGGGCCGCTCGATTTTAAACTAATAGATACGTCAGAAGCCTCCACGCGTTGGGGGCTTTTGCGTTTACGGCCCTGATCCAATCAAACCGTATCCTAAATAGAGTACCTAAATTGGGCGTAAGTTGACTAATTTAAGTCAACGGCGGTTAACAAATCGAAAGGTTTATCGCTTACGTATGTACCCTACGTTTACGGCCTAACCAAACGCGGTGACAATGCCGACGTAGGCTCCCAGAACTAACCCAATCACAGACTATGAACCGTTTCCTTTTACTCGCTCTACTCGCCGGGGTGTTCGCCACACCCGGTGTTGCGCAAAAAGCCCGCGACGTAAAGCAGGCCATTCAGTACATTAAATTGGCCAATACGCTGCGAGACGTGGATAAGTCGCAGGAATCCATCAGTTTGTTAAAAAGGGCCATACCAGCCGTTCAATCGAAGGATCTGTACTGGCACGCCGTTGCCAACGAGTTGATTGGGCTTTCGTACAAAGACCTTCAGGACTCGACCAACGCCTTACCCTACCTGTTGGAGGCCCGTTCGCAGTACGCCAAACTGAAATACGTCGCCAGCGCCTGGGCCGTCAATGAAGTCATCCGCGACATTTCGGGCAAGAATCTGTACGCAGGGATTCAAATTGGTCCGACGGACGTAAAGGTGGCCGTTTTCAAGACGAAGTACGAAAGTGATTTTTACGAAAAAGACATTCGTACCAAGTTCGATGTGCCGAACGCAACGCTGTTTGCCGACGCGTCGAACGCGTACCGGAGCGGACAAGACGTGCTAAAAACTTGTTTGGACTCGATTCAGCAATACAACATTCCGGCCGAACGGATTTTTATCGTCTTCAACAGCGAGATTAAGGACGGACTGGGCCGCACGCCCGAAGAACTGCGCAACCTCTACAATCAGTTGTCGCGCGTGTTACCCAACAGCAGCATCAAGATCGACACGACCCTGACGGCGGCCCGCGAAGCCGAGTTATTTACCATTGGAGCCATTCCCCGCAAAGTTTGGCCGACGACTTCGTCGCTTGATTTGGGCGGCACCAACACCCAGGGCGGTTATTTTGATACCAAAAAGCAATTCCACGCCATTGACGTGCCCGTTGGCACCCAAACGCTGGTTAATCTGATCGAAGGCAAACGCTCGCTCAACCCGGAAGCGTTCCGGCGCGAAGCCCAGCGGGTTGTTAAAGCCGTAGCCGACACAGCGCTCATGCGCCGGATTAACGCGAGTGGGTCGGGGCTGCAAAGCCGCCGGACGGTGGGCATGGGCGGGGCCATTCCCGAAGCCATCGTGGCGTATCTGCACCCCGACTTGGCCGACCTAACGGCCGTACCGATCACGATGGACGACATGGCTCGCTTCAAACGCTTGGTGTTGGACGAGTACAAAGCCCTGACGCAAACGGATTTGAGCGCCATTGGAGACGCCGACACGCGCAGCAAAGCCGAGCGCAACATTGCGGCCGTTCGGAACGGACTTACCGAAAAGCAACTCATCGCCGGCACGCTGTGGTTAGACGCCGTGATGAATGCTTATAATACGACGTCTAACCCCAAGCGATTTGTTTTCGTGCGCGACGCCGACATCGGCTGGGTGACAGGTAAGTTCTTGGATACCATCAGCAACGAGTATGAATCAACGATTGCCAAAGGCGCGCTTTACACGCGGTAGCTGAACCTTTGTTAGCCAAAAAGCCCTGCCCCGTTTCGACCGGGCAGGGCTTTTTAATTTGTGGATTGCTTCGACGCGCACCTTTGCTTTTGACTTCCCACCGTAGAGTTACACCACCGCGTTGTACAGTTCATCACGCTGCTTATCACGGGCGTCGGAAATGCACTCGTCGTCGGTGGTAAGCTTGTCTAAGATGCGCGCCAGGGTGATCTCGATGATGTAGCGATTTGGCCATTCAGCGTACGGTTAATATCGCTTGTTTTGATTTTGATTGCTGTCAACATAAAGCCTTTACTCCACAGGCTACCTACCACTGATTAATGAAAGCTTACCATTATTACCTTCTCAAGCAAATCGTATATAATCTCAAGTTCCACTGACAGCCATTGGTGACAAACCGCCCTAATTTTGCCCCATGTGCTGAAAGAATACGGTTCCTTATCGAAATCCTCCTCCCGCTTCAGCAATAAAATTTTGTTCCTGAACCGCCTTAATCACCTAAAGATGAACCGAAGAACGTTGATAAAAACATCCTTAGCGGCAGGTGTAGCAAGCCAGTCGCCCACCCCAACTGAATGGACACAAGACCGGTTAGTGGATTCTCCAACTAACGATACGAAGCCCAATGGATTCAAACGGTTTTCGTTGGGCGATTTAGAATTGACGATTCTGTCGGACGGTTATTTAAGGCAAAGCCCGGTGTACCCGTTTGTGGCTCCACTGGCCCAGCCGAATGAAGTAAACGCAGTACTAAAAGCTGCTTTTCGATCGACCGATTCAATTGACTCAGCGATGAATATACTGGTCGTTAAGAGCAAAGACCGGCTGATCTTACTGGATACGGGAATGGGCGTGTTTGCCGGACCCACCCAGGGCCATTTGGCCAAAAGCCTCGCTGACGCTGGCTTTAAGACTACCGATTTCACCGATGTAATTTTATCGCACGCGCATACCGACCACATTGGGGGGTTGGTCGATAAGCAGAATACGTTCGTGTTTGCTAATGCCGATGTCTACATTGCCAAAGTGGAGTATGATTTCTGGCAACGGGCAGCTCTTGACGATTTCCAAAAAAGCCCTGTTTACCAGATGAAGGACTTTGTCGAGCAGACCATTACGAACATTCAAACGGTTCTAAACTTGCTGGCTCCAAAACTGAAATTTATTAATTTCAACAACGGGTTGCATGGTGTTTTTAGTTTTGAATTAGCACCTGGTCATACGCCGGGCCATACCTTGACAACCATTCGTTCAAAGGATGAAGAACTACTGTATATCGTCGACTTAATTCAATCCGATGCCCTATTGTTTGCCCATCCGGAGTGGGGATTTTTTGGTGATACCGATTTACAGCAGGCCGTGTCAAGCCGCCTGAAGGTTTTGCAGCGATTAAGCACGTCGAAAACGAGAGCCTTCGCCTATCACCTGCCCTGGCCCGGCCTGGGACACGTGCGTCAAAAAGAAACCGCTTTTGAATGGGTGCCGGACGTATACGCTACCCCTTGGTGATACGTAGGGATACCACGATTTGGGTTGCTCGGAGCGTTTGCCGATGTCAGCGCTTGTTGGCCGGTATCAAATGGAGTAGGCTCATTGGTAAGAAACCGAACGCAGCAAGGGGGCACCAAACCTCTGTACAGGACTAAACAGGTGATGTTATCAACACAATGTCATGCACCAAAAAGCCGCGTCAATAGAGATTGAGCGCGGCTTTTTGGTGCTTATTTATTTCTGACTCACCCATGCTAAGACGCTACGCCACCGCTTCGTACAACTCCTCGCGCTGCTGCTTGACGCGCTCGTCGGAAATGTACTCGTCGTAGGTCATCAGCTTGTCTAAGATGCCCGCCGGGGTGATTTCAATGACGCGGGTGGCGACGGTCTGGGCAAACTGGTGGTCGTGGCTGGTGAACAGCACCGGGCCTTTGAAGTCGATCAGCCCGTTGTTGAGCGATTCGATGGATTCCAAGTCGAGGTGGTTGGTGGGTTCGTCCAAGATCAAGACGTTCGCGCCCGATAGCATCATCTTCGACAGCATACACCGCACTTTTTCGCCCCCGCTCAACACGCCCGCTTTCTTCAACGACTCCTCACCCGAGAACAGCATCCGACCCAGAAAGCCCCGGATAAAGCTCTCATCTTTTTCGGCCGAGTACTGCCGCAGCCAGTCCACCAAGTTTAGGTCGGTCTGGAAAAATTTGTCTTTTTCGGTATCGTTCGGGAAGTACGACATGGTAATCGTAACGCCCCACTTAAACGTACCCGAATCGGCTTTACGCGTGCCGCCCAGAATGTCCATCAGCGCGGACACCGCCAGGCCGTCGCGGCTGTAGAGAAAAATTTTGTCTTTGCGGTTGACCGTAAACGACAGATTGTCGAACAGCTTCTGGCCGTCTTCGGCGGTGTAAGTCAGGTTCTCGACGGCCAGAATCTGGTCGCCGGGTTCGCGCTCGGGTTTAAAGTTGACGTAAGGATATTTCCGCGATGAGGGCTGAATATCGTCAATCGTCAGCTTTTCGAGCAGTTTGGCGCGGCTGGTGGCCTGCTTCGACTTCGACGCGTTAGCCGAAAAGCGCCGGATAAATTCTTCCAGTTCTTTGCGTTTTTCTTCGGTCTTCTTGTTCTGGTCTTGCCGCTGCTTCTGGGCCAGTTGGCTCGACTCGTACCAGAACGAATAGTTGCCCGGATACAGCTTCACCTTGGCGAAGTCAACGTCCACGATCTGCGTACAAACCTGATCCAGAAAGTGCCGGTCGTGGGAAACGACGATGACGGTGTTGGTGAAATTGGCCAGAAAATTTTCGAGCCAGATGCTCGATTCCACGTCGAGGTTGTTGGTCGGCTCGTCTAAGAGCAGAATGTCGGGGTTACCGAACAGGGCCTGCGCCAGCAGCACGCGCACCTTCTCCGAACCGTTCAGGTCAGCCATCTGGGCGTAGTGCTGATCTTCCTTGATGCCCAGCCCCGATAGCAGCGCGGCCGCGTCGGACTCGGCGTCGTAGCCGTTCATTTCGCCAAATTCCGCTTCGAGTTCGCCGGCCCGCTCACCGTCGGCGTCCGAGAAATCGGTTTTGGCGTAGAGGGCGTCTTTCTCCTGCATGATGTCGTACAGGCGCTGGTTGCCCATAATGACCGTTTGCAGCACCGGAAACTCGTCGTAAGCCGACTGGTTCTGGTTGAGCACCGACATCCGCTCGCCGGGCGTAATGCTGACGCTGCCCGTTTGGGCTTCAATCTCGCCCGACAAAATTTTGAGGAACGTCGACTTTCCCGCCCCGTTGGCACCAATAACGCCGTAGCAGTTGCCGGTGTTAAATTTTATGTTAACGTCGTCGAACAGCACCCGCTTGCCATACCGAAGCGACACATTTTGTACCGTAATCATTGCGTAAGTTTCTTATCCGATTAGCTACGCAAAGATACGAATTCTGGCGGGAAAGGCCACGCCCAATACCGCCCACCGGATTATGGGCAACTGGGCTAACCATATCGGCTTAGTGTGGGGTGTTCTTACTCAGGCTGCACGGTGCTGGCTCCGCTCGTGCGCTGGCGCAGCGTAGGCTGGCCACGGTACCGAACCGAACTGGCCCCGCTGGCATCGACGGTTAGGCTTGACGCCACGTTGACGGATGCGTTGCTGGCACCGGCAACATTAAGGGTTCCTTCCGCAACGGGGTAATCGAACCCCTCTAAACGGCATGCCCCCGATAAGGCCGCCGACAGAATTGTTCCGCTGCCGTTTAGCCGCAACAACGAAGCACCGCCCAGGTCAATTGTCGTGCGGGCAGCCCCTCCGGTAAACTCACACTGGGAAGCGCCGGACAACGTAATGGCTAAGTCATTCGGGTTCGTAAAACCCGTAATGGTCGATTTGCTGGCCCCCGAGAAAACCACCCCGCGCAGGGTCGGCATCGTAATTGTAATGGTCGTGGTGTACCTCCGAGAGGAGTATCCCTGGTAGTAGACCTTCAACGTACCACTGCTGACCGATAGCACCAAGTCGTCCAGGCTTCGGCGGTCGCC
>CAXUEB010000139.1:9551-13755 GCA_964249775.1 uncultured Spirosoma sp.
GCCTTCGACTTGAATGCGTGAGGTAGCTCCCGGCTGCACGTTGATGACAAAGGCGCTGCCCAGGTCGAGCTGGTCAAAACCCCTTAAGTTGTAGGTTCGCTGATCCGGCTCGTAAGGCCCAACTTCTTCGCGGTTTTCGCGCGAACAGCCCGTTAGGCCGATCAGTACTGTCAGGAACATTAATCCGTAAAACCGACTGCGTTGCATGGTGCTAAACGTTAGGTACGTTGAAAAGAGTTGGTTGACAAACTGCGCGGTAACTGCGCCTATGGGTCGTTGATAATCATTCGACACGTACGTGACTCATTACCCCTATTGGCTTTCCCAAAAGTATTGGTTTTCTCTATATCGCATTAACCCGCTAAAAATAGATCAGCGGTTGTTTCTACGCACCAGCCACCGACGTTCACTCGCCGGGCATGATGCTGACGCGGGCCGTTTGGACTGCAATCTCGCCCAATAGAACTATGCGGAACGTCAACTTACCCACTCCGCTGGCCCTAATGACGCCGTTGCCGTTACCAGAAGTGAATACCACACGTGCTCATAACGAATCACCCAACTTGCGATCATCATTTCATCAACAATCAATTTATGATTACTTTTTTAATAAATATATTTCTTTAAACAAAATCGACTAAGAATTACTTCTGTTCAATAATTCGTAAACCATCCCCCTCATGAAAAAACTATACTTACTCGCCTTGTTATGGACGCTGCTCGTAAGCCCCGCTTGTCTGGCTCAGCGCATGCAGTACCACCGCGTCAGTGTCTTAATTGCTCCCGAACGGCTGGAATACTTATTCAACAACGGGTTAGAAATCGACCATTTCAGCTACGATAAGAAAACATTTATGGCCGAAGTATCGCAGGCGGACGTTGATCTGTTCAAGCGCAATGGTTTCCGGGTAAACGTCTTGGTTAAAGACTTAGAAAAGCACTACCAGCAAATCAACGCGCAAATTGACCGGGAAGCCGCCCGGCAGGGTACCAAAGCGCGGGCCGCGGTTGCCACGCCGACCAACTTTAGCTTAGGTTCGATGGGTGGTTACTACACCTTCGCCGAGTTAGAAGCCACCCTCGACCGGATGCGGGCGCGCTACCCAAACCTGATTTCGGCCAAAACAGCTATCGGTCAGTCCGTCGGTGGGCGGCCGTTGTACGTGGTCAAGATTAGCGACAATCCCGACGTCGACGAAGCGGAGCCGGAACTGCTGCTCAACGCGCTGCACCACGCCCGCGAACCCATGAGTTTGAGCCAGTTAATTTTCTTTATGTGGCACGTGCTGGAAAACTACGGAACGGACAAGGAAGTACGGACGCTGCTGAACAGTTCCGAAATTTACTTCGTGCCCTGCGTTAACCCCGACGGCTACGTGTATAACCAATCGACCAACCCCAACGGGGGCGGCATGTGGCGCAAAAACCGCCGGCTTAACAGCAATGGCACCTACGGCGTCGACCTAAACCGGAACTACTCATTCAACTTCGGCCTCGACAACACCGGCTCGTCGCCGACGCCCTCGTCGGAAACCTACCGGGGTCCGAATGCCTTCTCGGAATCCGAAACCGTCGTGATGCGCAACTTTATGCAGCAGCGCCAGTTCGTGACAGCCACCAATTTTCACTCGTACGGCAACTACTGCCTGTACCCGTTCGACAGCTACAACCCGAATACTGGTTCCGAAATTGGCCTTTTCCGCCAAGCATCAACCTATCTGACGGCCGAAAATGGGTTTCGCAGTGGCAACTCCTACGAAACGGTAGGCTACAAAGCCAACGGCACCACCCTCGACTGGGAGTACGGCGAGGTAGTGGCCAAAAGCAAGATTTACGGCTTCACACCCGAAGTCGGCCCGGCCAACGATGGTTTCTGGCCCGCGTCGTCTCGGATTGTCACCATCTGCAACAGCACGTCGGAGATGAACCGGCGGCTGCTGCGCATTTCAACGTTCTACGGCCGGGCAACGGCCACCGGCCCCACGCAGTTTGCCCAGACAACGAGTGCCCTCCAGTATAATTTCCAGAACTTCAGTATCAAGCCCGCCAGCTACACCGTATCGGCCGCGGCTCTGAGCAGTTACGTGACGGCTACCGGCCCCGCCAAAACGTACAATGGCCTGGCCATGCTGCAATCCACGCCCGATTCAATCACGTTTACGGTGGCCAACACTACGCCGTCGGGTACGGCTTTACCGTTTGAACTGATTGTCAACAACGGGCTGTCCGTTATCAAAGATACCGTTACGCTGACGTACACGGCCAACTGTGGCGCGCCGACGGGTCTGGCAACGACGAACGTGTCCCAGTCCGGCGCGACGTTGTCTTGGAACGCAGTGGCGGGTAGTTCGTCGTATGCGGTGTCAGTTAAGCCCGCAACCAGCACCACCTGGTCGAGCGACGTAACCGTCAGTGCTACATCTTACGCCTTAACGGGCCTGACGGCCGCCACTACGTACGACTGGCGCGTGCGACCAACTTGCGGCACTACCTACGCCACGGCCCAGTTCCAAACCCAGGCAGCCACGCCGACAACGGCCTGCTACCGCGAAACGGGCGGTCAGGTCGTGTTTGAGGCCGAAGGTTTCAGCTCGCGAACAACGGGCACCGGCGCGGCTGCCAACCGGAGTTGGACACCTTTGGCCGTCAGCAGCGCGTCGAATGGCTCGGCCATGACCATCACCGGCCGCAACACGAACGTACAGAACAGCTTAGTTGGTCCGCGGCTGGATTACAGCCTGAACTTCACCACCACCGGCACGTACTACGTTTGGGTGCGCATGGCCGCCGGACCAGACGGCGTTTACGACGATTCGTTTCACCTCGGTTTGGACGGCAATGCCGTAACGTTGAACCCGGCCACCGCCAATTACAACAACGGCAGCCAGAACTGGACCTGGCTTAAAGCCGCCGGTTCGACCGCCTTCCGCGTAGACGTGACGACGCCGGGCGCGCACACGTTGAACCTGTGGATGCGGGAAGACGGCATTCGGGTTGATAAGCTTGTGATGACCACCAGCGCCAGTTACACACCGTCGGGCACCGGCCCGGCCGTTAGTGGTTCGTGCGGTACGCCGGCTAATCGAATGGCCGCCGTGGAATCGTCGGACGAATCATCCGAAACCCTGCGGGTGACGGCGTATCCTAATCCGTTTGAGGAAAGCATTACGGTACGGGTCAACGCAAACGGACAGGACGCCAGTTTACGGCTCATTGATCTGAACGGCCGCACCCGTCAGCAAATCGTTGTGCCGGCCAACCAGAATGAACAAACCCTGCGGGCGGGCAACCTGCCGACGGGCGCTTATTTAATTGAGGTCATTCGCGGTAACGAGCGGAAAGTTGTTCCGGTCCGAAAACAGTAGCGGGTTGACCAAACAGCAAACGGGCCAGTTTCCAGACGGAGATTGGCCCGTTTGTTTAGTGGGTGTCGAGGGCGTCGGATTTGTTGCGGTTTACTGGACGACACGTTTTAACTTGCCAACGTTTGTGAATCATACCGCGCCCGTCACCCATGCTGCAACCCGCCACCCTCCAATTTCTGACCGATCTGAAAGCCAATAACAACAAACCTTGGTTCGACGCGAACCGAGCCATCTACGAAGTCGCCCGCCAGGATTTGCTTAAGTTCGTCGCCCAGCTGCTCGACGGTCTGAATGCCCAGGACCCGGCCATCGCCGAATCAGCTTTGCAGCCCAAGCAGTGCGTGTTTCGCATCAACCGCGACACGCGCTTCGGCCCCAACAAAACGCCCTACAAGGTCAACTTTGGGGCGTGGTTCAACAAAGGCGGCAAAGCCTTGGAATCGGCGGGTTACTATTTTAACCTGGAACCCGGCGGCAGCTTCGTGGCGGGTGGTTTGTACATGCCCGATGCGACTGTGCTGGCCACCATCCGGCAGGAGATCGATTACAATCTGGATGAGTTTGAGAGCCTGTTCGTCCAGCCGATGTTTACCAAGCACTTCAACGGCCTGAGCCGCGAGGATGCCCTGCAACGGCCGCCGAAAGGCTACGCGGCCGACAATCCCGCTATCGAGTACCTGAAACTAAAAAGTTTTACGGCCTCCCATCCCCTACCCGATTCGGCGCTTACCAAACCCGGCTTGACCAAGCAGGTCTTAGCCGGGTTCGCGGCTTTGCCGCCGCGGGTGCAGTACCGCAACCGAGCCGTGGCCTAAGCGGCACGCTAACGCTTTTTATTT
>CAXUEB010000140.1:0-2771 GCA_964249775.1 uncultured Spirosoma sp.
GGTTCCGACTTGGTAGCGACGGGGCGAGCGGGCGCGTCGGGGATCTTAGCGGGCGGGTTAGGCAGGGGCTTGTCCGGCACGCGGGCTTGGTACGCCTTCTCGGAAACGATAAGGGCCTGCCCAATCAAGACGTTGTTGGCCGCTAAGCCATTCCACCGGCGCAGGTCGGCCTGCGAAACGCCGTACCGCACGGCCAAACTGTACAGCGTTTGCCCGGTCTCAACCACGTGAATGCCCGATCGACTGTTGTCGTCGGCTTCGGCGGCTGGTTTGGTTGCGGGCTGCGTGGCAACCGACTTCGGCGCTACTGGTTTCTCGGCGGCTTTGCGTTCGGCTTTGGCCTCGCGCTGCTGCGCCTTTTCTTCCTGGCGAGCCGCTTTTTGAACGGCCTTTTCCTGCTTACGATCGGGGCCGGCCGCTGGCGCTCCGGCGGCCGGAATGCGCACGACCTGGGCGTACCGAACGGCGTCGCCAATATCGGGGTTGGCGGCCTTGAGACTGGCGACCGACGTACCGTACCGGCGAGCGATGGCGAAAAGCGTCTGACCTTCATCAACGCGGTGCAAAATGAAGCGCTTACCCCCTTTTCTCTCGACGCCAACTGAGTCCACAACCACCGGCGAACGGGCATACGCCAGGTGAGTAAGACCAACGAGTAGAGTCGCAATGAGCAGATAAGTCTTCATGGGTAAGATAGACCAAGACGCCGTTAAGTAATCGGGTTTCGGCACTGTTCGTAAAAATAGCCGAAAATCCGGCTTGTTGCACGGATGAACGAAGATTAGCCCGTTTTCGCGTTACTTTGCCGCTGCATTCTTTTTTGGTCCGGTGGTCATTCTTGGTATCATTCCCGCCCGGTATGCGTCAACGCGCTTTCCGGCGAAAGCACTCGCCAACATCGGCGGCAAAAGCATGATTCAGCGCGTCGTTGAGCAGGCGCGGCAGGCCCGTTCGCTGAGTCGGGTCGTGGTGGCGACGGACGACGAACGCATCCGGGCGCACGTAGCCGGCTTCGGGGGCGAAGTGGTGATGACATCGGCGGATCATCCCAGTGGTACCGACCGTTGTTGCGAAGCCGTTGAGCAACTTGTTGGGGCCGGTGTGGTGGCTGCGGTGGACTACGTCGTCAACATTCAGGGTGATGAGCCGTTTATTCAACCCGCCCAGATCGACTTGCTAACGTCGGTACTGGACGGCGCTACGGAACTGGCCACGCTGGTTAAAAAAATTGACGATGCCCAAACCCTGACCAACCCGAATACGCCGAAGGTGGTGCTCAGCATGGGGGGCGACGCGCTGTATTTCAGCCGCCAACCGATTCCGTACCAGCGCGACCGGCCGCTTGCCGACTGGCTGGAGCACCACACCTACTACAAGCACATCGGCTTGTACGCTTACCGGACCGACGTACTGAGCCGCATTACGCAACTGCCGCCTTCCCTCCTCGAACGGGCCGAAAGCCTTGAACAACTCCGCTGGCTCGAACATGGTTATTGTATTCGCACCGTCGTGACGACCGCAGACAGCCACGGCATCGACACGCCCGAAGATTTAGAACGGGTGAGCCGGTTGTTTACCCGGTAGCCCAGCCGGGTTACGCGCGCTGCTGTTAAATCTTGTTAAAAACGTGACTCAGACCCGCTTGGCCGAACCGCCCGAACACAAGCGGTCGTTTGGGGTTTAAAGAAGACCAGTTTTTAACGGCCACCGATTGCTGCCCGGAGCCGGTCACCATCCCCAAATCAAGCCAACATGCAAACCTATTCGATACTCTGGGCCGACGACGAGATTGATCTGCTCAAGCCCCATATCTTGTTTCTAAAAAACAAAGGTTACGACGTGACGCCCGTAAACAGCGGAGCCGACGCGCTTGAAAAAGTCGATCAGGACCGGTTCGACGTGGTGTTTCTGGACGAAATGATGCCCGGCATGACCGGTCTGGAAACCTTATCGCAGATTAAGCAGATCCGGCCGAATCTGCCGGTCGTCATGATTACCAAGAGCGAGGAAGAGCATATCATGGAAGAGGCCATCGGTTCCAAAATCGCCGATTACCTCATCAAGCCCCTCAACCCCAATCAGATTCTCTTATCGGTCAAGAAAATCTTAGATAACAAGCGGTTGGTAACCGAGCGCACCAACATCGGCTACCAGCAGGACTTCCGCAACATTTCGATGCAGTACAACGACCGGATGACGTTTGACGAGTGGGCGGACGTGTACAAGAAGCTGATCTACTGGGAACTCGAACTCGACGGTTCGCAGGATAAAAGCATGGCCGAGGTCTTGAACATGCAGAAAAGCGAAGCCAACGCAACCTTCTGTAAGTTCGTCATGGATGAATACGAGGATTGGCTCAACGATTCCAAAACGGACAGCCCGCTGATGTCGCATCAGTTGATGCGCAAGAAGGTGTTTCCCCTGCTCGACCAAAACGGCAGCGCGGGCGCGGCCCCGCTCTTTTTCATTCTCATCGACAATCTGCGCTACGATCAGTGGAAAGTGATTGAGCCGCTGCTGACCGAATACTTCACCGTTGAGGAAGAGTCCCACTATTACTCGATTTTGCCCACGACGACCGGCTTTGCCCGCAACGCCATTTTTTCGGGTATGATGCCCAGCGAGATGGAGCGCAAACACGCCGATATCTGGGTTAACGACGACAGCGAAGACGAAGGCTTAAACAACCACGAAGACGAGTTTCTGCGCCGGCAGATTGAGCAGAGCCGCGTGAACGCTAAGTTCTCATACCACAAAATTCTGAACGTCAA